>CACNCX010000067.1 GCA_902619045.1 uncultured Alphaproteobacteria bacterium | reverse complement strand
GAGCACCAATTGGATCATATTATCATAAGTTTTTAATACAAAAATTTAAGGAAAAAGCAATTATAGTAAATCTTGGAGGTATAGCAAATTTTTCAACTGTAGTTTCAAGAACATTATTATCATCGGATATAGGGCCTGCAAATTGTTTAAGTGATGATCTTTGCAATTATTTTTTTAAGAAAAAATTTGATAATGATGGAAATTATGCAAGAAAAGGTAAGATTGATAATAAATTAATCGAAAAATTCAAAAAAGATAAATTCTTTAAGAAAAAGTTCCCAAAATCATTAGATAGAAATTATTTTAGAAATTATTTTAATAAACTAATTAAATTAAACAAATATGATGCGCTAATGACTGCTAACTACATGACTTATATTGGGTTTAAAGAATTATTAAAAAATAGAAAATTTAAATTTGAAAGAATTTTACTTACTGGAGGAGGAAGAAAAAATAAATTACTCAAAGAAATATTAATGAATAAACTGAATAAAAAAATTGAACTTATTGATAAATATAAAATAAATGGTGATTTAGTAGAAGCTCAAATGTTTGCGTATATTGGCATGAGATCATTTAAAAATTTAGAAATAAGTAATAAAAATACTACAGGTGTGAAAAAAAATTTAAGTGGTGGTATTTTATATTTTCCAGATTAATTAGTTAAATCTGACCATGTTTTTTTATCAATATTTGAGCCACACAATATCACCATTGTATTTTTGCCAATAAGTTTATTATTAATTTTATATTTTAAAGCAGCAAGTCCAGCAACACACGCGGGCTCAAGAAATAACTTAAATTTTTTATAACAAAAAACCATAAATTTTTTCATTTCATCATCAGAAACAGTTACCATTTCATCAATTACTTCTTTTGCTACATCAAAAGAATATTGCATATGTAAAGGTGCTGAAAGACTGTCAGCAATACTATTTACATTAATATTATTTAGTGGTTTGTTAGCTCTTAAACTTTGATTTAAACCATTAGCATTTTCAGGTTCAACACCAATAATTTTAATCTTAGGATAAAATTGTTTTATATACGATGAAACACCACTTATTAATCCCCCTCCTCCAACTGAAATTAGTAAATTGTCAATTTTAGTATTAATTAATTTTAAATATTCTACAATTTCTAACCCCAAGGTAGCACTACCTTGTAATGTCAATGGACCGTCAAAAGGATGAATAAAATAGTAACCTTCATTTTTAGCATTTTCAGCATCAAGAAAAGCTTGTTTTGGATTTGTAAAAATAATGTTAGCACCATAATTTTTACAAGTTTGAACTCTATATTTATTTGCACTTTCGTATAAGAAAATTTTATTTTTTAATTTAAATTGATTGGCCACAAATGAAGCAGCGATCGCATGATTTCCAGCACTAACTGCTGTAATTCCTTTATTAAATTTATTCTGATTTTGGGAAATTATATTATTAATAGCACCTCTTGCCTTAAATGAACCAGATTTTTGTAAAAATTCGCATTTAAAAAATAAATTAGTAGAAAAATAATTATCAATATCATCAGGACACTTTAGAAAAGGGGTTTGATTAATAAATGGTCTAATTTTTTTATAAATTTTACTAATATTATCGGCAGATAAATCTTTAGGTATCAAGAAATTCCTCTAATTTCTTTAATTTTATCGTAAGCAATATTAATAGCCGCTAACTCTTTATTAGATTGTTTAATAAATTCTTTAGGCATACCTTTGGCAATTAAATTATCTGGGTGATGTTCTTTATTTAATTTTATCCATTTTTTTCTTATCTCATTATCAGTGCTTGATCTATTCACACCCAATATTTTGTAAGGATCAGATTCACTATTTTTTAAATTTGATTGAAAAATTCTTTGAAAATCTTTTTCACTAAATTTAAACGATTTAGAAATTGATCTTAAAAAATCTATTTCACTAATAGATACCTTTCCATCAGATGCAGCAATATAAAATAAATTATTTAATAATTCTTCCAATAAAATTTTATTAGCTGAAAATAAATCTCCTACTTGATTTGCTATTTGTTTATAGCCATACGTATCTTTTTTTGCCTCATTGAATATTTTTGCAACTTTAGGAATTTCAGATTTTGGAACTTTAAATTTTTCTTTAAA
>CACNCX010000066.1 GCA_902619045.1 uncultured Alphaproteobacteria bacterium | reverse complement strand
TCAATATTCATAGCACAGGAACCACAAACTCCTTCTCTGCAAGATCTTCTAAATGTCAAAGTTGGATCAATTTCGTTTTTTATTTTCATAAGTGCGTCTAATACCATTGGGCCACACTTTTCTTGATCTATCTCATAATTATCTATCCTAGGATTTTTATCATCTTCGGGATCCCATCTATAGATTGCAAGTTTCTTTGGATCGTTTGCAGGTTCTTTTAGTTGGTGAGTTTTCCCTTTAGTTATTTTTGAATTTGCAGGAAGTGTAAACTGAGCCATTAGTAAACTCTTCTTTTAGGTGGTATTGGTTGAACATGATTAGTTAGAGTATTCATATGAACACCTCTGGAACCCATACTCACATCTCCCTTATCGTTTAACCAGGCTAAAGAGTGAACTAACCAATTATTATCATCTCTTTCTTTATAATCTTCTCTTGCATGTGCGCCTCTACTTTCAGTTCGATTTAACGCAGAATGAAGAGTAACTTTTGATTGTGCCATTAAATTGTGTAACTCTAAAGCTTCGACCAAGTCCGTATTAAAGATTAATGATTTGTCTTTAATATCTATGTCATCCATTGAGCTCTCAACTTTTGAATATTCTTCAATACCTTTTGATATGAGATCATGTGTTCTAAATACTGCACATTTTTGCTGCATTATATGTTGCATGGAAGTACGAAGCTCTCCAGTTGTAGAGTTTCCTTTGCTGTTTCTAATCTTATCAAATCGCTCAATAATATTATCTGTTTTTGATTTACTAATTTCAATTTTTTTAGAATTTGGTTTTACTTTTTCTTTACATGTTAGACTAGCTGCTTTACCAAAAACAACAAGATCGATTAATGAATTTGTTCCTAATCTATTAGCACCGTGTACAGAAACACATGCAGCCTCACCAACAGCCATTAAACCTTCACATACATTATCTGGATTTTCATCTGTTGGCCTTAGAACTTCTGTTCTATAATTTGTCGGTATACCACCCATATTATAATGAACTGTTGGAAGAACTGGTATTGGATCTTTAGTTAGATCAACTCCGGCAAATATTTTTGCAGTTTCTGAAATACCAGGTAATCTTTTATGTAATGTATCAGCATCAATGTGCTCAAGATGAAGTAGCACATGATCGGCATTATCTCCACAGCCTCTATTTTCACTAATTTCAATAGTCATTGCTCGGCTTACTACATCCCTTGATGCTAAATCTTTTGCATTTGGAGCATATCTTTCCATAAATCTTTCACCATCACTATTAGTTAAATATCCACCTTCTCCTCTTGCTCCCTCAGTGATTAACACTCCTGCACCGTAAACTCCTGTTGGGTGGAACTGAATAAATTCCATATCAGAAAGAGGTAGGTTTTGTCTTAAAGCCATTGCACTACCGTCACCAGTACAAATGTGAGCACTCGTGGATGAGAAGTAAGCTCTTCCATATCCACCAGTAGCTAGAATTGTTTGATGAGATAAAAATCGATGAATTGATCCATCCTCTAAGCACCATGTAACCACACCGATGCAATTACCTTGATCATCAGAAATTAAATCTAAAACAAAATATTCAATATAAAATTCTACATTATTTTTAAGTGATTGCTGATAAAGTGTATGGAGTAAAGCATGTCCCGTTCTATCAGCTGCTGCACAAGCTCTCATAGCAGGAGCTCCCTCGCCATTATTGGTTAAGTGTCCGCCAAAAGGTCTTTGATAGATCTTGCCATCATCTGTTCTACTAAAAGGCATGCCATATTCTTCAAGTTCAATTACTGCTTCAGGGGCTTTAGAACATAAGTATTCAATTGCATCTTGATCGCCAAGCCAGTCGGAACCCTTAACTGTATCATACATGTGCCACTTCCAATTATCTTCACCCATATTACCTAGTGCTGCTCCAATTCCACCTTGTGCAGCAACAGTATGACTTCTTGTTGGAAACACTTTTGATATACAGGCTGTTTTTAATCCAGATTCAGCACATCCAAGCGTAGCTCTCAGTCCTGACCCACCAGCTCCAACAACTACAACGTCATAATGGTGATCAATAATTTTGTATGAATTGGTCATTTAAAACACCATTCTCACTAAATTTACAGTAATTAAAATCATTATAAAATAAACAAGAAAATTAATTGATACTTTAATAAATTTGGCTGTCTTTTTCGATGTGACATAATCTTCAATAATTGTTTGCAGTCCTAATTTTGAATGCAGAAGCATAGATTGCATCATCACAAAAAATAAGAATGCATTAACATAGGATTGAAAAAAAATTTCTATTTCAGAATAAGTCATCTTTGATAAT
>CACNCX010000065.1 GCA_902619045.1 uncultured Alphaproteobacteria bacterium | reverse complement strand
ACCATCTAATTTTATATCATAAACTCCCAAACTAAAAACATTTGTTCCACTACTATGTGCAACTGTTGAAAATAAAAAGGGTACGAGAAATAAAATAATTTTAGACATAAATGTATCTTATAATTATTTGGTATGGCTATCAAATAAAAAATTCTTTATTTTGATTTGAAATTTCTAATAGGGATTTTTTCAGTTTATCTAGTGCTTTCGTTTCTATTTGTCTAACTCTCTCTTTGCTAATTTTTAACATCTGACCTAGTTCATCCAATGTAATACTTTTCTCTCTAAATTTTCTTAGACGAATTATGGTCTTTTCTCTATCATTTAAAGTATCTATAGCTTTATTAATAAAATCTTTTTTAATATTTTTATCATTAAATTCTTCAAAAGTTTCTTCTGGATTTTGTCTTTCATCAGCAAGTAAACTCATTAAATCATTTTCTGTATCATGATCAACTTTTTGATTTAGATGAACATCACCCCCAGTAAGCCTAGACTCCATATTTTGAACATCAATAGATTTGACATTAAGCATATTAGAAACTTTGTTTATTTCATTTTGACCCATGAATTCTCTTGATACATCGTTAATCTGTTGTTTGATTTTTTTTAGATTAAAAAAGAGTGCTTTTTGAGATGCTGTGGATCCGGTACGAACTACTGACCAGTTCTTTAAAATATAATCTTGTATTGATGCTCTAATCCACCATGAAGCATAGGTTGAAAGTCTAAAATCTTTAGAAGTATCAAATTTTTCAAGTGCGTGCATTATACCAAGTACTCCCTCATGAATTAAATCATCAATTGGCAAACCATAACTGGAATATTTTCTGGCGTAAGAAACAGCTAAACGAAGATATGAATTAAGAATTTTTTGAAGTGATCGAGGAGTCTTATTATCTCTCCAATCATTTATTAGTTCAAATTCCTCATCTTTTTCAAGAATAGATGCTTTTTTTGATAGTTCTATGAGATTATTAGAAAAGAAGAAATTTTTTGATACCATAATTAATTATACGTAAAATAATTAAATTAGATCAATAATTTTCAAATAAATCTAAAATTTCCCCATTTTCTGTAAAAATTCCACATAAAACATTTTTATTAGATAAAGGCTGTTTAAATAGAGTACAAACTACATTATTTTTTGAATTTTGAGATTGATCTATATGTTCAGACTCATATCCTCTAACAATCCTCAAAAATGTATTATAAGGATTTTGAATTCTTGAAAAATTTTGAAAACCCCACCAAAAACAATCATTTTGAGCTGATAGAGGTCTAGTTATATCAACCCCCCTATTAACAAATAATATTTTTTTTGTATGGGAGTATGCAGCATGCTTTAAATTTAAAAAATACTCGGTATGTCCAGGATTATTCTGTATGGATTTATTCAAAGAAGATGTCCATTTCGATATATTAATAGTTCCTGTTGAAGCTAAACTTTTAATCTCATTCTCTGAAAAACCATATGATTCTATTGTTTTGTTGACTCCATGCTCAAACATCCATTCAAGAATTTCTATTGGGTTAGGAGCAAGTTGAAGTTGCAATAATTTACTAAACATCTCTTCTTGGGCACCTCTTAAAAAAACAATTGAATCAGGTTTGAGTTTAAATTTTGACATTAGTTTAAATCGTAAATCAATAACGCTAGATAGAGTTTCTTTTGAATTATTTCCTAATCCAATTACGTTGCCGAGAAAAATTAATTTATCACTATTTTTAAAATGATTTAAAATATATTTTTTTATTGCACTAAATGATTTTAAATTTGAATGAATTGATCCAATAGCCCATATCTTACTTGTTTCTTTTAATTCAACAAAATTACTGACTGTATCCAAAATTTTATTTTTTACTTAGTATTTGTTCAATTTGTTCTGTCGATTGAAAGTAGTCTGTTTTTTCAACTGCGGCTACTTCTCGTGCTAAACGTTCTATTGCCACCTGAAACATTTGTCTCTCACTATAAGACTGTTCTGCTTGACTACTTTTTCTAAATAAATCTCTAACTACTTCAGAAATTTTAATTGGGTCACCAGAGAAAATTTTTGCTTCATATTCTTGTGCTCTTCTACTCCACATTATCCTTCTTATTTTTGGTTTTAACTTTAATGTAGAATAAACTTCCTCTATAATTTTTTTTGAAGAAATTTTTCTTAATCCAACCTCATTTTTTTTATCGAGCGGAACTCTGATTATTAATTTGGATTGCTCCATTTTAACAACATAAAAACTTGTTTTAATATTGGATATCTCCATGGTTTCTATTTTTACAATTTCACCTACACCATGCTTGGGATAAACTACAATTTCTCCTATTTTAAAGTCTGAATTTTTTTTTGTTTTCATTTAACTCCCTGGTTTTTCACTAAAATACTTATTATATTTATCTTTAACATTTTGCCATTTTTCTGCGTCTGGCGGGGGGTCTTTTTTTTCATTTATATTAGGCCAAATTTCAGAATATTTTCTATTAATTTCAGCCCATTTTTCTATTCCGTCCTCTGTATCTGATAGAATTGCCTCAACTGGACATTCTGGTTCACATACACCACAATCAATACATTCATCTGGATGTATGACGAGCATATTTTCGCCTTCATAAAA
>CACNCX010000064.1 GCA_902619045.1 uncultured Alphaproteobacteria bacterium | reverse complement strand
AACATTTTTGGATACTTTTCATGAATTATTTTTGTAGCATCTCCACCATCATCTAAAATCATATTTGGTTTCCATCCATCTGGGCCTTCTAATGTTTTCTCAATACACCACCAAAATTCTTCTTCTGTCATTCCTTTCCAAGCGAATACTGGAATTCCTTTGGCAGCTATTGCTGCAGCAGCATGATCTTGAGTAGAAAAAATATTACATGAACTCCACCTTACTGTAGCACCTAAAAATACAAGAGTCTCAATCAAAACAGCAGTTTGTATTGTCATATGTAAACAACCTACAATTCTTGCCCCCTCTAGAGGCTTAGAATCACCATACTCTTCTCTTAATGCCATTAAACCTGGCATCTCTGTTTCAGCTATTGCAATTTCTTTATTACCAAAATCAGCCAAACTTATGTCTTTAACCTTAAAATCTTCACTCATTATTGTATTCCTTTATGATTATTCTTACTTTTTAATGGTATTTTAATTAGAAAACAAGCACCTCTAAAGTTTAATTTGTCACTTTCTGTTAATTCAATTGAACCATTAAATGAATTAATAATTTCATATGATATAGAAAGTCCGAGGCCAGAGTGTTGATTTCTGTCATCTAGTCTATCGGTATAAAATCTATCAAAAATTTTATCTTTTTCTTTAAAGTCAATTCCTTTTCCTTGATCATAAACTTTAATTTCAACAAAATTTTCATTTTTTTTATTTGATGTAATTAATATATTTGAATTATTTTCAGCAATGGAAATACTATTATCTATTAAATTGAGGATAACCTGCAAAAATTTATCTTTGTTAAGAAGAACTAAATTTTTATTATTATCAACTTGAAGTAAAATTTTAATATTTTTTTTATTTGTTGCACCTTCACTAAAATTTTCTTTAAGAAATTTGTTTACATTAATTAATTCAAAATTTTCTATTTCAATTTCTGCAATAGTTTTGGAAAAATAAGAAATATCAGAAATCAATTTATTCATTCTATCGATATCTTTATTAAAGTTATTCATTAATTTTGATCTATTATCTATAGTTATGTTTTTGCTAGTTAGTAATTCAATGGAAGATTTTATTGCAGTAAGTGGATTTTTTAGCTCATGAGCAACATCAGAGCTAAATTTTTCTAATTGATTGATTTGTGATTTCAATTCATTTGACATAAGTTGTATTTGGTTTGATAAAATACCAATTTCATCAGATCTTTGTGGATATATTAATTTTTTCTTATTTGTTTTATCTCTCTCTAGAACAGTAATTTTAGTTAGTTGACTTAATGGTGTTATGAGACCTCTCAAAAAAATAAATGATAGTAAAATTGTAACTACAATAAATAAAAGAAAAAAATTAAAGAAATTCAAAGATTGTCTAGCTAGTTCATTATTATTAACTAGTAATTTATATTTTATTAATACAACTCCATAGACGTTACTATCTTGTATTATAGGTGATGTTAAAATTCTAGTTATATCATTATTTTCATCTATGAACGTTTTAACAAGTTGTTGCTTTTCTTTAATGGTGTCAATAATCAAAATAATTTCATGAACATTATTATCTAAATTTTTAGTAAATTTATTTTTATGAATGTAATTATTAATAAGATTAAAATTATTAATATAAATTTTTTCAAAAAAATTTGAGAAATCAACATTGTTTTCACGTTTTTCTGATAAATCTATCTCCTCAACATCTGTGCTCAAAAATAAATTTGTTGAGTCCGCAATTTTAATCCAATTTTCATTATAAATAACAGTGTTAAAATCTTTATCGCCAAAGTTTTGAAATATAAATTGTTCAGTTGTAAATTTTTCTAACTCAGGTTCTGACAATTCGATAGGATTAATATTATCTGCCAAGTCACAACTCTCCTTGTATGCTTCAATATCTTCAAGGTATCTACAACGATAATCATACTGAAAAATTGGAACTCTTAATATTGAAGTATTTTCTAAATATTTTGTTATATTAGATAAATTTAATCTTATTGATTGATCTCTATTATCTATGAATTTATTATTTTGAATTAAGTTAAAATTGAAATAAGATAAAAATACCAAACCTAAAAATACAATAATTAAGTTAAGTATAATGAGTTGAAATGTTAAATTATAACTTGATAAGCTAAATAATCTTTTAATCACGCCAAGAATATCCAGAACCATATCTTGTTCTTATTTGATCGAAAGAATTATCATAAGATCTGAATTTTTTTCTTAATCTTTTTATATGGCTATCAATAGTCCTATCATCAACGTATATAGAATCACCATACATAGCGTCCATTAATTGATTTCTATCCTTTACTACTCCAGGATACTGAGCAAGTGATTTAATTAAATTAAACTCTGCCACCGTGAGCTCAATTTCTATACCCTTCCAAAAACATAATTGTTTATCTTCATCTAGTATCAAATCACCCTTAATAAAATTTTGTTTTTTAATATTATTATCTTTTTGTTCTTCATTTCTATTGTTATGAATTCTTAGCACTGTTCTTATGCGCTCATTTAATAATTTTTGTGAAAAAGGTTTTTTTATATAATCTGAAGCACCCATTTTTAATCCAATAATCTCATCTTGTTCATGATCTTTTGATGTTAAAAAGATAATCGGAAGATCTTTTAGATTTTCAATCTTGCTCGAACGTACTTTTGAAAGAAGTTCATTTCCGTCCATTTTAGGCATCTTAATATCAAATAATCCTAAATCATAAGATTTGCTTTCAAGAGCTTCTAAGGCATCAACTCCATTGAGAAATGTATCTACTGTAAATCCTTCACTTTGCAGAGAAAG
>CACNCX010000063.1 GCA_902619045.1 uncultured Alphaproteobacteria bacterium | reverse complement strand
TATTATGTTTAGTTACAGAATACTGTTCAAGAAAATTACTTTCCATTAGAGCATATGAATGTGTAAAATAAAAATAAGATTTTTTATCTATATCATCATATAAATTATTATTATTTTTTACAATTAATTCTTTAAAACCTACATTTGGTACTTTACTCCTGCTTCTTTTTTTAAAAAGGAGTTTCTTACAACTTGCATTTATTAATCCTAGTCCTTTACTTTTACCCTCTTCACTTGATTTCATTAGGAGTTGTAATCCAAGACAAATACCTAGAATCTTTATATTCGACATGGAAAGAGTTTTTATAATTTTATCTGTTCTTTCATTTTTTAATTTTTTCATTGCGTAATCAAATGAACCTACACCAGGAATTATAAGATGTGTAATTTTATCAATATTACATAGATTTTTTACAACTCTAACATTTTTTTTTAATCCTAAATAGTCTAAGGCAGAAACAAGTGAATGAACATTACTACTTTCCAAATCTATAATTACTATCTTCATTATTTAATAATGAATTTAGGAATTAATTTATTCTTTTCATATTTAAATAATTTTTTATTTGTCCATTTTTTTAAAATATTAATGAATTTTTCTTTCGATAGCTTATAGTAATCTAGATAAAGATCAAAATACTCATCAGGAAATCTTCCATCATAAATTTTGACTAAATTTACTGCTTGTTCTCTATCCATAGCTCCTCTCCTAACTTCTATACATGCATCTTGGTTTGCTCTTCCAAATCCAAATTTTAAGTACATTAAATAAGTATGTAGAGCATATAATGCTTGGTCGTTTTGTGAAAAATTTGTAAATGTTCCACTATTTGTTGCATCTTGTTCAACTAAACCGCAGTATTTTTTTGCAAATAAATAGTTTCTATATGGATCCCAATTTTCGAAATAAGACCAATGTGTAAACTTAAGGTTTTTAGATGTTGTGCTAAGTTTTGGAAATTCAAAAAAATACTTTTCATCCTTAGTTAATTTAGTTTTATTTAAAACTTTTTCATAACCTCCTTCTAAATATATTTTTTTCTGATACTGGATGTCGTAAAATGGGTTTTTATTAGTTTCAGTACTTCCTCCATATTCTACCTCTCCATCTTCACCATAAAAAATTAATTTTATATCAAAATTAATAGCAGTTCTTATTACAGCTGTATGAATTGCAATTAGCCAGCCATAATATGGGAATCCCATAAACTCTAACCCATTTCTATTTAATTTTCTCATCGCTTCATGTGGTGGAGATATTTTAATATGTGCATATCCAGCATTTATAAAATTATTCAGATTTTTTTCACCTATATCTAGAGGTAGATGTGGTGACACAGTCACACATAGAGGTTTAACACCAAAGTCATTTTTTAATCTATAAGATACATAAGATCCATCTTTGCCACCACTTACAGGGACAAGACAATCAAACGGATTATTTTTATTTTTTTGAACATCTAAAACTTTTTTTAATTTATTTATCCTTACATCCCAATTAATTTTCTTTTTTTTTAACGTCCATTGACAAGCATTACACATACCTTTTTTATCAAAAGATATTCTTGGTCTTGTTGACATACTTACACAATTAGAGCACCAAACAATTTTATTTAACATAATTAAGCTCTTCAATATTCACTAGTAATAAATCAACTATATATTTAATTTGATTTTTAGTGAGATTTATAGAAGTTGGTAAAGATATAGTATTTTCAGATAGATAATTAGATATCGGCAAGTTATTACGAGAATATTTTTTAAAAGGTTTCATTTTATTTAAACTTATAAATCCATTTCTAGCTTCAATACCATTTTTAGTTAATTTTTCTAAGAGAATATCTCTTTTTCTTGAACCAAAATCATTAATTAAAATTGTATATAACCAGTAAGAATTTTGAGACCATGTATTTTTAGGAAGTAGAGAAATAAATTTTATTTTAGATAAATAATTATCATAAATATTGAATATTAATTTTCTCTTTTTTATAAAGTAGTTTATTTTTTTTAACTGAGCTGTACCTATTGCAGCTTGAATATTAGTCATTCTATAGTTAGATCCTTCAATATTATGATAATATTTCTTTTTAGGATCCATACCGTGTGATCTTATCATTTTTGCTGTATTATAAGTTTTTATATCTTTGAATACAGCCATACCACCCTCACCAGTTGTAATAACTTTATTTGCAAAAAAACTGTAACAAATTACATCTGCTTTCTTATTAACAATTTTATTTTTATACTTTCCTCCTAAACCCTCAGCACAATCTTCAATGATATATAAATTATTATCTTTTGCAATTTTGTGTATTTTATCAACATGATAAGCTTGGCCATATATCTGAACTGGAATTACAGCTTTAGTTTTATTATTTATTAATTTTTTTATTTTTTCATAATCAATTGTCCAAGTATCTCTTCTTACATCGCATAAAACTGGAGTCATTCCTGAATTAATTATAGAATTAATTGTTGCAGCAAAAGTAAAATTTGGCAAAATAATTTCACTTTTTTTAGGTAGTTTCAAAGATTTTATAGCAAGCTCTAAAGCAGTTGTTCCGCTTGAAACTGCAAGGGAGTATCCAAAATTTAAAAATTTAGAAAAGTTTTTTTCAAATGTGTCAATGTATGATCCTCTTGATGATATCCAGCCAGATTGTAAACAATTGTTAACTAGCGATACTTCTAGTTTAGAAATTTGAGGTGATGCAATTGGAAAAGATATAATATTTTTGTAAGTGCATATATCTATAAGTTGATTTTTTTTATTTACTTTTGGTACAACTCTAAAACCTTTTTCTAAAAGATTAAATAATTTTTTATTAGTATCCTGAGAATTTATTGTTTTTACTCTTTTATTAATTAATTTGGATTTAATTGTTATTTTATTTGAAATATTTTTATGCTTAATAATATATCTTCTTATATCTCCGTCACTAATTGATCCTAACAATATATTTTTTTGTGAAACTACAAAAATAATACCAAAAAGATTTTTATTTATTTTTTTTAGTGCATAATCAATTTTAGTGTCGATTTTAACCACGAAATTTTCAATTTTTTTAGGTCGCATTATTTATTTTTATATTTAGTATTTTTAAACAATTTAAAATTATTTTTAAATCTTTTTTATAAACTTCAATGACATAATAATCTAAGTTTTTTATTAAATATTTCCAGAACCATGAACGTGAGGTAAATATATTATTTGAATCAATTAA
>CACNCX010000062.1 GCA_902619045.1 uncultured Alphaproteobacteria bacterium | reverse complement strand
CTCCAAGAAGGAACCATAAATTCTTTTATCTATAGTAGAAATAGTAAAATCTTTTACAGCTGTAATATTTGCTTTCATCACTAACCTTTAATTCCAGAAGTTAACATTATTGCTTGAGTAACGCGTTTTTGGAAAATTAAGAAAAATGCTGTAACAGGTAAAGCGGCAAGAATGGCAACTGCCATGTCTCTCGCTAAGAATATTCCATAAGCATCACTAACAGATGTTATTGCTACAGGAACAGTGAACATTTCAGCTTTAGTTGTCATTATAAACGGCCAAAAGAAATTATTCCATGCTCCAATAAATGTAACTAAGGCTAAAGCAGTTGTGATGCCCCAGTTTAAGGGCATATACACTTTTATTAAAATTTGAAATTCAGTTGCTCCATCAATGATACTTGCCTCTCTTAATTCTTTAGGAACTTGATCAAAAAATTGTTTATAAACTATGACACAAACTGGTGAGAGAACTTGAGGTAATATAACTCCAGACCAAGTATTAATCATGTTAAAATCTGAAATGAGAACAAATAGAGCAATAACTAATGCTGTTCCAGGAACCATTATGCTTACTACTACTGCTACAAGAATAATTTTTCTTCCGACAAAATCTATTTGAGATAAAGCATAACCACATGGCATACTAATCAAAATAACTAAAAGTGTAATTCCAACTGAAGTTGCAATAGAATTTATATACCAAGTACCAATTGCAGATTTTGTTAATACATCTAGATATGCTGCTAATGATAAAATTCTTGGAAAAATAGACCAGTTTGGATCTATAACTTCAGTTTCTTGTTTTAGTGAAGTAACTGCAGCCCAATATAATGGAAACATAAAAATTAATGCAACTATTAAAGAAAGAATTGTTAAGACTGTCCAAGATATTGTAATTTTTTTTGTCATTATTTATCTTTTTCCTTATCTCTCAAAACATAATATTGCATTATAGAGACAACTATAATTATTAAGAAAAGTACCATAGCTATAGCGGAAGCATAACCTCCTCTATTCATTTGAAAACCTTGTTTGTAAACTAATTGTAAAACAACTAATGTTGAATTAAATGGACCGCCTGCAGTTAATAAATACATTTGATCAAAAATTTTAAGTTGAAAAATTAATTGCAATGTTAAAACAAGAGCTGTGATAGGCCAAATTAAAGGCCAAGTTATATATCTGAACTTAGCCCAAGAATTTGCTCCATCCAAATCAGATGCTTCGTAAATTTCTGGATTAATTGATTTTAGACCAGCAATAAATAATAAAATATTGAAACCTACGGTCCACCAAATTGTTACAATTGCTACAGCTGGCATTGCAAATTGTTTTTTCTTGAAAAAAGCAATTTTTGCATAACCCAAAAATTCTAAGAATTCTTGAATAATTCCGTATTGTTTAGATAACATCCAAGACCAAACTTGAGTTACTACCGTAACAGGTAAAATGTGTGGTATAAAGAAACAAGCTAAAAGAAATGCTGCGATATACGGATTTTTAAGTCTATTGATCATCATTGCACACATCAGACCAATTAAAGTATTTGGCACAACTGTCCAAAAAACAAAAACAAATGTATTTTTTAATGATTTAAGAAAAAGTTTATCATTAAGAAGCTTAAAATAATTTTCTAAACCTACCCATTTACCCCATCCAATTAAAGGAGAGTCAGTGAAACTGAATAATAAAGTATAAATTGTAGGATAAAGTAAAAATAGAACATAAAAAAATATAAAAGGGAAAGCAAGCAAGAGACCCCAATAATTTGAATTACTATATTTTTTCATATTTTAAATTTAAGCTGCAGTAAAGTACTGCAGCTTAGTTTTATAAAAAGATCTTAACTCTACATTAGAGCTTCAAGATCATCTCTCATCATTTGAATTGCTTCTTCAGCACTTAATTCACCATTAACTGCCGGAGCAATATAGTTACTAAAAGCATCATAAGTTGGTGAAGCAACACCTGCGATAGGTAAGAATGGATCTACAACCATATTTTCACCAATATTAGCATAAGTGCTATTTGGCTGCATATTTTTATAGAATACACTATCTACAACTTCTGTATTTGCAGGTATATGACCAGCTGTTCCCCAGAAGAGACTATTATCACTCATCCAACCCATAACTTTTAAAACTGCTTCCAGTTTCTCATCGGATATTGGATTTTTATCACTGTGAGGAATAGCAAATGCATGCGAATCAGACCACGTAGCCATTTTAGGACCAACTTGAGGCATATCTACAACACCAAATTTGAAACCTAATTCATTATTTCGCATTAAATCAACCATAGTAGGAACTTCCCATACGCCGTTGATGTGAATTGCCGACTCACCACTTATAAACATACCTTTTGCAGATTGGTAATCGACGTTACTTGGCATATATCCTTTTTCAACAAGATCGATTAAAATTTGTAAAGATTTTTCACATTTATCTCCAGGACAAATACTACTTCCGTCTACAAAATCTCCTTCCATCATGTTAAGGATCGAATACCACCATCTCCAAATCATACCTCCGTTATCAGAAGCGAAACCAATTGGAAATTCCATCATTTCATCTAGTTTAGCTAGACCATTCATAAAATTGTCTACACCATCTAATAATGTTGGATGACCATTTTCATCAAGTAAACCAGCTTCACCTAACACTTCTGCATTAAAATACATAACGTTAGCATGAATATCTAGTGGAACACCATGCGTTGCACCTCCAAAGTTAGCTGCTTCCCAGTTAGCAGGAAAAAATCTATCAGCTGTAATTCCAACACTTGCTAGTTCTTCAGCACTTATTGGTCTTAACACTCCAGTAGGTACTGCTAGAGGGAATCTTGATAAATGATAAGTCATAATATCAGGTTGCTCTCCAACAGCTGCAGATGTTTGAACTTTAGTATAAAATGGAACACCCCATTCTAAAGTTGTAGCATTAATTTGGATATCAGGATGAGCTTCATTGAAATTATCAATCATTTGCTTCATTCTAACACCGTCTCCACCACCTAGAAAATCCCACCAAACAACTTCAGTAACTGCAGATGCACCAAATGAGTAAATGGAAATTACTATTCCAGCGAAGAAAGAAATAATTTTATTTTTCATAATTCCTCCCAAAATTATTTAATATTTAAAATTTAATACCATTTAATATTCTTTTTCAAGTGTAATCGGATTGAAAAATATCTTATTTTTCAGTAAGTTAATTGAATTATTATTTAATAACAATTTTTATTATAATGTTTATAAAATATGACAAAATTACCAG
>CACNCX010000061.1 GCA_902619045.1 uncultured Alphaproteobacteria bacterium | reverse complement strand
GCTTTAAAAATTAAACTATGTCTTTTAGCTAATTCTAATTTATCATTTGAGTATCCTCCACCTATTACTGTCGCAATAGGAATTGATTTGTTTTTAAAAAATTCTAACACTGTAATATCTCTTTTTAATAATCCTTCAGTTGTTATTTTTAAATTTCCTAGTTTATCATTCTCATGAATATCAACTCCAGTATCAAAAATTACTAAATCAGGATTAAAATTTTTTATACAACTATTAAGAGTTTGATATAATATCTCTAAATATACATTATCTTCTAAATTATCATCTAATTCAACATCCATGTCACTTATTGATTTTCTAAATGGAAAATTATTTTTACAATGAATAGAACATGTAAAAACTTTATCATTATCTTTAAGGATTGAAGCTGTACCATCTCCTTGATGCACATCAGTATCAAAAATTAATATTTTTTTTACTTGATGGGTTCTTATTAAATGTAATGAAGCATAAGCCAAATCGTTAAAAACACAGTATCCTGAACCAAAATCTCTATGACTATGGTGTGTGCCACCTGCTAAATGATTTGCTATACCATTCTTAATTGCTTCTTTGCATGTTAATAGAGTTCCATTAACTGCTAAAAATGAACGATTAGAAAGTGTTTCTGACCATTTAAAACCCAATCTTCTTATTTCTTTATCGGATAAAGTACCATTTTTAATTTTTAATACGTAATCTAAGTCATGACATATAGAAACCTCATCAATACTTGCTTTTTGAGGACTTAGAATTTTTGCACGATAATAAAAATCTGAAATTTTTAATTCATTATATAAATCTGAAAACTTACTAGCAGTAAATTTATGATTTTCAGGCAGAGGAATGTCATAATCTTCATGTGTTACCCAACTGATTTTTTTCATAAATTTGCCTCTTTTTAACTCAATTTATGCCTAAATTAATTTGTACATAGATTATGTGGCACTAATCTACAAATATATATTTAGTGAGTAAATGTATTCTATCCATAAAGAATTAGTGTCACAACCAACATGGAATTTGTTTTAATATTTGATTTATTAATTATTTGTTTAATTGGTTTATTTATTGTCAATTTTTATTGAATAAATAATCAATTTAAATAATATTTTAAAAATGAAAGATTTTTATGATCTAAATGGTTATTTTTCACCATTAAAAATTTATAATGCAAAAGAAGCAAATTTTTTTAGAAATAAATTAGAAGACTCAGAAAAAAAACTAGGTAAACTTCATTATATTGTGAAAACTTATACTATAATGAAATGGGTGTATGAAATAGCAACTAATAAAATATTGCTTGATTTTGTTGAAGAAATAATTGGTAAAAATATATTATTATATAATGCAACTTTTATAATAAAAGAACCAAACACTAAAACACACGTAAGTTGGCATCAAGATCTTACCTATTGGGGTTTTGATAATAATGAAAAACAAGTAAGCGCATGGTTAGCTTTATCCAAAGCTAATGATCAAAGCGGTTGTATGCAAATGATTCCAGGTTCTCATAAAAATGGATTATTTAAACATCATTCAACTGAAGATAAAAATAATGTTTTATCTAGAGGTCAAACTGTAAAAGATATTGATATAAATAAAGCAGTATCATGTCCGTTAGAACCCGGTGAAGTTTCTTTTCATCATGGTCTAACATTACACGCATCCCAACCTAATTTTAGTAATGACAGAAGAATAGGTTTAAATTTTCAATTTATTTCCACTGATATGAAACAATTAAAAAGCAAAAATGATAGTGCTATTTGTGTAAGGGGAAAAGATACCTACAATAATTTTAAAACAGATAAAGTAGCAAAAGATGATTTTGACCATGAAGCTTATCAACATCTACTTGAACTAAATAACCATTATAATGAAACAATAAGAAAAAATTAATATTTATTTATTAGAATCTGAAATAAGAGATCTAAAAAGTAACTTCTATTTAATCAAATCATATGAATGTTGTATCTGGAATTAGTATCGGATTTATTGGTTACACAATATTTGTAATTTTAGATACAATAATAAAAAAATACCTAGTTAATGAATATTCTGTTTTTCAAATTAATTTTTATATTTGTCTTTTTAGCTTTATACCAACATTATTAACTCTTTATTTTTTAAACAAATGGAGCTCACTAAAAAATGATATTATTCACATACAACTTCTTAGAGGATTATTTGGATTAATTTCAGGAGCTTTAGTAGTTTATTCATTTAGGGAACATGCATTTAGTGAAATTTACCCGATATTATTTAGTGCTCCATTAATGATAACAATGTTATCCCATTTTTTTTTAGGTGAAAAAGTTGGTATTAGAAGATGGTCAGCTGTAATAGTCGGATTTATCGGCGTATTAATAGTTAGTAGACCTGGCACTATTCATTTTTCACTAAGTCTATTTGGTTTATTTTTTTCCGCATTACTAATGGCGATAAATATTACTTTAGTAAGAAAGTATTCAAATAATCAATCATCAATAGCATTTACTTTTTATGCTTTTTTATCTGCAACTATTTTAAATGGATTACTTAGTTTTAATAGTCACATCGTATTATCTTTTAATGATCTAATGATACTTGTTTTTTGCGGTATTATTTGTGGAATAGGGGGTAATTGTTTAACAATAGCCTCAAAATTTTTAGAGTCTAGTGTTTTTGCTCCTATCCAATATACACAATTAATTTCTGGAGCAATTTTAGGTTATTTATTTTTTGCTGATATTCCAGATATTTATGAAATTATAGGATCATTAATTATTGTTGGAAGTGGAATTTATATAATAATTAGAGAAACAAAAATAGGGGTTAGACCATATATTAAAGAAGATTCAAGATTTCGTGATCAATTTAATAGAGGTCACTAAATTAATAATTATAAATCAAAACTTTGTGATAATATTTTAATAGCATAAAATTATTATGAAAAATTTATTAAATAATAAAAATCCAATAACTTTACTAATTTTATCATCAATAGCCATGCCTATCGCTTTTAGTACTTGGATGGTTTTATTAAATAATTTCTCAGTTGAAAGAGCAAGTTTTACTGGTGTTGAAATTGGAATACTTCAAAGTATCAGAGAGATACCTGGCTTCCTAGCATTTACTATTATTTTTTTATTGTTCTATTTTAAAGAACAATATTTTGCTATTTTTTCTTTAGCCTTAACTGGTTTTGGTGTTGCAATTACAGGTTTCTTACCAACTGTTTATGGTTTGTATTTTACAACAATTATTATGAGTACTGGCTTTCATTATTTTGAAACAGCCAAAAATTCT
>CACNCX010000060.1 GCA_902619045.1 uncultured Alphaproteobacteria bacterium | reverse complement strand
TACAGAACCTCGTGAAACGTTGATGATCATGCTGGATTGTTTCATTTTTTTAAGAATTTTTTTATTTATAAGGTTTTTGGTAGAATTACCTCCAATACAAGTTAGAACTAAGTAATCTACTTTTTTAACCATTTCATCTAAATTTTTATAAAATTTAAATTTAGTGTTTTTTTTATTAGGCCCTGTATAAACTACATCCATAGATAGAGATTTAGCTCTTTTAGAAAAAGCTTTACCTATTTCTCCTAAACCAACTATTCCCACTATTTTTTCTGATAAACTTATTGTTAAGGGAAAAGGTTTTTTTATCCATTTATTTTCTAGTATAAAGTTATGACTGTCATAAATTTTTCTTGATAAATTTATCATTAGTCCTAAAGCCAGATCTGCTACATCCTTAGTCAAAACTTTTGGTGTGTTAGTTACTAAAATATTATTTTTTTTACAAAAATTTAAATCGACACCATCATAACCAACGCCAAAAACAGAAACGATTTTTAAATTTTTAAAATTTTTTAAAAATTGCTTATTTGTGTTAAAACCTCCAGTAACAACAATTCCGTGATATTTATTAAAATTTATATTTTTTTTTATCACCCATAAGCAATCTACATTAAAATCTTTTTTAAAAATATATACAAAATCTTTTATTAAAATATCAGTAACTAAAATATTAAATTTCATTTAATACTAATCTTTACTTGATTTAGCCCATAGATTAATTTTTTCTTCTTTTGCATATTTATTTATTTCTTTTAATTCAGATTTACTAAAAGTTAGATTGTTTTGACTATCTAAACATTCATCTAATTGCTTAACTGTTCTCGAACCAATTAAAGCCGATGTCATAGTCGGATGACGCAATATCCAAGAAAGGGCCATTTGAGGTAAAGATTGTCCTCTTCTTTTAGCAATTTTTGTCAACTCTTTAATTTTAACTAAATAACTTTTTGTAATCATTTTTTTATCAAGAGATGAATTATCTGAAATCCTTGATACTTTAGGTATATTTCTTAAATATTTTCCCGATAACATTCCTTGAGCAAGAGGAGAGAATGCAATGCATCCTATGCCTAATTTTTTTAATGTAGATAGTAAATCTTTTTCCACCCATCTATTGATCATTGAGTAAGATGGTTGATGAATTAAACAACTTACTCCTCTCTCTTTTAATAACTTATTCATTTTAATTGTTTGTTTAGAACTATAAGAAGAAATTCCTACATATAAAGCCTTGCCACTTGTAATTGCTTGAGCTAATGCATCGGCCGTTTCTTCTAATGGTGTTAACGGATCAAAACGATGAGAATAAAAAATATCTACGTATTCTAGCTTCATTCTTTTCAAACTTTGATCAAGGCTTGCAGTTAAATATTTTTTTGAACCCCATTCACCATATGGACCATCCCACATATGATAACCTGCCTTACTTGATATTATTATTTCGTCCCTATATTTTTTAAAATCAGAATTCATAACTTTACCGAAATTTTCTTCTGCAGATCCAGCAGGCGGACCATAATTATTTGCTAAATCAAAATGAGTTATACCTCTATCAAATGCTCTAAAAAGCATCTTCTTTGCTTCTTTTGACATAGATTTTTTACCACCAAAATTATGCCAAAGACCCAGTGTAATAGGTGGTAAAAGTAACCCACTATTTCCACATCTTCTATAAATTAATTTTTGATATCTATTTGTTTTAGCTTTGTAAGACATAATGAAAAAAAATTATAATTTTTTATATAATAATATATAAATTAAATAAATGACTGAATTACAATGGTATGCTTATCTTGGGGGATTTGTAGCTTTCGCAATCGGATGCTATGTATATTATCTTTCTAGAAATAAAGAGCTAAATGATCGGCAGATAAAAAATAGAAAAAGAGTTATGAATTTTTTTTTAATTATAGCTTTGGTTTGTGTTGGTTATTCGTGGTTGTAAATTTAAGAGATAACTTTTGAAATATTATCTTGCAATTGATGCTGGAACTTCAGTAATTAAGACTGTAATATTCAATTCAAATTTCAAACAAATAAATTCTTATAGTATAAAAAATCCAGTAGTAACTGATAAACATGGTAAATCTGAAATTGAAATGGAAAAATTTTGGTTACTTACTGCTCAGTGTATCAAACTTCTAATAAAAAAATCTAAAATTCAGTCACAATCAATTGTTGGTTTAGGCATAACTGGAAATATGGTTGGATTTTGGTCCATAAATAATAAGAATAAACCAGTAAGAAATGCAATTTTGTGGAATGATACAAGAAGTCAAAAAATTTTCACAAATAAAGAAATGTTTGATCAAATTTATAAAATTACAGGCTCTATTGCCCAATATGGCTGCACCATACCTATCCTAAAGTGGATGACTAAATTTGAAAAAGAAAATTTAAAGAAAATTAAATACATTTTAACTTGTAAAGATTGGTTAAGATTTAAATTAACAGGAAATATAAATAATGATGAGACAGAAGTTTCAGTATATCCAGGGGATATAACAAATAAAAAATTATCAAAAAAAATTTTTAAAATATTTAGATTAAGCACTAAATATTTTAAACTTTTTCCAGAAATAAAAAAATCAAATGAATTAGGTGGATACCTTACGAAAAGTGCATCAATTTTAACAAGTTTAAAAGTGGGCACACCTGTTATTATTGGATGTGGAGATGTCATAGCTTCTATTTTAGGAGCTGGAGGAATTAACCATAATAAAAAAATAAGTATAATTGGGACTACATGTCATAATATTATAGTTAAAAATAATTCAAAAATTTCTAAAGATGGCTCTGGGTTATTTTTTGCTTCTTTAAATAATACATGGTTAGAGACTAAAATAAACGTTGCAGGTACAACTAATATTGATTGGGTCATTGATAACTTTTACAAGAATTCAAAAAAGTATTCAGATAAAATTAAAATAATTAATAACTTTGAAAAAAAATATTTAACTTTTAATTATCCAGAAAATTCATTGATATTTCTTCCTTACATAAACTATGGAGGCTCAATATCTCCATTTGTAAATTTAAATTCTAAAGCAGAAATTTTTGGAATATTACCACATCATAATAATTTTGATATCATGACTGCTTGTTATGAAGGTTTAGCATTATCTATTAAAGATTGTTATGCTAATAAAATTAAAATCAAAGATAGTCTTTATCTTGCAGGAGGTGCATCAAAAAGTAAAATTTTACCTCAATTAATTTCAAATGTTTTAAATATTAAAGTTAAAATTTTAACTAATTCCGAACTAGGTGCATTAGGTATTTCATTCTTAATTGATAGTTTCTTG
>CACNCX010000059.1 GCA_902619045.1 uncultured Alphaproteobacteria bacterium | reverse complement strand
TTTAGGAATAGATATTATTCAGAATAGTAATGTGTCTAAACCAAATAAAAAATTAGCTAAACTGCTTATTAATTATATGAGAAATCAAGGTATTTTATTGAGCACTGATGGGCCTTATGACAATGTTATTAAAATAAAACCACCTCTTGTATTTACAAAATTAAATGTTGATCAGGTATGTAAAAACTTAGAAACTTTCTTTAAAAAATTATAAAATATATTCCATAACTAATCATTAGCAGACCAATGGTTAGATCAATCCAAAACCAAGTTTTATTTGAATAAATATATTTTGACAAAAATAATAAAATTATAGTGTGCGCAACATCAGTGCATAAAGTAATTAAAATTAAAAGAATTATAAATAAAATTGATTTTATATTCTTAAATAAAGCGGAGCTACTTAAACTTACAAATTCTTCAAATATAATAGTAGGTGTAAAAAAAATATTAAAACAAAATAAAAAAATAAAAATAATTACTACTAATTCAAAAAATAATGTAATCTTTGGAAGTAATGAATTTATAAAAAAAATAAAACCTCCATCAATCAAAGTAGTAAACGAAAATGGAGCTGGAGACGCACTAGCAGCTATGATGCTGTATTTGTTCAGTATAAATGAAAAAATGAATTATATTTTGAAAACTTCTGTAGCATGCGGGTCTTATTATGCTAGTGGTAAAAGTCTAAAAACTAAGAGTGATTTTTTAAAAATTAAAAATCTTTCTAAGAGAGTAATTGTACAATAGTATGGATGAAATATTTGATATAAGTAAAAAAGTACAAGAAGCAATAAATAGAAAAAAACCAATAGTAGCTTTAGAAAGTACATTGATTAGTCATGGATTGCCCTATCCAGAAAATATTAAAGTCGCAAATGAGTCTATAAAGGCTGTTGAAGATAACGGTGCAATTGCTGCAACAATAGGAATAATTAGAGGTAAGGTTAAAATAGGATTATCGGAAGAAGATATTCAAATATTAGCAAAAGAGAAAAATGTACAAAAAGTTTCAAACCACAATATAAATTTATCAATATTTAATAAAGAAAATGCTGCTACAACAGTAGCCAGTACAATTTCTATAGCTTCTAAATTTCAAATAAGATTTTTTGCAACAGGAGGAATTGGTGGTGTGCATCTAAATGTTGAAAATACCAATGATGTATCTGCAGATCTATATGCACTTTCTGAGAATTCAAATTTTGTAATCTGTAGTGGTGCTAAATCTATATTAGATTTAAGTAAAACGAATGAACTTCTTGAAACTTTAGGAATTACAAGAATTGGTTATCAAACAAATTATATGCCTGGTTTTTGGTATGAAGAAACAGAAAATAAAGTCGATAATAAATTTGATGAAATTCATGAAATTTCTTCTTTTTTAAAACTCAATGAAAATATGGAAAATAAAAAATCAATTCTCATATTTAATAAAGTTCCATTAGAAAAAGCACTTAATAAAAATGACGTAGAAAAATGGATAAATAATGCAACAATAAAAGCTGATAGAAATAATATTAGTGGAAAAGAATTAACCCCGTTTCTTATAAAAGAAATTAACAAACAATCAAAAAATGAAACTCTAAATGCTAATGTATCTTTAATAATTAATAATGCGAATTTAGCTGGAAAGATTGCAAAGAGTTTTTATAGTTAAGGTAATAGCGATAATTTAGCTTTAAGTAATTGAAAAAATTTTTCATCATTAGCTTCATTCATCACAAAACAATTTACTGGTCTTTTAGTAACACCTAGCCAATCAACAACAGTCTCCCCTCTTGTTAATTCAGAATTTTCTTCAACTGTGACATTAACTTCTTTTCCACTAAAAATAGATGGATCTAACAAATATGCAATAACACATGGGTCATGCAAAGGAGTTTCCTCAGTTTCGTATAATTCTTTATGAAATATTGTATAAAATTCCATCAGTTCTCCAAAAAACTTAGAACTTTTATTTTTATTTTCATTCATTGATTTGATAATTTTTGAATTTACATTTACCTGATGAGTAACATCTAAACCCATCATTGTTAGAGGAATGCCTGATTCTAGAACAATATTAGCCGCATGTGGATCCACATAAATATTAAATTCAGCTGATGGTGTAGTATTCCCTAAGCACATAGCAGCTCCACCCATAAAAACTATTTCTTTTATATTTTCTTTAATAGACGGATCTTTTTTTAAACTTAAGGCAATATTTGTAAGAGGTCCTGTTGGACATAAATAAATTTGCTCTGTTGAAGATTTACAAGTTTCTACTATAAAATCAACTGCATGTTTTTCTTGATGTTTATAATTTGTATCTATTATTATAGGGTCACCTTTTTTATCTAATCCAGTTTTTCCGTGAACATATTCAGCTGTAAATAATTCATAATGAATAGGTTTATTTGCACCAGAGTAAACTTTGATATCCGTTCTTTCAATTAACGTACAAACTTTAAGAGCATTATTTACTGTATTATTTAAACCACTATTTCCACCGACACAAGTGATACCCAGTATGTCAATCTCTTTAGAAGAAGCAGCTAACATTATTGCTACAGCATCATCATGACCTGGATCACAATCTAAAATTATTTTTTTAGTCATTAATAAAACTTTTAAGAGGTATTGAAGATCTTTGTAACCAATTCCATTCAGGATATTCGTTGTTATTATCAATTACATGAATTGTGTAAGCATGTCTTGATTTTAAACTTGTGTTCTCACATGAATAATGAGGAAGTCTACCATGTAATAAAACAAGTGATCCTTTTTTTACTTCTACAAAAGTATCAGTTTCAGGAAATGGCTCATCATTTAGATCTATCATTTGCATTTTACCATCTACTTTTTTAAAAAGTTTTCTTAATGGGCCTTTATGACCTCCGCTTGCAACTTGTAAACATCCGTTTGTTTTATTTGCATCTTCTAATGCAAACCAGAAACCGATAGTACTTTCTGGCTCAGTATATAAAAAAGTAGAATCTTGATGGCAAACTACTTCACCACCTATTTTAGGTTGTTTAAAAATATACATAGACTGAAGTAATTTAGGTTGTGAGAAACCAAGTGATAAAGCAATATCTTGAAGTTTTTGTTTATGAGAAAATTTATAAAAAACTTTATCTAAGTCGTGCAACGCATGACCGATTTTATTTACAATAAAATGTTTATTTTCTTCTATGTTATCATCATTTAAATTAGCTTTTTCTTCAAAGAAGAAACGAATTTTATCTCCTGATTCTAAAAAATAATTATCATCATTATGAGCTTGATTGACTGTATCAAAAATAGATTTTTGATTATTAAAATTATTATGTTCGATAAGATATGATGACCGTTCCATTAATTCATCACATTCTTTATCTGTGTTAAAATTTTCTATAAC
>CACNCX010000058.1 GCA_902619045.1 uncultured Alphaproteobacteria bacterium | reverse complement strand
TAGATCTTCTTGAAATAATTCGAATTCAGATTCTTTGTCAGGTCCATCAACATAACAAACTGGAGCCCCTTTTTCATAAGGCCCTAAAATCAATCCTCCTCTTTCTTCACGCATGTACCAAGAACTATCAGAATCTCGTAAGACTCCCATTTCAGGAAGTCCTTGTTCTTTTCTTTTTAATATTTCAGGATGATCATCGGTCACAATGTATTGATGTTCAACAGGTATAACTGGAATGTCAAGTCCGACCATCTTTCCAGTCTGTCTTGCAAAATTACCACTACATGATACTACATGCTCACATTCAATAGATCCTTTATCAGTTTCTACAATCCATAAATCATCTTTATTTTTTTTAATTCCTATTACAGAAGTGTTTCTATAAATTTCCGCACCTTTATCTCTTGCTCCTTTTGCAAGAGCTTGAGTTAGATCGGCTGGTTGAATATATCCATCTTCGGGATGTTGAATTGCACCTATTAATCCATCTGTGTTACAAAGTGGCCAAATTTCTTTTACTTGTTCAGGAGTTAAAAATTTAACATCTACACCAATTGTTTTAGCGACTCCTGAATATTGATAATACTCATCCATTCTATCTTGAGTAGTTGCTAAGCGAATATTTGAAACCACACTAAACCCAACTTTTTGTCCTGTTTCTTCTTCTAGAGTTTTGTAAAGTTTGACTGCATATTTATGTAATTGACCTACTGAATAACTCATATTGAATAATGGAAGTAACCCTGCAGCATGCCATGTTGATCCAGAAGTTAATTCTTTTCTTTCAACCAGAACTACATCTGACCAACCCTTTTTTGCTAAATGATAGAGAGTGCTAACACCTACAGCACCTCCACCGATGACAACTACTTTTGACTTTGATTTCATTATTACTATTTAATACTGTACTTCATTAATCATATTAAATAAGGTGGGTCAATCATGAGATACTTCAAAAAAATAATTTTGGTGGTTATAATGAGTGCGTTTATTTGTCTTCCTGTTAGGGCTGAAATGACTCTTAAAGAATTTTTTTTTGATGAGTCTAAGCCTTTTCATTTAAAAATATTAGATGTTATTCCTGAGGAAGGAATTCTTCAAATTGGTGATGAAAATGCGAAAAATACAATTATTGAATTCATGGATTATTTTTGCGGATACTGTAAAAAAGTCCATCCTGAATTGCTTCAAATTGCAAACGAAAGAGAGGATACAAGGATAGTTTTCCTGCAACATCCAATTTTAAGTGAGTCATCTAAATTACTAGCAAATATGGTAGTAGCTGCCAATATGCAGAACAAGGGTATTGATTTTCATAATGCGTTATTTGAAGTTGAGGGAAATTTAAATAATGCAAAACTAAAACAAATAATTGAAAACCTTGAGTTAAATGATGCTAAATTAAATATCGATATGACAAAAGATGAAGTTAATAACGTTGTTAGACTTAGTTCTTTTTTAGCTAATGGATCAGGTGCTCGAGGTACTCCTACTTTTTTTGTTAATGAAGAACTTGTTGTTGGTTATATCTCTATTGATAGAATAAAAGCTTTATTAAAATAAAGAAGCTCTATTAATTAAATAGAGCTTCTTAAAATATTTTATTTATCTACTACTTCTCTAGTATTAGCGTTGTGTGATTCAGTAAAAGGAATTGGCACAACTTCTGCATCTACTGGCACACCAGGTGTATCTGCATATTGATCAGGTAGATGAACCTTGAATTTACGACCAAAATTTCCAATAGGAAAACCATTTTTATTTAGAGTTCCATCAAATGGTACATAGCCCATAGCAATGTTCCTTCCTTGCTCAGGATGATACCAAGGAGATGTTATAAATCCACAAGGTTCGTTGCCGTCTTCTGAAACAAGCCAAAAGTCAGGAGCATATTCTTCGATAGGTTTTCCACCTAAGCTTAATCCAACTAACTGAAGTTTGTATGGTTTTTTTCCATCTTTTAAATCTGCCTTCATCTTTTCAAGAACAGCCTTACCAACATAATCAGAAGTTTTATTCCATTCACCTTTACCAGATAAAGATACTTGATAGCCTAAATTACATTGAAAAGGATTATGCTGATTATCCATGTCTTGACCCCAAGATAGAATTCCTGCTTGGATTCTTCGATGATGAGCCGGAGCTATAACCATAAGATTATGTTTTTTTCCTGCTTCTAAAACAGCATTCCACATATCATCGGCATACTTAGTAGACTCATATAAATAAATTTCAAATCCAGCCTCACCAGAGAAACCTGTTTGAGAAATTATACAATCTCTTCCACCTACTTTCGCAGCAGCAAGTCCATAGAATGGCATTTCATCAACTTTAACTTGATCACCTATTAAATCATTCATCAAAGCATGCGCTTTAGGGCCTTGAATTTGAACTGGGCTTACATCAATTTCATCGATATGAACATTAAATCTATTATCGTGATTTACACCTTGCAAATACAAGCCAATATCTGAGTCAGATAAAGAAAACCAAAACTCGTCCTTTGAAATTCTTAAAAGAATAGGATCATTTAAAACACCGCCATATTGATTACAAAGAATAACATATCTTCCTCTCATTGGAGATATTTTAGTAGCATCTCTTGTTATGACATAATCAACAAATGCTTCAGCATCAGGACCTTTAACCTGAATTTGTCTTTCAACAGCAACATTCCACATAGTAACGTGGTTTTTAATTGCCTCATACTCAACCATCGCTCCACCATCTTCAGGTTTTACGTAACCTCTTGGATGATAAATTCTATTATAAACTGTTGCTCTCCAACATCCCGCCTCCATTGACAAATGCCAATATGGTGATTTTCTCACTCTGGTTGAAATAAGCATTTGGACTGGTGTAGGACCACTTTGTCTTAAATTGTAGGGAACCTTTCTGTCCGATTGATCCACCGACGTAGAATGTTTAATCATTATAAACTCCTTAAATAAATATGCTATTTCTGTATTTAATCTTTAAATACTCTGCAATGATAAAATGTAGGTGATGTAAAAAAAATGGTGGACCTTAATTAGGTCAAAATTTCGTCTTAGTTTTGACAGCAAATTTTGATATTTATACTCTATGAATTTTAAATTATTACTACCTATTATCTCTTTACTAATTTTTTTAGGCGGTTGTTCGGCTAGCTATAAACAACTCTCTAAAATGGAAAATAAAGAACCAAAAAACTTTCAAGAACACTTACTATCCGAATACAAAAAAAGAGCTAGTTTCGAGGCAGAAGAAATGCACGATTGGAATTCCGCAAAATTATATTCTGAAAAAGCTCTCAAGAGTTTAGAAACTGATGAAATATATCCAGAAGAAATTTCATATTGGAAAATTCCAGAAGAAAATATTAATGAAATAAAAATTGCATATGAAAACCTAATGACAATTTATAAAGATGCTAAAAATATTGACCCTATTAATTTGGCAAGAGCTATTTCGTCATTAGATTGCTGGTCAGAGCAACAGGAGGAAAATTGGCAAACATGGGA
>CACNCX010000057.1 GCA_902619045.1 uncultured Alphaproteobacteria bacterium | reverse complement strand
TGATAAAAGGACCTAGGTCTATTAATCTTAGTAGTTCAGTTGCAATAGTAGCAGGAGAAATGTTACGCCAATTAAATTAAACTAAACTTCCCATCTTTCCTTCTTGATAGTCCATCATGGCTTGCTTAATTTCTCCTTCAGAATTTGCCACAAAAGGACCATAACGAGCTACGGGTTCTTTAAGTGGCTTTCCGGCTAAAACTAAATAGGATCCTTTTTCTGATATTGACGTGAGTTGGATCTTATCACTTGATTGATCAAAATAAATCATATCACCTTTATTAGCAATTTTATCTTGCTCATTAAATTGTAACTGACCATCAATAATATAGATCATAAGATTTTGTTCTTTATCGACATTAAACTTTGTCATATCTGGTTTTGAAAACTGAATATCAAATATTGATACAGGTGAATATGTTTGAACTTTTGATTTGGTTCCATTTATTTCACCCACAAGAACTTTAATTTCTATATTTGCATTTTCGGATACTGTTGGAATAGTACTTTTTTTAATATGTTGATACCAAGGCTTAACTTTTTTATTTTTTTGTGGAAGGTTAACCCAGATTTGTAAACCTTGCATGATACCGCCACTCTTCTTAAATTTTTCTGTTACTAATTCAGAGTGAATTAAACCTGACCCAGTTGTCATCCATTGTATATCACCAGTTTCAATTTCTGCTTGTCCACCAAATGAATCTCTGTGTTCTACTTCACCACCAAGCATATAAGTAATTGCCTCAAATCCACAATGAGGATGAGCTGGTACACCAGTTGCTCCTCCTGGCTCATAATTTATTGGACCGAAATGATCAAAAAGAAGGAATGGATCATTTTCTCTCATTCCAGGGACAGGGAAAGCTCTCGTTACAGGTATCCCGTCGCCCTCGAAAGTCTTCATGCATTCTTTAATTTCTATTATTTTTCTCATAAATTTGTTTAAAGATTATTCATATATAGATATAGGTATGATTATGAAAAATCAAAATCCAAACCCACCAAAGTGTGGTTGTAGTTGTAGCTGTTGTTGCACTTGTGAAGGTGGAGATTGCTGTTAATAAATTATTTTAAATTTAATAACTTAATGAGTGTGATTTGTTAGATTATTAATATCTGACTCCTCTATTTCTTCTATTGATTTTGCGACTCGCCAATTTTTCATTGATCCGTCTTCATTTCTTGCAGTAATTACAGTTTCAATTGGTGGACAATCAGGTTCATGACAACTGAGCTCAGCAATACTTATTATAGTATTTTCTGGTAATTTATATTTCTTGGAAATTAAATGTTTGAGATTTCTTATTTTTTCAACATTTTGAGTTTTACGATTAAACATATTTTCTCTCTTAATTGTCTGCCCATAAGGATGATAAAAGAATAGAACCTTTCATATCGCCAATTAATATTTGTGAGTTATCACTAGATATAGCTATTGTTGAAACTTCTGCACCTGTTGAACTTCTAATCATAATTGGTTTTTTACTTTCATCAATTTCTGCTAATAAAACTGACCCATCTGTAAAACCGGTGAAAACAGCTTTTTCTCCATTAAGTGCTTTAACAAATGTTGCAAGTTCTTTACCACCGTTTGCAACAACAATTGGCTTTCTCCCCATTGGTCCTTCTTTACCATCAAATGGCCAGCAAACTGCATCACTTGATCCAGATGTTACCAAATACGGTGTATCACCAACCCAAGTAAAACTTTTAATTTTTGATGGATAACCTCTCATTGCTAAATCCGCTTTGTCGTTTATGCGCCAACCATGAATTTGATTTTCTTGCATTGCAGTTACAATATATTTTGTATCTGGGCTAAACGTTACAGTTCCATGCGATCCTTTCCAGGTATAATTTGAGGCTGTCCATTTATTATTATTAAGTTTCCACACTGTTACTCCACCGTATCTTGAGACCGCAAGACGCTTACCTTTATTATCAAATGCTAATCCAGCAACAGTACTTTGATGCTCTAAAGTTTGTGGTTTATCTTTGTTTTTTATCCAAATATAAACAGTCTTTCCTGATGAACAAACTTTAGTATCTTTGTGGGAAGCTACACAGTCAACCCACTTTGAACCAAAATTAAAAATTTCTTCAATATTTCCATCAGATGATATTTTTAGAAAACGTCCATCGTCTCCTCCCGTTAATACATGATCTTCATAATTTGTCATACACAACACTACACCCTTATGTGCTTTAACAGTTTTAGGATCAGATCCAGATTGAAAAAATCTTACAGTGCCGTCTCCAAATCCTACCGCTATTTGATCACGAATTGTAACAGCTTCTGTAGCTGGGGCTCCAATATTAAAAATTGAACCTCTTCTTTCAAGTTCAGTTTTATTTGTTTCCTGAAGTTTTTCTAAATCAGCGTTCATGCTGATTTACAATTTTCAAAACCTTCCTTAAGATTCATATTATCAAGATCACGACCAATAAATACTACTCGAGAACTTCTATTTTTTCCTTTGGGCCAAGGTCCCATTGGTGAGGCATCCATAAGCATATGCACTCCTTGAAATACATATCGCTCTTCTTCACCTTTAAAGTTCAAAATTCCTTTTGATCGAAGAATATCCTGACCCTTAGTCCTCAGTAAATTTCCAAACCAATCTTGAAACTTATCCATGTCTAATGGTGTATCAGATACAAAGGATAGACTAGTAACATCATCATCATGTTCATGATCATGATCTGATTCAAGAAAGTCAGGTTCAATATCTAATACTCTATCTAGACTAAATGCATTTAAGCCTACGATTTCATCAAGAGGTGCATCACAACGTGTTGTTTTAATAATCTTTGCAAAAGGGTTAATTTTTCTAATACGATCATTAACTTTCACAATGTCATTATCTTCAACAAGTTCAACTTTATTTAGTAAAATTACATCAGCAAAAGCAATTTGTTCTTCTGCTTCATGATGATCGACTAATTGAGAACTTAGATGAACAGCATCGGCAACTGTAACAATTGCATCTAATTTTGTACGATCAGCAACATCTTGATCAACAAAAAATGTCTGAGCAACTGGGGCTGGATCAGCTAAACCAGTTGTTTCAACTATAATTGCATCTAGTTTATCAGCACGTTTCATTAAACCACTTAGAATTCTAATTAAATCACCTCTAACAGTGCAACAAATGCACCCGTTATTCATTTCAAATACTTCTTCATCAGCATCAACAACAAGGTCATTATCAATTCCCTGCTCACCAAATTCATTAACAATGACAGCGTATTTCCGTCCATGTTGTTCAGTTAAAATTCGATTTAAAAGTGTTGTTTTTCCAGCTCCAAGAAAACCTGTTAAAACCGTAACTGGAACCTGAGAAGTATTTTCCATATCAATTTCCTTATAATTAGTTCTATAAATTCCACCTTCATACAAGGTGGAATTTATTTAAATATTAAAAATTAACAGCCTTTAAGCTCGTCCCCAAGATTACTAATCAACGTAAAGTAAAGTGACTTACCAGTATCAATGTTAGCACCTAAAGGATCAAAAA
>CACNCX010000056.1 GCA_902619045.1 uncultured Alphaproteobacteria bacterium | reverse complement strand
TATTTTAGATGCTGCAAATCCTGGAAAAATTTCTACTCCTAAACTTTCAGCCTCACTTGCAAGCCATCTACATAAATTTGCAAGACTAATGATATAATTCTTATGATTTTTTTGAACACTGGGAAGAAGCCATGTAGGCCAATTTAACGAGGCTTTCTTAGATAAGAATAAAAACTTTTCTTTTGTTACTTTAGTTTTAATTGGCGAGTCTTTGCTTCTCCAATCAGGTATTAATTCATCGAGTGCTCTTGTTTCAAAAACATTACCACTTAAAATATGGGCCCCGACTTCTGATCCTTTTTCCAAAACACAAACATTAATTTCTGGGTTTAGCTGTTTTAGTTTAATTGCAGTTGAAAGGCCTGATGGACCAGCACCTACCACCACAACATCATAGTCCATTGACTCGCGTTCTACTTCCATTTTATTTATTGTAATAAATTAATTTATTGTTGAATAGTATTTAATTTATCTAGTTCAGAAGATAATTGAGGCAATGCCTCAAATAAATCAGTGTTTAATCCATAATCAGCAACATTAAATATTGGTGCTTCTTCATCTTTATTGATTGCAACAATTACCTTACTTTCTTTCATACCCGCTAAGTGCTGTATTGCACCAGAAATTCCGACGGCAATATATAAATCTGGGACAACAACTTTGCCAGTTTGCCCAACTTGATAATCATTAGAAACATAACCAGCATCTACAGCAGCACGAGAAGCTCCAACTGCCGCATTAAGCTTATCTGCTATTTCATTTAAAAGTTTAAAATTTTCGGCACTTTGTAATCCTCTGCCACCGGATATCACAACTCGAGCAGTACTTAACTCTGGTCTTTCAGATTGAGATTCTTCTCTATCTATAAATTCAACACCGCCATTATCATTATTAAAAGAAATATTTTCTACTTGTTCTTTTCCACCACTAGTTTCTACAGGATCAAACGATGTTGGTCTTACTGTTACTACTTTAATCTTGTCATTTGATTTAACTGTTGCAATAGCGTTACCAGCGTAAATTGGCCTCATAAAAGTATCGGAACTTATTATTTTTATAACATCACTAACTTGTGCAATATCTAGCTTAACCGCAATTCTAGGAAAAATATTTTTACCAAATGTTGTTGCAGGTGCCATTATATGGGAATAATTATTAGCCAAAGATACAACGATAGGCTCAATGTTTTCAGCAATTGGGTTTTTAAGTTTTTCATTATTGGCTAAATATACTTTTGAAACTTTTTCACATTTAGAGATATTTTTAGCTAACTCTTCACATTCATAGCCAGTTACCAAAACATGGATATCTTGCTCTATTTGGGATGCTGCAGATATAGTATTTAAGGTTGACGATTTGATATCTATATTATTATGTTCTGCTAATACTAATATTGTCATATAACTTTTGCCTCATGTTTAAGTTTTTGAACCAGTTCTGCAACATCACTTACCATAATTCCTTTTTGTCTAACAGGTGGTTCTTCTACTTTTATTTGTTCAATCCTAGGTTCTATATTTATTCCAAGTGATGATGCATCTTTTGTATCAATTGGTTTTTTCTTTGCTTTCATTATATTTGGTAAAGAGGCATATCTAGGTTCATTCAGTCGAAGATCACATGATGCTACAAATGGTATAGACACTTTTATTCTTTCTAAGCCTTCATCTATTTCTCTAGTAACGATTGCATTATGCCCCTCGATTTCAATTTTAGATGCGAATGTAGCCTGAGGCCAATTAAGTAAAGCAGATGTCATTTGACCAGTTTGATTGCAGTCATCATCAATAGCTTGTTTTCCCATTAAAATAATTGATGGTTTTTCTTCTTCAGCAACTTTAGAAATTATTTTTGAAATAGCTAGAGGCTCTAAATCATTGTCTGTTTTAATATGAATACCCCTATCAGCTCCCATTGCTAATGCAGTTCGAATAGTTTCTTGTGCCTTATCATTACCTATAGAAAGAATTATAATCTCATCTGCTTTACCAGCTTCTTTTATTCGTAGAGCTTCCTCTACCGCATTTTCATCAGGAGGATTCATGGACATTTTTACATTATCTTTTTCAACTCCTGAACCATCAGCTTTAACCCTGATTTGAACATTATAATCAATGACTCTTTTTACGGTGACAAGTAACTTCATACTATTGTTTTAGTTTTTCATTTTTAGGATCATAAGGACTATCCTCTATAACAGTTACATTGTATTTTTTATCTAATATATCCATTTCTAATTTTTGACCAACATCTGTAAATTGAGGTTCTACCATACCAATAGCTAATGATTTTTTCACTCTAAAACCATAGTTACCTCCTGTCGCACGACCTATAACTTTTCCATTATTATAAATTGGATTATTACCCAAAGCATCTGCATCTTCAACATCATGAACCTCTAAAGTTACCATTTTGTTTTTAAAACCATTTTGCTGCCATTTAACAAGAGAATCTCTTCCTATAAAATTACCTTTGTTTAAATGTACAAATCTATCTAACCCAGACTCAAAAGCTGCGTATTCTATAGACATTTCGGTGCCAACCAATTTATATGTTTTTTCAACACGTAAGCTTTCCATCGCTCTAATGCCAAATGGTTTAAGTCCATGATCTTTTCCTGCTTCCATCAATTTATCAAAAATATGGTTTTGATATTCAATTGGATGATGTAATTCCCATCCGAGTTCGCCAACAAAATTCATACGCATAGCAATACTAGGAGCTAAACCAACATTAATTTTTTTTGCCGATAGCCATGGGAAATTTTCATTAGATAAATCAGTCTTGGTAATTTTAGAGAGAATGTCTCTTGATTTGGGTCCTGCTAAAACAAGAACACCCATACTATTAGTTAAATTTTCATAAATCACTGATCCATCTTTGGGCATCCATTTATGAATCCAATCATGATCTAATCGTTGAAATGCTCCTGCTGAAACTAAATAAAAGGAATTTTCTTTTTCTTTTGCAATTGTGAATTCTGAGTGAACTCCTCCTGCAGTGTTTAATGCATGACAAAGATTAACTCTTCCAATTTTTTTAGGAATTTTGTTTGCTACTAAATAGTCTAGAAACTCTTCTGCGCCAGGTCCTGAAATCCGACATTTAGCAAAGGCAGTCATATCTAGAAGGCCAGCATTTTCCTGAACATTCAAGCACTCGTTGCCAACATGTTCAAACCATTTTGATCTTCTAAATGACCAATCATCTTTTTGTAATTCTTTTGAAGGTGCAAACCAGTTAGCACGTTCCCAACCAAACTTTTGACCAAAAACTGCACCAAGATTTTTTAATCTATCATAACAAGGAGCTTGTCTTAATGGACGTCCCTCTTCTCTTTCTTCATCAGGATAGTGTACTGTAAAGACATTCGCGTAAGCTTCTTCATTCTTTTTAATCAAATATGCCTCTGTTGCATAATCACCAAATCTTCTAGGATCTACACCTAACATATCAATTGTAGGTTCACCGTCCACTATCCACTCGGCAATTTGCCATCCAGCTCCACCAGCTGCAGTAATTCCAAAACTATGACCTTCATTTAACCAGA
>CACNCX010000055.1 GCA_902619045.1 uncultured Alphaproteobacteria bacterium | reverse complement strand
TATAATGAAACAAAATCATCAAGACCCAAAACTTGATGAAGAGGCTATAAGAACACTATCTTTATATTGGGAGCAGGTACGTCAAAATTATCATGCTTTTGAAACTGATTTCAAAGGCGGAAGTTCTGATGTGTATCTTCACCAAATGCCTGGTGGTCAGTTTACGAATTTAAAAGAACAAGCGAGATCATTGGGAATTACAACTGATAAGTGGGGAATGGTTGCTAATAAATATGCAGAAGTAAACCAACTTTTTGGTGATATTGTGAAGGTAACCCCTTCTTCAAAAATTGTAGGCGATATGGCGCTTTATATGATTGCTAATGATTTATCCAAAGAAAATGTACTAGATCCAAAAAAAGAAATTTCCTTTCCTGCTTCAGTCATAGAATTTTTTAAAGGGGATATTGGTATACCACATGGAGGCTTTCCAAAAGAACTTCAAAAGAAAGTTCTTGGTGACACAAAACCTCTAACAAAAAGACCTGGAGAAGTTTTAGAATCAGTTGATTTAGACAAAGAAGCAAAAAATTTAGAAGATGAAATTGGGATGAAAGTTAATCAAACACATCTAGCGTCTTACTTAATGTATCCAAAAGTTTTTAAAGATTATGTTGATCATTTTAAGGAGTTTAGTGATACATCAATTCTATCAACTGAGTTGTTTTTCTATGGTCCTCAACAAGATAAAGAATACACAATAGAAATTGATAAAGGAAAAAACCTTATCTTAAGATACTTAGCGAAAAGTGAAGTTAATAGTAACGGAAAGTGCTCTGTGTTTTTTGAAATTAACGGACAACCAAGAACAATAGATATAGAAAATAAAGAATTTTCAAAAAATATAACACAAAGAGCTAAAGCAGATGATAATAATTTGGATCATGTCGGATCTCCTTTGCCAGGTCAAGTTGCTAAAATATTTGTTCAATCAGGTAGTAAGGTGATTAAAGGTGATAAGTTATTAGTGATCGAGGCTATGAAAATGGAAACTACAATAAACGCTGATAAAAGTGGAACAATCAAATCAATTAATGTTGCATCTGGCGATAATGTGGAAACCAAAGATTTGCTTGTTGAAATTAGCTAGTAAAGTCGTATTCTTTATAACATTCTTCTATCGAGTTTTTTGTATTAATAAGCTCCCCTAAAGAGTCTCGAAATTCAAAATATTCTACTCTCTTAATATTTGAGTTTATATTAAAGAAGATAAACAACCTACATGAACTACTATCATACCGCATCATATGCACCGAGCCATCTGATCGTGCTAAATTAGGCTGTCCTAGTTTTTGTTTAATCTCAGCAAGTTGTTTTCCCATAAAATTTATTTCTGAGATTTTTTGCTGCTCCTTAACTATAGTTTTTTCCTCTTCTTTTTCTTCAGTGATAATTTGTTGTTCTTCAGCAATAGTTTTATCTTCAATAATTTCTGGTTCTTTTTTTATAATAGTTTCTTCAACTTTATCTTTTACTACCGTCCCAACTTTAACGACTTCTCTTCCAACTTCAATAGTCGTACAGCTAGATAAAAACACTAATGTTAAAAAATAAATTGATAACCGCATTGCTCTTAGTGGGATTTCTATATATGTAATCGCATATGATTACAGTAATTAAATCACCATTCGTTCAATACAAATTAACAATTTTACGAAATAAAAAAACATCAAATACTGTTTTTAGACAAACTATGAATGAAATAAGCTATCTCATTGCTTCTGATGTTCTTCAACACGTTCCCTTTAAAAAACAAACAATTGAAACACCTCTAAAAAAAATGAGTGGTACAGCCTTGGGTCAACCCATAATTTTGGTCCCAATTTTACGTGCCGGTTTAGGGTTACTTGAGGGGTTTGCAAAATTTTTACCGGAAGCTGAAAAAGGTCACATAGGTTTATACCGCGACGAACAAACTTATGAACCTGTAGAATACCTCTTTAAACTTCCAAGAGTTAAAAATAAAAAAGTGTTAATTCTAGATCCAATGTTGGCTACAGGTAATTCTTCAATTGCTGCAATCAATTTAATAAAAAACAAAGGCGTTAATATTAAAGATATATTTTTGGTGTCTTTGCTAGCTGCTCCTGAGGGTATTAAAAATATTCAAAAAAAGCAAAAAGGCATTCATATATTCACTTGCAACATTGATGCTAAATTGAATAAAAATAAGTTCATTGTACCGGGCTTAGGTGACGCAGGCGATAGGTATATGGGTACTTGAAGTTATCCATAAAAAATCCTATTATTTATCAATAATCTCATTTTTTAATGCATTTTTTTATAAAGAAAATGTTATCAGTGGGATATCTATAATTCATATTTAAGGGGGATTTTTGGTATGAAGAAAATTTTAAGTATTTTTTCAGTTTCTTTCGCTCTTGTCTTCTCTTCAAGTGCGTTCGCAAACACGATAGGAGTTGTTTATGACTCTGGTGGAAAATTTGATAAATCATTTAACGAGTTAGCATTCAATACAGCTGAGAGAGTTGTTAATGAACTTGGCTGGGGTATGATTGAGTTTGAATCTGCAAACGACAATCAGATCGAGCAGGGTATGCGTAAGATTGCTGATAGAGGAGCAACAATGATCGTAGGAATGGGATTTGCTCAAGCTGATGCAGTTGCAGCAGTTTCAGCTGATTACCCAGATATAAAATTTGTTGCAGTTGATGTTTGTTGGTTAGACGATCCAAACAACAATATTTATCAAGCTTGTTATAAAGAGCATGAAGGTTCTTTCTTAGTTGGAATGATGGCTGCTATGGCATCTAAAAGTGGAACAATAGGTTTCGTTGGTGGAATGGATATTCCTCTGATTAGAAAATTCCAAGGTGGTTATGAGCAAGGTGCACAATATGTAAATCCAGATATAACTGTTTTAGCTAATATGACTGGAACTACAAACGAGGCATGGAATAATCCAACAAAAGGTGCAGAATTAACAAAAGCTCAAATTGATGGCGGTGCTGATGTTGTATACCAAGCTGCTGGTGGAACAGGTATTGGTGTTCTTCAAGCTGCGGCTGATGCCGGTATTATGGGTATTGGAGTTGACTCTAATCAAAACTGGATGCACCCAGGTAACATGTTAACATCAATGTTGAAGAGATTAGATCTAACAATTTTTTGAACAAGCTAAAAATGTTGAGTCAGGCAGATTTGAATCTGGCATAAACATTCTTGGTCTTTCAGAAGGAATGGTTGGTTATGCAACTGAAGATGGAATGGTAACATCTGAAATGGCTGCTGCCGCAGATGCTGCTGCTGCAGACATTGCGAGCGGTGCTCTAGTTGTTGCTGACTGGTCACAAGAGTAGATACTAAAATAAATATTTGGTGAGACCAAAGATTAATAAATAATTTATGGTCTCACCTATCTTAGAATTAACGGATATAAATAAATCATTTGGTCATGTTCAGGCCAACAAAAATATTAATCTCAAAATAAATAAAGGAACAATTCACGGCATAATTGGAGAAAATGGAGCAGGTAAATCTACTTTGATGAGTATAGTCTTTGGTCTTTACCAGGCTAACTCAGGCTCAATTAAAATTAATGGAAAAGAAATTAATTTAAGATCACCAAGAGATTCAATAATTAATGGCATAGGT
>CACNCX010000054.1 GCA_902619045.1 uncultured Alphaproteobacteria bacterium | reverse complement strand
AAAAAAATTCTACTAACGATTTTAAATTCATTAAAAGAAAAATTATTGTTAATAAAAAAACAGCAATACTTTTTGGTCCTGAAAATTCAGGACTTTCAAATGAGGATTTGAGATTATCTGATATTATTTTTACTATTGAAACAAGTAGTAAAAGTAATTCATTAAATCTTTCTCATGCAGTTACTGTTTTAAGTCATAAATTATTTGAATTTAATAATTTAAAAATTACTAATTCTATTTCAATTGAAAAAGATAATATTAGTAAATATCAATTATCTAAATTCTTAAATTATGTGATTGAGAAACTTGAAAATAAAAAATTTTTTACTCCAAGTGAAAAAAAAGAAAGTATGAAAAATAATATTTATAGTATTTTCACAAAAATCCCTCTCACAAAGAAAGAATTGCAGACATTATGGGGAATTACTAAAAAACTTAATAAATAAGCCAAAAATTGAGTATATTAAATTTGACATAGTACTTTAAATCACTATATACCCCTCATAATAATGACAAAAAGACATAACGCTAAATACAAAATTGATAGAAGGCTAGGTGTTAACTTATGGGGGAGACCTAAAAGCCCTTTTAATAGAAGAAACTCAAAGCCTGGTCAGCATGGTGTACAGGGACAAAGAAAGAAACTATCAGATTATGGAAATCAGTTATTTGCTAAGCAAAAACTTAAATTTTATTACGGTGATTTAACTGAAAGACAATTTAGGAATATTTTCAAAAAAGCTTCTAATATTAAAGGTGATACAAGTCAGATTTTAATTGAACTTTTAGAAAGAAGATTAGATGCTACAGTTTATAGAATGAAATTTGTACCTACAATTTTTTCTGCAAGACAGCTAGTTAATCATGGTCATGTAAAGGTCAATGGAAAAAGAGTGAACATTCCATCTTATAGTGTTAGCGACGGAGATGAAATCTCAATAAGAGATAAAAGTAAAGAAATTAACTTAATTGTAGAATCAGTTAGTTCTCAAGAAAGAGAAATTCCAGAATACTTAGAAGTTGATGTAAAAGAGTTGAAAGGTCGTTTTTTAAGAGCGCCTCTAATTCATGATGTTCCTTATCCTGTAACTATGGAACCTAATTTAGTTATTGAGTATTATTCAAGATAATTTCTTTTTTATAACTATCATAAATATAAATTATTATTCCTATCCAAATAATTATAAATGATATTAACTTAATTTGTAAAATTTCTTCATTAAGAATAAATACTGAAGTTATAAAATGAAATGTTGGTGCTAAGTAAAATAAAACTCCAGCTAGACCTAATTGAATAAATTTTAAGCCCAAATTAAAAAATAATAATGGAAAAATTGTTACAGCTCCTGTTAGAATTAAAAATAATGATGTCTTCAAATCAATACTAAAGATACTATTTTCATTTTGCCAAAATAAATACACTAAGTAGGGGGTAGATATTAAAGATATTATGAAAGTCTCATATAGTAAGCCAATTGGGGGATTAACATTAACTTGTTTTCTTAATAATCCATATATTGCCCATGAAGTTCCAATCCAAATTATCAGGAATGGAAATTGATTTAAATTAATAAATAAGAATAATATACCTGATAACATAAAACATACAGATGCAAATTTAGGCTTAGTTATTTTCTCATTTAAAAAAAAATAACCAAGAACAATACTTATCATTGGAGTAATAAAGTAACCCATTGATGCATCCTGAACTCTTTCTTGTCCTACAGAATAAATAAAACCTGCCCAGTTACCTGCAATAAGAAAAGCTGTAATTGTTAAAATAAAAATTCTTTTTCTAGATTTAAATATTTCAATAAAATCACTTATGTTTGAAATTAAAATTAATAATAAAAATAAAAAAATAAATGACCAGAAACCTCTGTGAGCTACAACCTCAATAGTCTCAACGTGATTTAATTCATTAAAAAAAAGGGGTTGTGGAAGCCCCCAAAAAATTGCTGCAATACAGGAAAATATTACACCTTTAGAAAATTTATTATTTAACAATCTAGGACGGGTTTACGTCTATTCCATTTGTATTGAATAATTCTAGTAATTCACCACTTTCAAACATTTCAGTTATGATATCACACCCACCTATAAATTCTTTCTTAACATAAAGTTGTGGTATGGTTGGCCAATTAGAATATGTTTTAATACCTTCTCTCATTTCGTCACTCTCTAACACATTCACACTTCCAAATTTAACACCTACTTTATTTAATATTTCAACTACTCTTGCAGAAAATCCACACATTGGAAATACAGGGGTGCCCTTCATGAAAAGCATTACATCATTTGAGTTAATTTCATTTTCTATATTTTGAGATACATGGTCGTTATTATTCATTATTACTCCGATACAGTTTTTAGCTTAAGTGCGTGCAAATCACTACCCATTTTACCATTAAAAGCATCATAAACCATCTTATGTTGTTCTACTCTTGTTTTTCCAGAAAAGGATTTTGACGTCACTGTAGCACTGTAATGATCGCCATCTCCTTTAAGATCTTCAATTTCAACAGTTGCATCTGGTATAGCTTCTTTAATAAATTGTTCAATTTGTTCAACAGTCATTGGCATACCTATAAAATAGTCCAGATATTAAAAAAAATAAAGACTATTTAATTTTATTTTTAAAAATCCAATCTATTTTCTTTAGAGCGTTATCGTCTTTAATGATTTTTTCGATTTCTTTTGAATTTAATTTTTTGTTTAATTCTTTATTTTTTTGTAAAACTTGAGAAAAATTCTTATTATTATTCCATGTTTCCATGGCACTTTCTTGAACAATTTTATAGGCTTGTTGTCTTTTCAATCCTTTTTCAATTAGTTTTAACATAATATTGTGAGTTCTATGTAAACCTCCAAGCATATTCAAATTTTTTAACATATTTTTTGGATAGACTTTTAAATTCTTTATAATGCCATTTAAACGACTCAGTGCAAAATCAGTTGCAATTGTAATATCTGGTGTCGTAATTCTTTCAACACTAGAATGACTAATATCTCTCTCGTGCCAAAGTACAACATTTTCTAGTGAAGGTATTACACCACTTCTAATATAACGTGCGATACCTGTTAAGTTCTCACTTAATACTGGGTTACGTTTGTGAGGCATAGCAGAAGAACCCTTTTGCTTAGAAGAAAAACTTTCTTCAACTTCTAATACCTCTGTTTTTTGTAAATTTCGAATTTCCACTGCAAACCTCTCAATAGAAGATGCTAAAATTCCTAGTACTGAGAAAAAATACGCATGCCTATCTCTTGGAATTACTTGAGTTGATACATCTTCAGAATTTAGTTTAAGTTTTTTTGCTACATAATCTTGAACTCGTGGGTCTATAGAATTAAATGTTCCAACAGGTCCAGAAATAGCACAAACAGATATTTCGTTGATCGCCTGATCAAGTCTTTCTAAATTTCTTTTAAACTCAAAATAAAAGGAAGATAATTTTAATCCAAAAGTAATAGGTTCAGCATGTATACCATGACTTCTTCCAATCATTAATGTGTCTTTATATTTTTTAGATTTGATTTTTAAACTTTTAATACATTCTACTAAGCTTTTTCTTATTATTTCAGAGGTTTGCTTAAGTTGTACAGAAAATGAAGTATCAATAATATCACTTGATGTTACACCAAAATGAAAATATTTTGATGAGTCGCCAATATATTTGC
>CACNCX010000053.1 GCA_902619045.1 uncultured Alphaproteobacteria bacterium | reverse complement strand
GACCATTTGCACCAAGTGTAATCAGAGAAAAATTAAGTGAATGGTTTGATTTAGATATTGATTCACCGTACATGCTTGTCGTAGCAGATATAATTAATGAAAAAAAAATAGAGCAATCAGAGGATAGTGCTAAATTATTTGGTATAGATAAACTAAATTTAACTAGATCAGAAGTACCTGCTATTACCCATGTAGATTATTCAGCTAGAGTTCAGACAGTTTCTGAAAAAACAAATAGTAGATATCATAAGTTGATAGCTGAATTCTATAATTTAACAAGGTGTCCATTAATAGTGAATACATCATTTAATATAAGAGGTGAACCAATAGTTTGTAATACATTAGATGCATTCAAATGTTTTATGGGCACTGAACTAGATATTTTAGTTATAGAGAACTTTTATTTAGAAAAATCGAAACAAATAAACTTTAATTTTAAAAACTATAAAGACACTTATGAGCTTGATTAGGATTCTTTTAATTAATATTTTAATTTTTTTTATACTAATAATAATTTTAGAATTTTCTGCAGGTTTTTTAAGAATTATGAATGGACACAACTTTAAACTTCCTACATTAATTAAAAATGATTTTCAAAATGAAAATATTTCTGATCCTTGTATAAAATCAAAAACAGATGTTTTACTTTCACATGTTCCAGATCATAAAAATAAATGTATTGTTAGGGGAGGTATAGTAGTTTCAGATTTTGTAGTACATGAAAACAATTCAAAAAATGAGATAATTGTTACGTTAGGTGGCTCTACAACAACCGGATTTTATCAAAAGGTTTCTGAGGGATTTACTTGGCCTCTTTATCTTTTTGAAAAAAGAAAAAATGAATACAATGTTTATAATGGTGGTATAGGAGGCTATTCCTCTTCACAAGAATTAATAAAGTTGATTTATCAAGTATCAAGATTAAAAAATGTAAAATACATTATAAGTCTAAATGGAATTAATGATCTTCCAGGAAATTTTGAAAAAGAAAAATCCAAAAATTTTCCACTTATTACTAGAACACAATTTCAAATGAATAAATCACAACAATGGTATAATCAAAGACCAAATCAATTTGAATCAGTTATACCAAATCTTTTTAGTCTGATTAAATATATAACAAATAATTCAATTTTAGATATAAATAAAATTAAATTAGATAACTTTGAAATATATTCACAAATTTCTGCATCTGAGAGGTGGAAAAAAAATGTAATTTTTATGAATAAAATTTCTGAAGCTATTGATGCAAAATATTATGTTTTTTTGCAACCTACTATGGGTTTAAAAGGTGTCCAATCAAAAGTTTTAGACGGTAATAATGATTTTCTATTATTTCATTCACTTGATGAAGAATATATTAAGAATTTAAATAATTTTTATGACGAAGTTAAATCTATTTGTTTAGAACTTACTTTTTGTTTTGATATTACTGATGTGGCGCCTCCTGATGGAAATAATTATAGTGATCCGAGACATCATAATAAAAATGGAAATTTGTTAATTGCTGAAAAAATTAATAATATTATTTTCAAATAAATTTAATGTTTTTTATAAAAAAATTTTCAAAATTTGTACTATTTATAATTTATGTTTTTCTAATATCTTTTATATCTCTTGAAATAATATTCTCATTTATGCCCGTCGCTGAAGTTTTTAATTTAAAAAAACTTGATGAAAATAAGGTTCTTCGATATCAAGAAAATAAATCTATTAATTATTCTTTAGGTAAAACATTTTATAAAGTCATTAAAAAAAATACTAATAATTATGGATACGTAGCTGATCATAATTTTATCAAAACAAATGAATATAAATACGCTGTTATTGGTGATTCATATGTTGAAGCTCTACAAATCAAATATGAAGATTCGATATCTGGAAGACTAGTCCAAAAATATGGTAAAGATAAAGTTGTTTCAATTGGATTAAGTGGCGCCTCACTTCCTCAATATATAATTTTTTCTAAATATGTAATCGAAGAATTTAAACCAAAAAATTTAATAATAATTATTGTTGCTAATGATTTTGATAATTCTTTATGTAATGTTCAGTCAAAACCAGGAATGTTTTGCTATGATGAGAATTTTAATTTTAAATTAGTAGACTTTAAAGGATATACATTTGTTCATAATATTCTTAGAAAATCATCATTCTTAAGATATGTAGTATTCAATAGTAAAATTAATTTAAAAGATATTTTTAAATTAAATTTTCAAAATTTAAACAATTCAGCTTATTTAAGCAATACATCATTCTATAAAGATAAAAAGACAACAAAATTATCTGAAAAAGCAATTGAGGAATTTATAAAGGAAATTATATCATTAAAGGAATATTCTAATATCACCATTATAATAGATGGAATTAGAGACAATGTTTATAATAAATTTTACATACAAGATTCTTTTTTATTCAAAATACGTAATTATCTCATAGAAAAACTCATTCTAAATAATATTAACTTCATTGATTTACATAATTGTTTTGAAAAAAACTACTCTCAAAACAAAAATAAGTTTGAATTTGTAGATGATTGGCATTGGAATGAATTAGGACATAAAATTGCATATGAAAGTTATAACAAAGATTATGATTGTAATTAATTTTTTATTTAAATAAGGTAAAAAAATATTTATTGGCGGAGTAGCTCAGTTGGTCAGAGCGCACGGCTCATATTCGTGATGTCGGGGGTTCAAATCCCTCCTCCGCTACCAACCTTTTATTTTTTTTTCTTCTAAGCATTCTAAAACATTTTGAATAATTATCTTATATCCATTATCATCAATGAAATGAACATCATCTTTGAATATATTTTTTTCATTATTAATAAAAAAATTATTTCCATTAAATAGTTCACATTCATTAAATATTTTTTTGTTTTTTAGTTGAGTTAAAATATAATTATAACTTTTTTTAACAAATTCATTTCTATAATCGTAACGAGTATATTTTTTTTCTTGATTTGATTTTTTATTTTTAAATAATAGATGTGGTTGTAAAATATGAATATATTTTTTTGAATATAATTTTGATATTTCTGAAATAATAACAGATGTATCAACATAACTGTCAAGAAATTCAATTTTACTTTCAAAATCAGTTTTTTTATTTCTTGCGTAAAATCTATTCAATGAATTATAAAATTGAGAATTTTGTAAAATCCAAATCAGTGGACCTAAGTATGGCCGCTTTAAAATATTACTGTAAGTACTATCTAATAAGAATTTATTTGGTTTTGTTTGACGAAGACTAAAAACAATATCGTTTGCACCACTAATATTTATTATAATATCGGGTGAAATTTTGTTTATATGTAAAATTAAGTTTATTAATTCCTGTTTAGCTACATATCCACCAAACGCTAAATTATAAACGTTAACATCCAAATCAAAAATATTTTTAAATTCATTTTTAATAATATTCTGAGGAAATCCTTCAGCTGTAGATCCACCTAAAATTAATATAACTTTATTATTATTATTATTACTGGAGTTGTGAAAAAATTTATTCTCCCATCCTGGGCCAAACATTACAAAACTTTCATATTGCAGATTTTTTTGCCTTTCATTAATTCCTGCATTGGGGTTGTTGAGATAAAAAAATAAAAATATACGAGTAATAATTTCGATTGTGATAAAAATTGAAATAGTAATGAGTAAAATAATTAATGTATTTTTAAACATTTTTCAGTTTTTGTTTTTTATAATAAAATAGTAATAATGCTAAGAATAAAACACTTATAAACTCACAAATATAGATTAAATAAATGTATCCCATTTCTTCATAGTTTAAAAAAAACCATTTACTAAAAATAATTATGAATAAAA
>CACNCX010000052.1 GCA_902619045.1 uncultured Alphaproteobacteria bacterium | reverse complement strand
CTAAACTTGGCACTCTGCCAATATGGATGATTGTTTTATGGTTTAGTTTTAGTACTCTTTTTGATGAAATTCTTACTTTTTTTAAAAGTTATAAAATTTTAGGAATTATTTTAAGCGGAGTTTTAGCACCTTTAACCTATTATCTTGGCGAGCCTATCGGAGTTATAAAAATATATAACTTTCAGATTTTTATTACTTCAATGGTATTATTTTGGATGATCTTGATGTTCTATTATCTAAATTACGTTATAAAAAATAATTAATTTTCTTGATCTACTTTTTTTGTTCTAGTTCTATTTAAAGTTCTTTCGAGATCCTTATAAGTACATAAACCAACATCCATTGGACTCTTTGCTTCAAGAACTGCTTCTCTGTATGTACCATTTCTTATAGCCTCTACTGTATTTTTTGTTGAGCCAGTAAGTTTTGCAATTTGAGAACTACTTAATTCAGTCGGATATCTTTTTATAAGCCACAAAATAGCGTATGGCTTTTCTTGTCTTAAAGAAAGAGGTGTATATTTAGAGTCTTTTTTTCTTGGTGGTAAATCTTCAATTACATCAGACTTGATAAGATTCAAACGAGCTGCATTATCTTTTTCACATCTTTCAATTTCTTCTTTTGTCAATTGATTATTATCAATCGGATCATAACCTCTCATACCGACAGCAACTTCTCCATCAGCTATTCCTTGAACCTCTAATTCATGTAATCCACAGAATTCAGCTATTTGATCAAACGTTAAAGCTGTATTTTCAACTAACCATATCGCTGTTGCTTTAGGCATTAAAGGATATTTCATAATTGGCTCATATAATATAATCAAAAAATAATATATAACAAAATATGACTATGACAGATTTTTTTGAAGTTGATGAAAAACAAAAGACGGTTAAAATATTAAATTTGGATGATTTCAGTGTTGAGGATTTGCAAAATTATATTTCTGAACTTCAAACTGAAATACTAAGAGTTCAAGATGAGATAAAAAAGAAGGAAAATTTAAAACTTAATGCTGAAAAGTTTTTTAAATAATTATTTATTAATTTTAAGACCTTTAAATCTTTTTTGGAATCTAGCTACCTGTCCTTCAGATTCATTAAGACCAGCCTTACCACCGGTCCATGCTGGGTGAGATTTAGAATCAATTTCTAATTTAAGAGTATCACCTTCTTTACCCCAGGTAGATCTAGTTTTAAAAGTAGATCCATCAGTCATAACAACGTTTATTTCATGATATTTAGGATGTATATCTTTTTTCATGCCTGTCTTATATTTATATAGATTTCAAAGTAAAGTAAGTTTTTTAACTAATTCATTATGAATTTTATTATTTGAAGCAACTAAATCACGAGAATTTATTTCCCATGCATTTCCATCTATTTTAGAAATTTTCCCCCCAGCTTCTTTAACTAAAAGAATGCCCGTTGAAACATCCCATAAATTTAGATCTTTTTCCCAAAAACCATCTAATTTACCAGAGGCAACATAAGCAAGATCAAGGCCTGCAGAACCGAGTCTTCTTATTCCTGCAGATGATTTTAGGATTTCATCAATCTCACTTAAATAGTTTTTATAAATTCTTTCTCCAAACGGAAGCCCAGTGCCGATCAAGCAATCTGAAAAAATTTGCCTGTTTGACACTCTAAGTCTACTATTATTACACCACGAACCTTTACCTTTAGAACTCCAAAAAAATTCGTTTAAAATTGGATTATAAATCACACCGTCTGTGATTTCATCATTTGTCATTTTGGCAACGATTATTCCAACATGAGGTATTCCATGAATAAAATTAGATGTTCCATCAATGGGATCAATAATAATGGTGTTTTCATCACCCTTTATTTCACCAGTTTCTTCACTTATGTAAGTATAATCTGGATAATAATATTTTAGAGTTTCTAAAAGTGTTTTTTCTACTTTAATATCTGCATTTGTTACAAAATCTCCAACTGATTTAGATTGTATTTGTAAATTTTCTAATTCTCCAAAATCTCTTAATAAAATTTTACCAGCTTTTTTTACTGCCTTTTCAAAAATATTAATTACAGCAGGCTGCATTAATTTTTTGATTTTTCGATATAACTACCGTCAATTGTACTTATTACTATTTTATCATTAACTGCAATAAATTGCGGTACAGATGTTTTAATATTCTTTTCTAAAGTAGCTGGTTTATATGATGAAGCAGCTGTTTGACCTTTTACAACACCTTCAGTTTCTATAACAGTTAATTCTACAGTATCAGGCAAGTCAATACCGACCGGTTTTTCATTATAGAAATTAATAATAACATTACTATTCTCAACTAAAAATTTTGATTGATCCTCAGTTAATATGTCTGAGCCAAGTTCTATTTGTTCATAAGTTTGTTTATCCATGAATATAAAATTATTATTATCATCATAAAGATATTGAAATTCTTTTTCATCAAGGATAGCTCTTTCCACTGTTTCTGATGATCTAAACCTACTATTCATTTTAGTACCTTCCCTTATTTCTTTAAGTTCAGCTTGCAAGTAGGCACCACCCTTTCCTGGTTGAGTATGCTGGGTTTTCAAAACTTTCCAAAGTTTGTTATTAATTTCTAAAATATTTCCGACTTTAATTTCATTTCCATCTATTTTCATAGTTTTATCTTAAGTTTTTTTTGTATATTTTTAATTTTCGTAAGATCTACTACATCAAAAGTTGGATTTAATAAAACCTTATTTTTCTTAGCAATTTGATTAATTTTATTTAAGATGATTTTATTATTTTTTAATTTTAAATAATCAATATTTTCATGAGTTAATAATATACTAAGACCTTGATCATAGCCTGAGTCGATAAAAAACTTAATATTGTGTGTCTTATATTTATTTTTAATATGGTTTATTAACGTTCTAAGCCACTCTATCCCAAAACCTTTAATTAAAAAATATTTTATAAATATGATCGAAGTTTTGCACTTTGATTTTCGAAATTCTATTAAATTTTCAATTTGTATTAGTGTCGATACTGCAAAACAGATTTTTTTAGGCACTAAATAAATTTTTTAAGATCAACCATAGTGTCTACCATTCTATTTGAGAATCCCCATTCATTATCATACCAAGATAAAACTCTGCAGAATTTATCTTTGACAACTTGTGTTTGACTCATATCAAATACAGAACTGCTTGAATTATGATTAAAATCAATTGAAACCAGAGGTAATGAGTTTGTTGTTAGTATTCCATTTAATTTTTTAGTTTTTGAAGCTTGAAGAACTATAGAATTAATTTTTTCTGGGCTAGTTTTATTCTTACTTACAAATGTAAGATCTATAAGTGAGACATTAGGAGTAGGTACTCGAATAGCTGTTCCATCTAGTTTGCCTTTTAATTTTGGTAAGACTAGACTCAAAGCCTTTGCTGCTCCTGTAGAAGTTGGAATCATTGACTCAGCTGCAGCCCTTGCTCTTCTAAAGTCAGAATGGGTTTGATCAACAGTTCTTTGATCACCCGTGTAACTATGAATTGTTGTCATGAAACCACTTTCAATTCCTAATTTTTCATCAAGAACCATAGCTAAAGGAGCAAGACAGTTAGTAGTACAAGATCCGTTTGAAATTACGTTATGATTTTTTTTAATGGTATCGCTATTTACACCTTGAACAATAGTTGCATCTACATTTGAAGCTGGTGCTGAAATAATAACTTTTTTTGCTCCTGCATTTAAATGAGAAATCGCCTTTTCTTTTGAAGTAAAAACACCACTACATTCAAGAACAACATCTACATTGAGTGATTTCCAAGGAAGGTTATTTGGATCTCTTTCAGAATAGAAATTTATTTTATGTTTACCAA
>CACNCX010000051.1 GCA_902619045.1 uncultured Alphaproteobacteria bacterium | reverse complement strand
TTATATTGAAAACTTATATCGGTTGCGTATCCAGCTAAAACTTCATCTATACTATTATCTAGTACTTCGTTAACTAAATGATGAAGACCATCTTGATTTGTGCTTCCAATATACATACCAGGTCTTTTACGAACTGGCTCAAGACCCTCAAGTACTTCAATATCTTTGGCATTATAAGTTGATTTTTTAGCCACAAATATTTCTTATCAAAAGTGTTGTTCTAAAAACATAAAAAAAACCGCCCTAAGGCGGTTTTCTTTAATAGAGACAAGTATAATTCTACACGTCGTAGTATAATTTAAACTCGTGCGGATGAGGTCTAATATTAATAGGGTCAACCTCACTCTCTTTTTTATAGCTAATATAAGTTTCAATTACATCTTTGGTGAATACATCACCCTCTAATAAAAATGCATGATCTTTCTCAAGAGCTTCAAGAGATTCAGCTAAAGATCCAGGCGTAGATTGAATTTTAGACAAAACTTCATCGCTAGCAGCATAGAGATTTATATCTGTTGGATCACCAGGATTAATTTTATTTTTAATTCCATCTAATCCCGCCATTAACATTGCTGAGAATGCTAAGTATGGATTTGCACTTGGATCTGGACATCTAAATTCCATTCTTTTTGCTTTAGGGCTTTGAGAATAAGCAGGAATTCTAACAGATGCAGTTCTATTTCTTTGAGAGTAAACAATGTTCACCGGAGCCTCAAAGCCTGGGACCAATCTTTTATAAGAATTGGTAGTAGGAGCACAAAAAGCTAAAAGAGCAGGTGCATGTTTAAGTATACCGCCAATATAATTTAGAGCTAAATCACTTAGGTTAGCATAGTTACCCTCTTTATACATTAATGTGTCACCGTCTTTCCAAACACTTTGATGAACGTGCATACCTGAACCATTATCTTCGAATAAAGGTTTAGGCATAAATGTAGCTGTCATTCCATGTTGTCTAGCAACATTTTTTACAACGTACTTATATTTCATCATATCATCAGCCATTTTTAATAAAGGCGAAAATTCTAAATCAATTTCACATTGTCCACCTGTTGCAACTTCATGGTGATGTGCTTCAACTGTAAGACCAATGTCTTGCATTGTCATAACCATTTCAGTTCTTACATCTTGAAGTGTATCAACTGGCGGTAAAGGAAAATAACCTTCTTTATGTCTAGGTTTATGACCTAAGTTTGGGTTTTCATCAGCACCACTATTCCAAGTACCTTCAACAGAATCAACTTCATGAAATGCAAAATTTGATCCTGAGTCAAACTGAACGTTATTAAACACAAAAAATTCTGCTTCTGGGCCAAAAAATGCTGTGTCACCGATACCAGATGATTTCAAATAGGCTTCAGCTTTTTTAGCAATATTTCTTGGGTCACGACTATAATCAACCAAAGTTACAGGATCTTTAATATTACAATGTAATGCCAAAGTTTTTTCTGAAAAAAATGGATCAATGTAGGCTGTTGTTGCATCTGGCAAAACAATCATATCACTGTCTTGAATTTCTTGGAAACCTCTTACTGAAGATCCATCAAAACCAAGTCCGTCAGAAAATATATCTTCGTCTAAAAATTTAATTGGTATTGTAAAATGCTGAGTTGTTCCTGGTATATCAGTAAAGCGCATATCAACCATTTTAATGTCCATATCTTTAATTTCAGACATTAAATCTTTTGGAGTCGAGCTTTTTAATTTCATATCTATCTCCTTACTTCAACAAAAGGGTATGCTATCCAGCGTTACCCGGTTAAATCATGCTCTAGTTATGAAATCTGCTTTTGATGCGCGTTCCTTCAGCTTTAGGCTTACTTCCGACCTATATAATAGGTTGAACGATTTATAACTTTTGCATGCGTTCCTTCGGCACAATGCCTACTTCCGACTCTAAAAGAGTTGAACGATTATTATTTAATTACTAGGTTTTATATAAAAGTAAAGAAAAATTAGACAGCATCACTGTCTTTTTCGCCAGTCCTTATTCTAATTACCTGCTCAATATTCGATACAAAAATCTTACCATCGCCAATTTTTCCTGAATAAGCACTAGTTTTTATTGATTCAATAACATCATCTACTTGATTGTCTTCAACGATTACTTCAAGTTTCATTTTTGCTAAAAATTCATCATCATACCCATCATTAGGATCAATTCCACCAGTTGACCCTCTTTGCCTACCAAAACCTTTTACATCTATTAATGTCATTCCAGATATACCAAGTTCATGTAAAGCTTCTTTAACTTGAGAAAGTTTGAATGGTTTAATGATTGCTTCTATTTTTTTCATATTGTAGATATTCTTTTTATTGCCTCTTTAATGTTTTCTAGAGAATTAGCAAAACTTATTCTAACAAATTCACTTGCATTATCGCCAAAGCTAGAACCTGGTACTAGTGCAACACCTTTTTCTTCAAGCGCTACTTCTGAAAATTTATTTCCACTTAATCCAGTTTTTGAAATATTTGGAAATGCATAGAATGCACCACCTGGTTCAAAACAAGAAATTTTATCTAATTTATTCAATTCATTAAAAACGTAATCTTTTCTTTTTTGAAATTCATTAACAATTTTTGTTATTTCTTTCTGAGAACCTTTTATTGCTTCTAATCCTGCATATTGCGAAATTGAGGTAGCGCAGGAATTATAATTGACACATATTTTGTTAGCATGTTCAATTAAATTTTTTGGCCATATACTCCATCCTAATCTCCATCCAGTCATACAATATGTTTTGCTCCATCCTTCAAGAACTATTAATCTATCTCTTATACTTTCATATTCTAATAATGATGGCATTTGTTCATTATTAAAAATAATATTACTATAAATTTCATCACTTAAAATGGAGACTTTTGGATACTGCTCTAACAAATTAACAAGATCAGTAATTTTTTTCTTATTCATATATGATCCCGTTGGATTATTTGGATTATTTATGATTATCAAACTTGTTTTATCAGAAATTAATTCTTTTAATTGTTCAGTATTAATTTCGAAGTTATCTTTTTCTGAAAGCTTTAGTGGAACAGCTTTTGCACCACTATATTTAATCATGGATCTATAAATTGGAAAACCTGGGTCAGGAAAAATTATTTCTCTATCTTCACTACCTAATAATAATGCTGAAATAAAAATTACTGGTTTACCTCCTGGAGTTATTAAAACATTTTCTGGTTTAATATTAGCTTTGTATTTATTGAATACTAGTTCGGAAATTGCTTCTCGTAATTCAGGTATTCCATTTGAGGGAGTATAACCATGATAGCCGTCTTTAATTGCTTTAATAGCAGCTTCCTGAATATTTATTGGTGTAGGAAAATCGGGCTGTCCTATTCCTAAATTAATAATATCTTTACCTTTAGCAGCGAGATTATTAGCTTTAGCAAGAATAGAGAATGCCGTTTCAGTTTCGAGATTAAATATTCTTTTTGAAACTTCCATATTTTTGGTATAGCGATTTAATATAAAAATTAAACTTTTAATTAATTTATATGGCGAGCGTAGCTCAGTTGGTTAGAGCGCAGGCTTGTCGTGGGTTCGAATCCCATCGTTCGCCCCATTTTCTATTTAGTTTATTTTCTCTATTGTTTTTTAATTTATTGTACATAAAAGGCTAATAATAATAGGGGCCGGTGGTGGAATTGGTAGACACGCTAGATTTAGGTTCTAGTGCCGCGAGGTGTGAAGGTTCAAGTCCTTTCCGGCCTACCATTAGGTTTAAAGAGTTATGAATACAAAAGAATTAAAATCTACAAAACTTTATAAAGAATACTCATTGGAAATTCCATATGAAGAAATTGATACTGAAGTAGATAATAAAATAAATCAAATATTACCAACAGTT
>CACNCX010000050.1 GCA_902619045.1 uncultured Alphaproteobacteria bacterium | reverse complement strand
TTTAAGTTCTAAAGCTTTAGATGACGGAAAAGATATCATTAATGCAATTAGTATTTTGAAAAAAAATAACTGTAAAAAATCTTTAGACATAATAAGAAATGCTCGTGATATGCTTGGAGCAAATGGGTTATTAGAAGAATATCATATCATGAGACATCTGGTTAATTTAGAAACTGTTAAAACTTATGAAGGTGCAGAGGATATTCATTCATTAATTTTAGGAAAAAATCAGACTGGAATATCGAGTTTTTAAAAGTAATTTCTAGTTTTAGAGGTTTGATTTAGTAAATTTTGTTAATATTTAATATCATTAGAAATTGATACAAATACGATTTTTGTATAAATTTCAGACATTAATTCATATTATCTCGGGAGGACATATGAAAAAAAATATAAAAAGACGTGAGTTTCTAAAGAAAGCAGGTGTAGCAGGTGCTGCTGCAGTTGGTGCTTCTACTTTAGCAGCTCCGGCAATAGCTGGCGGTCATCAAGAGTGGATCATTTGTAGTGCTTTTGGTAAAGCTGGTCCATTAGGACAGGCTATCCAAGGGTTTGGGGATAACATAAATAGATATTCTGAAAAGCTTAAAGTTAAAGTTTATCATGCTGGTGAACTTGTTCCAGGACTTGAAGCATTAGATGCAGTAAGATCTGGTGCAGCTCAAGCAGCTTATGGAGCTCCTTATTATTGGCCAAACCTATCTGATGCAATTGAGTTCGTAGCAACATGCCCATTTGGAATGAATGCAATGGAGCAAAATGCATGGTGTTACTACGGCGGTGGTATTGAAGCTGCTGACAAAATCTATAATGCACTTGGTGTTAAATTTTTACCCATGGGCAACACAGGAAACCAAATGGGTGGTTGGTTTAACAAAGAAATCAATACTCCTGATGACTATAAAGGTCTAAAAATGAGAATGCCTGGCTTAGGTGGTAGAACTATTGAAAAACTTGGAGCTACACCAGTATTGCTTGCAGGACCTGATGTTTTACCAGCTTTAACTTCTGGTGCAGTTGATGCAGCAGAATGGATATGCCCAGCAGCAGATTTAGGTGCTGGATTATATCAAGCTGCAAAGTATTATTATGGACCAGGATGGCATGAACCATCTACTCTTCTAGATTTATCTATGGATCTTAAAGCATGGGAAGCACTTGATAGTGACACTCAAGGCTTAATCGATGATTTAGCTAAATCTTTCAACATGACTGTATTTAGTCGTTTCCAAGCTATTAATGGTCCAGCATTACAAAAGCTTGTTAATGAACATAACGTTGAAATTAAAACTTTCCCAGATGAGGTTTTAATAGCTCTTGGTAATGCAGCAGGTGAAGTTGTTTTTGAGAGGGGTTCTATTAACTCTGAAACAAAAGCTATAACAAATCACTTATTATCTTTCAGAAAAGTCATTAAAGAATGGTTTACTAAAGGTGAGCAAAACTTCTCACGTATAAGAGATTTACCATTTAAATTTCCTGATTCAGTATAATATTTTAAATTTTTTAATTTTTAAGAGGTCTCTTTTGAGACCTCTTTTTTTTTAGTTTATTAACCTTGGAAGCCAAGTTGCTATTTGTGGGAACGCGAATACTAAAATTATTGCAAGTATTTGTATAAAAATAAAAGGAATAACACCGGCATATATATTAGATGTTTTAACATTTTCTGGAGCAACACCTCTTAAAAAAAATAATGAAAATCCAAATGGAGGCGTTAGAAAACTTGTTTGTAAATTAAGAGAAATTAAAATTCCCAACCACAAAGGATCAGCTCCGTTCGCAATTAATCCTGGACCTACTAATGGGATAATAACAAATATAATTTCAATATAATCAAGGAAAAAACCCAATATAAAAATAGTTAACATTACTATAATTAAAGCACCATACTCTCCACCTGGAATATTAGTTAAAAAATTACTAATCATTTCATCTCCTTGAAATCCTCTGAATACTAAAGAAAACATTGATGCTCCAATTAAAATGATAAAAACAAATGAACTCATTTTTACTGTCGTAATTGCAGCTTCTGAAATATTTTTAAGATTTAGATCCCTTCTTAATAAAGCTAAAATAGCAGCACCTGCAGCACCAACAGAAGCAGATTCAGTTGGAGTAGCTACACCAAGAAAAATTGATCCAAGAACTGCTAAAATTAAAAATATAGGTGGGATTACTTCAAACAGAGCATTTTTCCATATTTCAGATTTGGGTTTATTAGAAATTTTAAGAGGTAATTTATCTGGATGTAATCTAGCAGTAAAAAGAATGTAGATAATAAAAAATCCTACTAACATTAAACCAGGTAAAAGAGCTCCGGCAAATAAATCTATTGCAGTTACTGGTAGTGGTGCCAAGTCTCCTGTTAAAAGACCAGCCTCTTCATTTGCTCCCTGCAACATTTCAGCTAGCAGTATTAAAACAATTGAAGGAGGTATTATTTGTCCTAAGGTTCCTGAAGCACAAATTGTTCCCGTAGCAATTTTTTCATCATAACCTGCTTTAAGCATACTTGGCAATGCAAGCATACCCATAGTTACTACTGTTGCTCCAACTATTCCTGTAGAGGCAGCAAGCAACATTCCAACTAAGATAACACCTATTCCTAATCCACCTCTTACTGAACCAAATAAATCTCCTATAGACTCTAAAAGTTTAGCTGCAATTTTTGTTTTTTCCAGCATAACTCCCATAAAAATAAATAGAGGTACAGCGACAAGAGCTTCATTAATCATCACACCATAAATTCTTTGAGGGAAGAAAAGAAGCATTTTAAAATTAAACACTCCTAATAGATCACCTACAAAAGCAAAAATTAAAGATGATCCTGCTAAAGTAAAAGCAACAGGAAAACCAAATAACAAAAACAACAAAGTTGTTAAAAACATTATTACTGCTAATACTTCAGGAGTCATTTGAATTTAAACTGATAAAATTATTAATAATTTTTGAAATTACCTGTATGAAAAGAAGAAAGGCAAAAATAAGAATTGCTAGTTTTAATAAAAATATCATTGTCAAACCGCCAGCTTCTCTAGACACTTCATTCATTTGCCAAGATTTGTAAACAAAAGGAAAGCTATAAGACCAAATTATATACAAAAAAGGTAATAGTAAAACTATGTTACCTACTAAATCAACAATTACACGATACAATTTTGATGAGTTTCTATAAATTATATCAATACGAACATGATCGTCATTTAAATATGTGAAACCAGCACCAACCATAAAAATATATGCATGCATCCATACATATGTTTCTTGCATCCATATAAAACTGATCCCAAATAAGTACCTTAATACTACTACTAAAAAAACGTTTATTGTCATGAGAACTACTAGAAATGCACAAAAGTAACCAGCATATTTATTAATCGTACTTAAAATAAGAGAGAAATTTTTCATATTTACTATTGGAATGTATCAGTAAACTTAAATATATTTAAATAAATAAAATTAACCATCAAATTTCTGATTTTTATTGAAAAACTTAGGAACTTTTTTACCAGCCTGAGCTCTTTTCCCAATCCAAAATTCAATATCTTCTAACTTTCTATTTTTAGAACCAGTGTTCCATTCTAATCCATCTTCGATAGCTAATTGAGTGGCATCCGATAAAAAATCATCTTTCTTGATTTTAATTAATTGAACTCCCCCACCCTTTTGTAATTTTGGCAAAGCATCTATTTCAAAAATTAGCATTTTTTGCAACTTTGTAACACAGGCTATATGTTTTTTTGTAAGATTTAATACTTTAATTACGACATCATTATTTTTTAAATTAAATAATTGCTTACCTTTCTTTTGGTTGGTTACAAGAGATTCAGTATTACTAATAAATCCTTTAGCGTTTTTGGATACAATTAATAGCTCTTCATCTATTGATGAAAGCAATCCAGTAACTTTATCATTCGGCATGCTATCGACAAAATAAATAAATGATTTAGGATTACTATTTCCACCTGGTAAAATATTTGGATCTATCGTGTAAACTTTACCAGAAGAAACAAACAAAAGTATTTTTTGATTTGAATTTAAATTAACTAAAAATAGATTTTCTTTTTTTATTTTTTCAACTTCCTTTTCATCAGTTATCTCCTTAATTCTCTTGAGCTGAAAATCTTTATTAATA
>CACNCX010000049.1 GCA_902619045.1 uncultured Alphaproteobacteria bacterium | reverse complement strand
ATTTCTATAGTTTTATTTTTCATATAATTATTAAGCTTTCTAATATTTATTTTTTTACTAATAGAACCATTTTCGCATACAACGTTGTTTCCAAACAAAACTTTAATTTTATTTTGATTTATATTTTCTTCAGTTTTACCAATTGCCATTATTACTCTACCCCAATTTGCATCTTCACCGGCGACAGCTGTTTTAACCAAAGGAGAATTAGCAATACTAAATGCTATTTTTTTTGCTTGATTTTTTGATCTTGCATTCAAAACATTAACTCTTATTAGCTTAGAAACACCCTCACCATCTTTAATTACCTGAAGAGATAAATCATGCATTAATTCAAATATTTTATCATTTAGTATTTTAAAATTCTTTTTATTTAAATTTATATTTTTATTTCCAACAGAAAACATCATTAAAGTATCACTTGTTGATGTATCACTATCTACAGTTATTGAATTAAATGTGTTATCTAAATTATTTTTAAGGAGTCTGTTTATTAACTGTTTTGAAATTTCACATTCTATAAAAATATACACCAACATAGTTCCCATATTTGGCTGTATCATTCCTGATCCTTTTGCAATTCCATAAATCTTAAATGGTTGATTGTCTAAGTTAATATTTTTAATTGATACTTTTGGAAAAGTATCTGTTGTCATAATTGCCTTGGCGCTTTCTAGTAAACCTTTTTTATTTTTGTAATTTATATTTTTAAATTTATCTATAATTAAATTCGGGTTAAATTTTTCACCGATTACACCAGTAGATGATACTAATACTTCATTGGATCTACATTTAATTTTTTTTGTTAATGCTTTTACATACTTATCTATAATTTTCAGACCATCTTTACCAGTATGCGCATTCGCATTACCAGCATTCACAACTAAAGCTTTAGCTTTACCTTTGTTATTTTTTTTATCCCAAATTATTGGAGCTGAAGGTGTTGATGTTTTTGAATAGACACAACATACATTAACAATTTGATCAAAAATTATTAATAAAAGATCTTTATCTTTTTTTTTAAATCCAGCGTTAAAAGTATAGATATTGAGGCCACTAGGATTAAAATCTTTGATTTTTTTTGGCTTAAATATTGAAATCATTTTATTGACCATATTTTAGCGTAAATTCCTTTGTAGAAGAAATATTTTTCATATATTAACTGCCATCTATCATAACATGATTAATATCGTAAATAAATTATTTGGTTCTATAAAATCTAATTCGCTTAAAAAATATGCAAGTTTTGTAGAAAAAGTAAACAAACTAGAAGAAGTAATTTCTAAACTTTCAGATCAAGAATTAAAAAATAAAACTAATTATTTTAGAAGTGAATTTAAAGAAACGGGATCAATAAACAAATTATTACCAGAAATATTTGCTGTAGTAAGAGAAGTATCCAAAAGAACATTAAACATGAGACACTATGATGTTCAGATAATTGGTGGAATGGTTTTATATGAAAACAAGATTACTGAAATGAAAACTGGAGAAGGAAAAACCTTAGTTGCTACTCTAGCTGCTTACGCAAATGCTTTAGAAAACTTATCCGTACACATCATTACGGTTAATGATTATCTTGCAAAAAGAGATGCTGAATGGATGGGGAATATATATAATTTTCTTGATCTTAGCGTAGGGTGTGTAACTGCTGAAACAGCACATGAAGATAGATCTAACCAGTATGATGCGGATATTGTTTACGCAACAAATAATGAAATAGGATTTGATTATTTAAGAGATAATCTCAAAAACGATTACAATAACTTATGTTTTAAAAAAAATGCATTTGCCATAGTTGATGAAGTGGATAGCATTTTAATAGATGAGGCCAGAACACCTCTTGTAATATCTGCGGAATCAAATTCCAATACTGATTTATTTCCTAAAATTGATAAAATTGTAAAAATTCTTAGAGAAAATGATTTTGAAATCAATGAAGAAAGTAAAAGTATTTTACTTACTACTGAGGGAATGGAATTTTGTGAAAAGTTACTAAAAGATAACGGGATCATCAAAGAGGGTACACTTCAGGATTTAGGAAATATGGTTTTAAACCATAATATTATACAAGCTCTTAGAGCCCATCATTTATTTATAAAAGATAAAGATTACATAATAAAAGATAGAAATGTTGTTATTATTGATGAGTTGACTGGCAGAGCTATGGAAGGTAGAAGATATGGTGATGGATTGCATCAAGCTATAGAAGCAAAAGAAAATTTAGTAATCCAAAAAGAAAATCAAACTATTGCTTCTGTTACATATCAAAATTTTTTTAGAACATATTATCGTCTAAGTGGAATGACAGGAACTGCTACAACAGAAGCTAAAGAATTTGAAAGTATATATAATTTAGAAGTCGTTGATATTCCTCCAAATATAAAGGTAAATCGTATTGATAAAAATGATCAAATTTATATGACAAAAAGAGAAAAATATAATGCTGTATTAGATCTTGTTAAGTCACGAAATAATATCAATCAACCAATCCTTATAGGAACCACATCTGTAGAAAACTCAATAAAAATTTCTGATTTATTAAAAAAAGAAAATCTTAAGCATAATGTTTTAAATGCTAAAAATCATATGAGTGAAGCTAAGATAATTGAAGAGGCAGGAATGCCTGGGAATATTACCATTTCAACAAATATGGCTGGAAGAGGAACTGATATTAAATTAGGAAATGGTGATGATAATTTGAAAAAAGAAGCAATTGATGCTGGCGGATTACTAGTAATTGGTACAGAAAGACATGAGAGTAGAAGAATAGATAATCAACTAAGAGGTAGATCAGGAAGGCAAGGAGATATTGGAGAAAGTATTTTTTTCCTATCATTGGAAGATGATCTCATGAGAATATTTGGATCAAAAACTCTTGAAAATGTATTATCAAAATTAGGTCTAAAAGATGGTGAGGTGATTACACATTCAATGATTACCAAATCTTTAGAACGTGCTCAACAAAAAGTTGAAAGTCATAATTTCGATATGAGAAAACAGATTTTAAGATTTGATGATATTTTGAATGATCAAAGAAAAATAATTTATCAGAATAGAAAAGAAATTCTTAATACAAATGATCAATCTAAGATTATAGAAGATATGATTTTGGATTATGTAAATTTTTTAATTGAAGTCACAATTCCTCCGAAGAAATACTCACATGAATGGGATGGAAATTTGTTAAAAGAAAAAATTAGAGAAATATTTGGCATAGATGTTCCAATTTTAAAATGGATTGATGAAGAAGGTGTTGATGATGAAGAAATTAAAAAAAGATTATTAGATGAAGTTAACCAAAAATATAAAGAAAAACAACATCAATATTCTTATGAACTACTCAAGTTTGCAGAAAAAAGAGTAATGCTTTTTCAAATAGATAAAGATTGGAGAGATCATCTAGCAGCAATGGACTCACTACGCGGAAGTGTTAATTTAAGAGCTATGGGGGGTAAAGATCCATTCTATGAATATAAAAAAGAATCTTTTGATTATTTTGATGAAATGCTCTCAAACCAAAATGAGAGAGTATTAAAAACACTATTTAATATAAAATTAGTAAATGAAAATAATAATAATGATACTGATATTAAAAAAACAAAAGAACCAAGAAGAATTATAACTAAAAAAATAGGTAGAAATGAACCTTGTCCATGTGGTTCAGGCAAAAAATATAAACAATGTCATGGTAATTAAATATCTGAGGTAATATTTATATATTTGTCTTTTCTTATTTTAACTAAATCTTCGATTGAGATTTGCTTCAATTCATTCATAAAAAATTTAATCTTTTCTTTTAATATTTCAGCTTGTTTTATAGGATGTCTATGAGCACCACCATACGGTTCGGGGATAATATCATCAATAATTTTAAAATTTTTACAATCATTAGATGTTAGCTTCAGAGTTTTTGCTGCTTCCTTAGAAAATTCAGTATTTCGCCATAATATAGAAGCACACCCTTCTGGAGAGATCACTGAATATATTGAATGTTCAAGCATTAATACTCTATCAGATGTTGCTATTCCTATTGCTCCACCAGAACCACCTTCTCCAATTATTACTGATATTGTAGGTATTTTTACTTTTAAAAAATTAAGTATTGATGAAGCTATGGATTCTGATTGCCCTCTTTCCTCTGCATCCTTTCCTGGAAATGCGCCTGCTGTATCTACAAATGATATTAATGGTAATTTAAATTTTTCTGCTAATTTCAGTAATCTTTGAACTTTTCTATATCCCTCTGGTTTAGCCATCCCAAAGTTGTGTTTAATTCTTGTTTCCATTGTATTCCCTTTTTCAGTGCCAACAAAAAAAACTGAATTACCATCAATTTTTGCCAACCCACCCACTATTGCATTATCATCAGCATATTTCTTATCTCCATGTAAAAAAACTATGTCATCAAAAATTTGCTTA
>CACNCX010000048.1 GCA_902619045.1 uncultured Alphaproteobacteria bacterium | reverse complement strand
ATACCAATAGATTTAGAGGAGGCAGCTTTTGTTGACGGAGCTTCTAGAGTACAAATACTCAGACACATTATAGCTCCTTTAAGTACACCTGGATTAGTTGTAGTTGGTATTTATGCATTCATTGGCGCATATGCTCAACAATTTTTATTTGCGATTACATTTAACCAAAAGAAAGAATACATGCCAATTCCAACAGGGTTATATGAATTTATAGGATATCAAAGCGTTAAATGGAATGAAATGATGGCAGCTGCCTTAGTAGGAATGCTACCTGTGTTATTATTATTTGTATTTTTACAAAAGTATATTGTAGAGGGGCTTACTGCTGGTGCAGTAAAAAACTAAATTGGATAAATATAATATATACGAAAAGATATTATTATATTCAGGAATATTAGTCTTTATGATTTTTATTCTTTTACCTTTTGTCGAAATGTTTTACGCATCGCTTCGACCTTTAGATCATTTATTTAGATCTCCTTATCAATTTTACTCAGATGATTTATCTTTTTGGGCCTATCGAGAAATGTGGAATACTGTACCAATGCTTCCACGATATATTTTTAACAGTTTTTTTCTTGCCTCAGTTACTTCTATTATTACTTTGCTTTTTGTAATTCCAGCAGCTTACTCTTACGCACGTTTTAAATTTCCTTTTAAAAATTCTTCACTCTATATTTTATTAGCAATTAATATGTTTTCAGGCGCGGTTTTATTAATTCCTCTTTATAAAGTATTAAGAACATTTGGTTTGCTAAATACATATCAAGCTATGATAGTCCCCGGTGTTGCTTTTTTAATACCAACTGCAATTTGGCTGCTAAAGTCTTACTTTGAAAAAATACCAATAGATTTAGAGGAGGCAGCTTTTGTTGACGGAGCTTCTAGAGTACAAATACTCAGACACATCATCGCACCTCTTAGTACGCCCGGTCTGGTGGTTGTTGGGATATATGCTTTTATTGGATCTTATGCTCAACAATTTTTATTCGCGATAACTTTTAACCAGAAAAAAGAATATATGCCTATCCCATCGGGACTCTATGAATTTATAGGATACACAACAGTCAAATGGAATGAAATGATGGCAGCCTCTCTTGTTGGGATAGCCCCTGTCTTAATTATTTTTCTTTTTTTACAGAAATATATTGTTGCTGGACTCACTTCTGGAGCAGTAAAAAACTAGAAAAATACCCAAAAACTAACTTGCTTCATAGAGCCTCTTAATGTTATCTCTTTTCTATATTTAAATGGAGGAATTATGAATTTCAAAAAACTATCTTCATTTCTTACAATAGCTATACTTTCACTAGTTGGTTTTAAAACTTATGCTGCTGAAGTACACGGAGTATTCTGTGGCGGTGAGCTTCGACCTAATTATGTTGAAATAGCTGATAAGTACATGGAAGACAATCCTGGAGTTACTGTAACTCTAGAGGCTGTTCCTTGGGGAACATGTCAGGATAAAGTAATCAATCTTGCTATTGCAGGTGATCCCGTTGCATTTTCATATGTTGGATCAAGAACTCTAAAAGGTCTTGCAGAAAACGGACATATTTTAGAAACAAATATTCCTGATTCACAAAAAGCAATGTATCAACCAGGTATCTTAAATACAGTTACACACATGGGTAAAACTTGGGGTTTCCCTCATGCGTTTTCAACTAAAGCACTTTTCATGAATTGTGGTCTTTTAGAAAAAGCAGGTGTTGCATGTGAAGGTCCTCAAAGTTGGGATGAATTATATTCAATGGCTGAAGCTGTAACAAAAAATGTTGATGGAGCTGCAGGAATTGGACTAGCTGGTAAAGATTTTGATAATACTATGCACCAATTCTTAAACTACCTATACAGTAATGGGGGACAAGTTATTGATCCAATGACAAATGAAATAACTTTAAATTCATCTAATACTGTTGAAACATTAGAATTTTATGGAAAGTTAGCAAACGTTGCTCAGGAAGGTCCTTTAGCTTGGGAGAGATCTCAGTTAACAGAACTATTTAATGACGAAAAAATTGCTATGTATATTAATGGACCTTGGGGTAGAGGTCAGCATAAGGAAGGTCTAGATGTTAAAACAGTTAGAATTCCAGCTGGACCACAAGGAAGTCAAGGTACGCTTTTAATCACTGATAGTGTTGCAGTTTTCTCAAACACAGGTGTTGAAAAAGAAGCAATGGAATTAGCTAGCATAATCACATCAGGTGATTCTCAATACAGTCTTGATACTGATTGGGGTCTAACACCAATTATGCAATATCCTCAAATTGGAAATGAAGCTCCATACAATGAAGATTATTGGATGATGTTTATTGATTCTATTGGCGATGGTGGACCAGAGCCACTATTTGTAGACTACAAAGCTTTTCAAACTGTTATGAACTCTATGATCCAAGGTGCAATTCTTGGTGAAGGAGATGCTGCGGATTTAGTAGCTGAAGCAGCTGAAGAATTAGAAGAATACAAATAATTACATTATTGTGCTAGGGCAATATTTGCCCTAGCATCATTATAAAATTCAAATGAGTAAATTAACAAGATCTTATTCCTCAAAAATTAATTCAATTTTAAAGAAGATTTTAAAAGAAGAAGAAAAAAAATTCTTACAGTGTGCTAAATTAATTAGCAAATCATATAAAAATGGTGGGCAGTTATATATTTTTGGAACTGGACATTCTAGGTTACTTGGAGAAGAGTCATTTCACAGAGCAGGAGGTTTTGCTGCCGCATGTCCAATAAGAGATGATGATCTTAGTTTTAAAAAAGGAGCAAGAAAGGCTACTGCTTTAGAAAGAACTCCAAATATTGCCAAAAAAGCTCTAGCTAAATATAAAATTACTAGCAAAGATATTTTGATGATTGTATCTAATTCAGGTGTCAATCATGCTCCAGTTGAAGCAGCTTTGATTGCTAAGCAAAAGAAAATAAAAACTATTTCACTAACATCTGTAAAATACTCAAAACAAGCCCCTCTATCTAAATTGAATAAAAGATTATTTGAAATAACGGATATATTCATCGATAATAAGATACCGCCAGGTGATGCAATTATAAATATTAAAGATAACATGGTTGGACCAGCTTCAACAATTACAGGATCTTTTATTTTAAATTCAATTTTAATTGAAGTTGCAAATATATTAAAAAATGAAAAATTATTCCCATTTTATATCAGCGTAAATATGCCAAATGCTAAAAGAAATAATGATAAATTAGAGAAAAAATTTAGTAAGATTAATCCTCATTTATAATTTTTTTAAAAATCAACAAATTACTATATAAGATATTAAATTTAGATGATTGATCAAAATAAAGTTAGTGGAAAAATAATAAATCATAATTGTACCTATATTGGTGATGTATATTTCAGTGAAAAAATTAATGAGTTAAAAATAAAGGACTCTGATGATTATAATAATATTATAATACCTGGTTTTATTGATCTGCATTGTCATGGTGGTAATGGATTTGATGTAATGGAGGGATCTAAATCAATTATTGAAATGTCAAAATATCATCTGAGGCATGGGACAACTTCAATTATGCCTACTACTTGGACTAATACCCTAGAAAATACTATTTCAGCATTAAAAGGATTTAAAGAAATAAAGAATGACAATCAAAATATTCTTGGTATCCATTTGGAAGGACCTTTCATTAATCCTAATAAACTTGGTGCCCAACCAAATTTAACTGAAAAACCATCTACAGATTTTATAAAAAAAATTCTTGAAATTTCTGATGTAAAAATCATTACTTTAGCTCCAGAAATTGATGGGATGCAAGAATTTATAAATGACTTAGCAAATCTAAATATTAAAGTTCAATTTGGTCACACTTTAGCAGATTTTTCTTGCTGTGATAAAATTATGAAAAATTATGAAGTTGGTTTTACACATTTGTATAATGCTATGTCTGGAAATAATCATAGATCCCCAGGAGTTTTATCAGCTGCTCTTTCAAAAGGAAAATATGCTGAAATAATCTGTGATAAAATACATGTTAGTAAAGAAGCAATCAAAATTGCAAAAAAATGTATTCCTGGGCTGTATGCAATAACAGATTCAATTAACGCAAGTGGACTAAATGATGGAGAATATATTTTTGCAAAAAATAATATAAGAAAAGAAAATAATTCAGTTAAAATAAAGTCTGACGGTACTTTAGCTGGAAGTATTGTTACTATGGATCAAACTTTTAAAAATTTAATATCAATGGACTTTTCATTAGAAGAAGCAGTTGCTCTAACAAGTTATAATGCTTCTAAATATTTGAATCTAGATAATGTTGGTATAATTCAAAAAAATTTTTTAAGTAATTTTCTTATTTTAGATAAAGAATTTAATCTTAAAGAAGTTTATTTAAGAGGAAAAAAAATTAATGTCTAGCTCCCAAGTTTTATCAGAAGCACTCTCAATTCCAAATAAAATTAATCATTTTATCCTAAATGATAAAAATAATTATCAGGAAATATCAAGTTTAATATCAGAAAAAAAAATTGATTATGTTGTTACTGTTGCAAGAGGTACTTCGGATTGTGCTGCTTTGTATTTATCTTATATGTTTGCAAAATATCTTGGTCTACCAACATATAGCATGCCACCATCTATAATAACTTTAGAAGAATCAAAATTTGATTTTTCGAGAGCATTAGTTTTCATAATTTCTCAATCAGGAAAAAGTGAAGATTTAGTTGAATGTCATAAAATGGTACAAAAAATGGGAGCTAAGACCATATTAATAAGTAATAATTTAAATAGCCCAATTATAAAAACATCTAATTATTTTTTTGATATAAATGCTGGAGAAGAAAAAAGTGTTGCAGCAACAAAAACTTTTGTTTTGTCTTTATTGATAATTTTAAAGC
>CACNCX010000047.1 GCA_902619045.1 uncultured Alphaproteobacteria bacterium | reverse complement strand
AAAAATACTTGAAAAATTAGGAAGAAAAAAAGTTGTATTAGACAGAGGTCCTTCACATCCAGAATTTCATAAGGCCAAACCATGGATGGAAAGATATTATTTGTTATTTAGAAAAAGACCAAAATGGTTTCCATTTAATATCTTAATCCATAAAATGTTAGATGATGATCATGGTGAAGGAGTTCATAATCATCTTTGTCCTTATATAACAATTATTTTAAAAGGTGGTTATTGGGAAACAACAAAAAAAGGAAAATTTTGGAGACCCCCTGGATACATTGGTTTTAGGTCTGCTGATCATCTGCACAGAGTTGACTTAAAACCTAATAAAGACACAATGACATTATTTATTCCTGGACCTTTTGGTTTTAGAAAAACTAAAAGAGCTGATTATAAAACAAAAATATAATTATTTACAAAAATTAAATTGCTCCGTCGTATATTAACTTACATCCACTCAAAAAAAGTAAAACATAAACAATATTAAAAAATAATTTTTCTGGAATTCTTTTTTGTAGAAAGTACCCAAGAAAAACACTAATAAAAGCTAGTGGCAGTAAATAGAGAGAAATCATAAGATTAGAAGGCGCTAATAATCCCACAAAATAATATGGAACTAATTTAACAAGATTTATAACCATAAATGCCAAGGTCATTGTTCCAATAAATGAAATTTTATCTAGCTTTAAAGGTAGCATATAAAAATTAATTGGGGGATTTCCTGCATGAATTAAAAAACTTGTATATCCAGCAACAGATGACCAAAAGTATCCTTTAAGTTTTGTTGGTTTAAGTAAATAATTATTTTTCTGAATAAATGAAACTAAAACAAAAATAATTGATATAACACCAACCATTATTCTTATCTGATCTTCGTTTGTAAACTCAAAAGTTAAAGTTCCAAATAAAATACCAATTATAGATGCTGGGATTACAATTTTTAAAATACTGTTTATCCATTTTTTCCAATACAAATAGATTGCCGAAAAATCCATTATTATTAAAAGTGGCAACAATATTCCTGCAGCTTGTAAAGGACTCATTGCAAACGACATAACTGGCACTGCTAACATCGCGATAGGTCCTGGAACACCACCTTTAGACAAACCAAATACAAATACTCCCAATGATGCAAAAATATAAAAATATAAATCCATTTAATTTAAAATTTTTAATGCATTTTTAATATCTTTTATTTGATCATCAATGTCTTCCAATCCACAATATAATCTAATTAAAGTTCCAGTATTTCTATTTTTAAACTCTCTTTTATCTAATGGAGGAAAGGTAATGAGACTATCAAATCCACCCCAGCTGTATCCCAATTTGAATATTTTAAGTTTGTTAAAAAATTTTTCAATTTGATTGTTTAAATATTTCTTTTTTAGCATAAATGAAAATAAGCCTGTGCTACCAGAGAAATCTCTTTTCCATATTTTATGATTTTTTGTGTGCGGCAATGCTGGATGAAATACATCAGATACAAGATCATGATCGAGTAAATATTTTGCCATTAACAAAGCATTTTTTTCAATTTCTCTCATTCGAATTTCAAGTGTTGGCAATCCTCTAATTGCTAAATAAACTTCTTCTGAACCAGGACATATGCCTAAAGTTTTTGAAGCTGTTCTTATTTTTTTGGAATATTTTTTATTAGACGAAACAAAACCAATTAATACATCTGAGTGGCCGTTTATATATTTAGTTCCAGCATCAATAATTATATCAATACCTAATTTAATTGGATTACAAAATAATGGTGAAGCCCAAGTATTATCCATAACAGTTGGTATTTTGTTTTTTTTAGCAATTTTTGTAATGAAAGGTATATCAATAATATCAAAAGTTGCTGTACCTGGAGATTCTAAATAAATTAGCTTAGTATTATTGTTAATTAATTTCTGAAAACTATTAATATTTTTTGTGGGATGAAAATATTTTATTTTAACATTATACTGTTTAAGAATGTCTTCACAAAAAGTTCTAGTAGGACTATAAACACTATCATTTATTAGAACTTCATCACCAGATTTTAAAAAAGTAAAAAAAGGAATAACTATAGAGGCTAATCCTGATGGTGATAATACTGTATCATTGCAGTTATATAAAAAAGAAATACTGTCTTCTAACTGCTTATGAAATGGATTTTTATTTATTCCATAATAAGTTGTTCTATCATCAAAATTTTTAACATCATTTAAGTAATCTTTATATGTATTAAAGATCATTGTAGAACCTTTATAGGTACCAGGGTTGATAAAACCTTTTTGTTTAAGAGGATTTCTGCCTATTTTGGTTAATTTTGTTTTTATTTTCATAAACAACTAAATATTGTATAAGCCAAAATCTTTATACACAAATTATAGTAGGCGATTTTAAGCTTAACAAATCTATTATTGGGATTAACTTATTAATTTGTTATAGGGAAGCAATCTTTGAAAAAAGATATTTAAATAATTATTTAAACGGAGAAAATAATATGAAAAAACTATTATCTATCTTTGCAGTTGTAGCATTTGCCTTTTCAGCACATGCTGGAACTCTTGATGATGTTAAAAATAGAGGTTTTCTAAAATGTGGAGTAACAACTGGTCTTGCTGGTTTTGCTGCTCCAGATGATAGCGGTGAATGGGCTGGTCTAGATGCAGATATGTGTCGTGCAGTTGCTGTAGCTGTTTTTGGAGACCGTTCAAAAGTAGAATTTATTACTACTACGGGTAAATCTCGTTTCCCAACATTAGCTTCAGGTGAAGTTGATATGTTAGCGAGAAATACAACTTGGACAATTAGCCGTGATGTTAATCTTGGTTTTGAGTTCGTAGGTGTAAACTTCTACGATGGACAAGGTTTCATGGTTCCATCTGCTCTTGGTGTATCAAGTGCAACTGAGCTTGATGGTGCTACTGTATGTATCCAAACTGGTACTACTACAGAGTTAAACCTTGCTGACTTCTTTAGATTAAATGGAATTAGCTACGAAGCACTTCCAATTGAAACTAATGATGAAGGTAAAGAAAACTTATTTGCTGGAAGATGTGACGTATACACAACTGATGCTTCAGGTCTTTCTTCAACAAGAGCTGCTGCTTCTAATCCAGATAAATGGGTTGTATTACCAGAAATTATTTCAAAAGAACCACTTGGCCCACTTGTAAGACATGGTGATCACCAGTGGGGTGACGTAGTTCGTTGGTCTTTAAATGCAATGATTATTGCTGAAGAACTAGGTATTACATCTGAAAACGTTGATGCTCAAACGAGCTCTAATGTTCCTGAAGTACTAAGACTTCTTGGTGTTGAAGGTAACTATGGAGAAATGCTTGAGTTAAGTAATGATTGGGCTTACCAAATTATCAAACAAATTGGTAACTACTCAGAATCATACGAAGCAAACGTAGGTCCAGACACACCTCTAGAAATTGCAAGAGGTTTAAATGCTCTATGGACTCAAGGTGGTATTTTATACGCACCTCCATTCAGATAAATCTTAATTAAATTTAAAACGGGGGGTTTTAAACCCCCCATTTTTTTTGTATATACTAGCGATGCGATCTAACTTAGGTTTTTTTTCTGATGAAAAATTTAGATCCATTTTTTTTCAAACTTTAGTTGTAGGTTTATTTGCCCTAGGGTTATTTTTTGTAATAAGTACAACTTCTTACAACTTAGAAAAAAGAAATATCGCAACTGGTTGGAGTTTTCTTCAAAATCCAGCTGGCTTTGATATAAGTTTTTCACCCTTCTTAGAATTTAAATCAACCGATACACACTTAAAAGTTTATTTTGTAGGAGTCTTAAATACTCTTTTGGTATCAATTACAGGTTGTATAGCTGCAACAATTTTAGGTTTTATATTGGGCATAGTAAGACTATCTTCAAATTGGTTATTAAGTCGACTAGTTTATATTTACGTTGAATTTTCAAGAAATGTACCCTTACTTCTTCAAATAATTTTATGGTATAGTATTTTAATTCAACTTCCTCGTGTTAAGCAATCATTAGAAGTTCTTGATGTATTTTATATTTCAAACAGAGGGTTGTATTCTCCAAGACCAATATTTGAAAATGGATTTTCATATGTATTAATTGCAATTGTATTGGCTTTAATTTCAAGCTTCTTAATAACTAGATGGGCAAAAAAAAGACAAGATAAGACAGGTCAACAATTCCCAGTATTCTCAAGTTCAATCGGATTAATTTTTATTGTTCCATTAATTTTATTTTTCATTCTTGGCTCACCTTTGTCTTTTGAGCATCCAGAATTAAAAGGTTTTAACTTTAAAGGTGGTCTAGTTATTAGACCTGAATTTATAGCAATGTTTTTAGCATTATCAATTTACACAGCAGCTTTCATTTCTGAAATTGTTAGAGCAGGTATAATGTCTGTCTCAAAAGGACAAAGAGAGGCATCTGCTGCTATAGGCTTAAAACAAACATGGATAATGAGACTAATCATTATACCCCAAGCTCTTAGAGTGATTGTCCCTCCACTAACAAGTCAGTATCTAAACTTAACTAAAAATTCTTCTTTAGGAATTGCTGTCGGATACGCTGACCTTGTTCACGGTTTTGGGGGAATAAGTTTAAATCAAACTGGTCAAGCTATTGAATGTATGGCAATTGTCATGGCAACTTATTTGTCAATTAGTCTGACAATATCTTTCTTTATGAACATTTATAATAGAAGTATACAATTTAAGGAAAAGTAATGAACGAAATGAATGAAGTTAGAAAACCACCAGTTGCAACAACAGGTATTATTGGTTGGTTACGAATAAATTTATTCTTCAATTGGACAAACTCATTAATAACTTTATTTGTTATTTATTGTTTGTATCAGTTTATTCCTTGGATTTTAGATTGGACAATATTCTCAGCTGACTTCAAATATAATTATCTTGGTGAACAAATTACTAACCAAGAAATGTGTTCACGAAATTTAGATCCTGAAAATGGTGGAGCTTGTTGGGCAGTTATATATGTAAGGTTTTATCAATTTATTTATGGATTTTATCCAAAGGTTGAAGTTTGGAGAGTAAATATAGCTTATGCAATGTTAGCATTAGCATTACTACCTCTTTTGTATGCAAATCTTCCATATAGAAAGTACTTCTTATATTTTACATACATTTTTCCTGTTATTGCTTATTTTTTACTTAATGGCGGATTAGGCTTTACTGAAGTCTCTACTAACAAATGGGGTGGTCTTCTAGTAACTCTCGTCCTAGGCTGTACTGGAATAGCTTTAGCTTTTCCTATTGGGATTATGCTAGCATTAGGGAGAAGATCTA
>CACNCX010000046.1 GCA_902619045.1 uncultured Alphaproteobacteria bacterium | reverse complement strand
CATGATAAAAAAAATATTTATGTTCTTAATTTGTTCTTATTGCGATATTGAGCAAATGTTGTATTGTCCCTTTTCGGCGGCACTACATATTGTGTTTTTCGACAATAATTTTTTAAAAATGGATAGAATTTAAATGGCAGACAATCTACAGGTATCAGCAAAAATCTCAGAAGAAAAAAGCGTAAATATTTTAACATTAAGTGTCGTGCGTCGTGACGGAGCAATTACTCCTTTCAAATCAGACAAAATTTCAAATGCTATAAAAAAAGCATTCCTAGCACAAACAAAAATTAGAAATGATAAAAATAAGGAAAAAGAACAACAAGATGGAATTCATAAAACTGTTGAAGCTTTAACACATAAAGTTGTCTCGGCTCTAACAAGAAGGATTGCTGACGGTGACATGATTCACATTGAGGATATACAAGATCAAGTGGAGTTAGCACTTATGAGGGATGAGCATCATAAAGTTGCTAGAGCATATGTTTTGTATAGAGAACAAAGAGCAGCTTCAAGATATCACACTAAAAAACTAAAAGAACAAGTTGGAGAAAAAGCTTCTTCAATGATGGTAACCAAAAGAGATGGAAGTAAAGAGCCAATTTCACTTGATAAAATAACCAATAGAGTATCTGTTCTATCGACTGGCTTAAATATTGATCCAATTGTTGTTGTTCAAAAAGCTGTTCCAGGCCTATATAGTGATATTAGTTCTGTTGAAATTGATACTTATCTTGCTGAAACTGCTGCTGCTTTAACAGTTGAACATCCTGATTATTCTTATCTTGCAGCAAGAATAAAAGTAAACTCTCTTCATAAAGAAACACCGGGCTTCATCATAGCAACAAAAAATTTATACGATGATGGATTGCTAAGAGAAGAATATTACAAAAAGGTGATGGAGAATGCAGATTTAATAGAGTCAGTAATTGACTATGACAAAGATTATACTTTTGATTATTTTGCACTCACAACACTAATAAGAGCATATTTATTAAAGTTTGATAATAAAACAATTGAAAGACCTCAAGACCTTTGGATGAGAGTAACTTTAACAGTTACCGGTAGTGAGTTTAACTTAGATAAAATAAAAGAAACTTATAAAAGTTTATCAACTGGTATGTATACACATGCTACACCAACATTGTTTAATAGTGGACTAAAAATGCAGCAACTTTCTTCGTGCTTTTTAATAGGTATGGAGGATGATTCTATCGAAGGTATTTTTAATACTATTAAAGATTGCGCACTAATATCCAAAACTGCAGGTGGTATTGGCATGCACGCTCACAATATTAGAGGTAGTGGAAGTAGAATAAAATCAACAAATGGCAAATCTAATGGCCTCATACCATTTTTGAAAATTTTTAATGAAACTGCTAAATCAGTTGATCAAGGTGGGGGTAAAAGAAAAGGTTCTTTTGCAGTATACTTAGAACCCTGGCATGCAGACATTGAGAAATTTCTAGAACTTAGAAAAAATACAGGTGCTGAAGAATTTAGAGCTAGAGACTTGTTCTACGCTTTATGGATACCAGATTTATTCATGAAGAGAGTAGAAAACGATGAAGAATGGACACTTATGAGTGAACATGAATGTCCAGGCCTTTCAGATGTATATGGTGACGAGTTTGAAAAACTTTACACAAAGTATGAAAATGAAATGAAGCATTTAGAAAAAATTAAAGCAAGAGATTTAATGTCCAAAATCATAGAAGCGCAGATAGAAACAGGACAACCCTATATGCTATATAAAGACTCTATCAATAATAAGTCTAACCAAAAAAATATTGGTGTCATTAAATCTTCAAACCTATGTGCAGAAATAGTTGAATACTCTGATAAGAACGAGACATCTGTATGTAACTTGGCTTCTATAGCTCTGCCAAAATTTGTAAAAAAATTAGATAAAAAATTAATATATGACTATGATGCCCTTTACGAAACTGCAAAATTAGCTACAAAAAACTTAGATGAAGTAATTGATATTAATTTTTATCCAACTGATAAAACTGAAAGATCTAATAATAAACATAGGCCTATAGGTTTAGGGATACAGGGACTTGCAGATGTATACTTTAAGTTAGGAATAGCTTATGAATCTGAGGAAGCCAAAGAAATAAATAAATTAATTTTTGAGACGATTTACTTTGGAGCTTTAGAAGCTTCATGTGAGCTAGCAAAAGAAAAAGGGGCATACGAAACTTTTAAAAATTCACCAATTTCGGAGGGTAAGTTTCAATTTGATCTGTGGAACGTTAATCCTTCTTCAAAGTGGGATTGGGATTCACTTAGAACTAAAATTAAAGAGTACGGTGTTAGAAACTCTTTAACTACAGCTTGCATGCCAACTGCGTCAACAGGTATTATATTAGGCAATACTGAAACATTCCAAATACAAACCTCTAATATATATAAAAGACAAACACTCTCAGGTGAGTTCTTACTCGTAAATAGATATTTAGTTAATGAACTTTCACAAAGAGGATTATGGAATAAAGAAATGAGAGACAAAATAATCTTAGAAAATGGATCAGTTGAAAACATAAATGAAATTCCAGCCGAGCTAAAAGAAGTTTACAAAACAGTTTGGGAAGTATCACAAAAAACAGTAATTGATATGTCAGCAGATAGAGCGCCTTTTATTGATCAAACTCAATCAATGAATCTGTGGCTTTCAACGCCTACATTTGGAAAAGTTAATTCAATGCATATGTATGCATGGAAAAAAGGCCTTAAAACAGGAATGTATTATCTAAGAAGTAGATCAGCTGTTGATGCTGTAAAAGTTACAGTTTCATCAGAAAAAGCAGCTAAAGATGCTTATATAAGTACCACTATCAATCAAAACAATGAACCAGAAGATTGCGAAACTTGCAGTGCATAAAGAAGGAGTAATAGAATGATATCAAAAGGCGTTAAATCAATATTTCCAATAAAAAACCAAGAAATTTGGGATAGATATAAACAACATATTCAAGCCTTTTGGACAACAGAGGAAGTATCATTACAAGATGATTTAAGAGATCTTGAAACGTTAAATGATGGTGAAAAGCACTTTATAAAACATGTACTGGCTTATTTTGCTAACTCTGAGGCAATGATTAATGAAAACTTAGCAAGTAGGTTCTACAAAGAAATACTAATACCTGAAGCAAGATGCTTTATCTCAATGCAGATGTTAAATGAATCAATTCATGCAGAAATGTACGGTCTTCAAATAGAAGCTTATGTAAAAGATGCAAAAGAAAAAGATATGCTTTTTGATGCAATTCAAAATGTACCATGTATTAACCATAAAGCACAATGGGTATCAAAATGGCTTAATGGCAGTCAAAATCTACTAACTAGATTAATAGGTTTTGGATTAGTTGAAGGTTTGTTTTTTGCAGGCTCTTTCTGTGCCATATATTATTTTAGAAAAAGAGGGTTATTACCTGGTTTAGCCTTATCTAATGATTGGATTGCAAGAGACGAAGGAATGCACTTTAGCTTCTCATCATTAATGTTTAGGACTTTAAGAGACAAGTTTAATAATAAAACATTAACTGATGCAGATATTAGTGATTTATCTTTGATTCCTTCAGACGTACCTCAATCACAGTTTGAAGAAATTGTTAGAGAAGCAGTAGCTTTTGAAAAAGAATTTGTAAAAGATGCACTACCAGTAGATTTAATTGGTATGAATGCTGATTTAATGTGTCAATATATCGAAGCTGTTGCAGACAGAATTGCTGATCTATTTGAATTTGACAGAGTCTTTAAAACAGAGAATCCTTTTGATTTTATGAGAGCTTTGGATGTTCAAAACGTTACAAACTTTTTTGAAAAAAGAGTATCTGAGTATCAAAGACCTACAGATAGGGCTTTAAGTTTTGATGAAGCATTTTAATGGAAGCAGAGATATATTCTAAAACTAATTGTGGATACTGTGATAGAGCTAAACTACGGTTAGCTAAATTTAATCCAAAGATTTATATGCTTGATACAGATTATACGAGAGAAGATTTTTTTGAAAAGTTTCCGAACGCTAAAACCTTTCCTCAAATAATTTTAAATGGTGAAAAAATTGGAGGGTATCATGAGCTTGAAAAATGGTTTGAAATGAATACCTTTGATGAAGAATTTTAAATAACCTTTTTTTTTCCTTTTCTTGTGTAAGTTTTTTTATTTCTAACAATTCTTTGTTTATACTTAGGTAGTTTTAGATCTTGAGCAAAGGGATTTCTTTTCTTAATTTTTTTTTTAATTTCCATAAAATGTATTCTAATGTGCTTGCCCCCAATGATCACCAGCACCAAAATCAACGGTGAGTGGAACAGAAAAATCTTTATACTTTAAATGTACTGACTCCATAATAGTTTTTACATTACTTACTAAATTATCATATTTTTTACTTTCGACTTCAAAAATCAGTTCATCATGTACTTGTAAAAGCATTTGAGCCTCAATATTTTTAAGTTTTATTTCCTTATGAATTTCAATCATTGCTAACTTAATAATATCTGCTGCACTACCTTGAATTGGTGCATTAATGGCTTGTCTTTCTGCAAAACCTCTAACAGCAAAATTCTTATCAGAAATTCCCTTAATATTAATTTTTCTTTTAAAAATTGTTTCAACGTATTGATTTGTTTTTGCGAAATCAATTTGATGTTCCATATATTTTTTAATTTTTGGATATTTAATAAAGTACTCATTTATGTAATCTTTTGCTTCTGTATTGGAAATATCAAGTTGTTTAGCTAAACCATATGGACTAATTCCATATAGAATACCAAAATTAATTGCTTTTGCTTTTCTTCTATAATCGTTGTTTATTTGACTATCGTTTAAATTAAATATTTCTTTAGCAGTTGATGCATGAATATCTTCATTGTTTTTAAAAGCTTTAATAAAATTTTTATCACTAGAAATTTCTGCAGCTAATCTAAGCTCTATTTGAGAATAATCAAAACTAACTAATTTTTTTCCTTTTCCACTAACAAAAGCTGTTCTTATTTTTTTTCCATTTTCTGTTCTAATTGGGATATTTTGAAGATTTGGATCTGTAGAACTTAATCGACCTGTTAAAGTATTAGCTAAACCAAATGATGTATGAACTCTACTTTTATCATCTGTTAATCTAAATAAAGCATCTGTATAGGTTGATTTAAGTTTTGTTAATTCCCTCCAATCAAGAACGAGTTGTGCAATTTCAAATCCATCTAAGGCTAAATTATTTAAAGTTGAAGAATCAGTAGAATATGTTCCTGATTTTGTTTTTTTACCACCAGGTATTTTAAGATTAACAAATAATATCTCTCCTAATTGTTTAGGTGAACCAATATTGAACTCTTCTTTTGAAAGTTTATAAATGTTCTTTTCAAGTTTTTTACTTTCATTTTCAAATTCATTACTTAAACTTGTTAAAAACTTTTTATTTACCTCTATGCCATTTGCTTCAATTGAAGATAATACTTCTACAAGAGGCAAGTCGATGTTTTGATAAACAAAATTAGCCTTTTCTTTTATTAAACGAGGATAAAGATTTTGAAAAAGCCTGAATGTTAATAGAGAATCTTCAGCAGCATAATTAATTGCGTTATCGATAGTTACTTTATCAAAAGTAATTTCATTTTTTCCTGTACCAACAACTTCT
>CACNCX010000045.1 GCA_902619045.1 uncultured Alphaproteobacteria bacterium | reverse complement strand
AAATTTATTTGCAATATTCTTATTATTTTTAGTTCCTTTATTTACACGTAACCACTCCATTCTTTTTGTTTTTTTCTTCATAGAAAAATTTACTGTAATTTTACTTGAAGATGGGAGCTTAAAATTTCCACCAGATAGTTTTTCTATTAATGGTTTTACTAACATTGCATATAGTAATTGAACAGAAACTGGATTACCTGGTAAACAAATTATGTAGCACTTATTTATTTTTCCAACTGCAATTGGTCTTCCTGGTTTTATTGCAGCTCTCCAAAAATATACCTTACCTAATTCAGATAAAACTTTAATTAAATGATCTTCATCACCGACAGATGCGCCGCCAGCAGTTATTATTACATTAAATTTTTTTGAAGAATTAAAAATTTTATTTTTAATAGATTTAAAATTATCTTTGAGATTTCCACAATATTTTTTTTCTATAAAATTCTTATCAAGTAAATTATTTATACTATAATAATTTGAATTATTAATTTCAGAATTTTTTAAATTTTTAGTTGGTTTTCGTAATTCATTACCACTTGTGAAGAAACCAATTTTAATTTTTTTAAATACTTTTATATTACTAATACCAGTAGCAGCAATTAAATTTATATTTTGTTGATTTAATTTAGAGCCCTTTTCCAATATTTGTTGGTTTTTCTTTATATCTTCACCCTTTAATCTAGAATTATCTCCAAATTTTGGAATTGATATTAAATGAATTTTATTTCCTTTCTTGTATGTATTTTCCTGCATAACTATAGTTAATGAATTCGTAGGCAATTTTGCGCCAGTAAAAATTCTTACTGCTTCACCAGGTTTTACTTTTATATTTTTATTGTCTCCAGCAGCTATTCGTCTGTTACAAAAAAAAATTTTTTTTGTTTTTAAATCTGCTTTTAAAATAGCATAACCGTCTACAGCAGAATTATTAAAAGGAGGTAAATTAATTTTACTTTTTATATTTTCGTAAAGAAATCTATCCTCTGAATTTTCTAAATTAACTTTTTCAGAATTAAAAATTACAACCTTTTGTTTTTTAAATAAATTAACAATTTGTTTTTTGGTTAGAGGTGATTTATTCATTAAAATTCTCTCAAAATAAAATCAACTATTTTATCAATTTCGTCATTCTTAAAAATTTTCAAGTTAGTTTCAAGTTTATTATTTGTAATAATAGCTTTTATATTTTTAATTTCGCTGAATAAGTAATTATAATTATCATTTTTAATTATTTCAATTTTTGGGTGATTTTCATTTTTAAACCCTTCCACTATTACAATATCAATTTCTGAAAGTTGATTAATTAATTCACCTAATGTTTTTTCTTTTGAATTGTTCAGCTCTGATATTTTAACCCATCGTTTGGATGAGCTAACTATTACTTGAGAAGATCCCGCTAATCTATGCTTAAAGCTATCTGTATTCTCATGATCTATATCAAATTCGTGATGTGCATGTTTAATTGAAGCAACACGAAAATTTTTGGAGCTAAGTTTATTTATAATTTTAGTTGCAATAGTCGTTTTCCCTGAGTCCTTCCAGCCAACAATTCCTACTATTTTCATTTAATAGATCTATTATTTAATAAATATACAAGAGAGTAAATAATTATTGTTATTGATATTAAAACTAAACCTAATGCCATAGCGTATTCTAAATTTCCCATTCTAGTTTCTAACGATATAGCAGTGGTCATTACTCGTGTGTAATGATCAATATTACCGCCCACTATCATAACTGCACCAACTTCTGAAATTGCTCTTCCAAAAGCAGATAATAGTGTTGTTATTAATAAAAAATAACTATGATTAAATAAAAGTTTTACAGAGCCCCAAAAAGGAATATTTAAGGATCTTATCTGATCTTTAAATTCAAACCAATTTTTAGAAAATATCTCATGAGATAATGAAGCAATTATTGGAAAAATTATTATAGTTTGAGCAATAATCATCGCAGAAGGTGTGTATAGAAGCTGTAAGATACCTAAAGGTCCACCTGATGCAAAAATAAAATAAACAATTAAACCAACTACAACTGGAGGAATGCCCATCAATGAGTTTATAATTATTAAAATAATTCTTTTGAAATAAAAATTATAAATTGCAAAATAATACCCGACTATAAATCCAAATAATGATGCAATAATTAGGGCAGTAAAACTTACAAATAATGATAAAAGTATAATGTCCCATAGTTCATTATCTAAAGTAATAATTAATAGTATGGAATTTGTGAAAATTTCTAATATGTTCATTTAAATTATTAGTTTAATTACAACATATGGCAAAAAAAGAGAAATATTTAGTCTCACCTGATATTAATAATAAGTCCTTAATTACAAAGCTAAATGGTTTTGATGAGAATGGAAATAAAATAATTTCTAAAGTTATTAATGAAAAAGCTCTTACAATTTTTCTTAATAATCAAGAGATAGTAACGCTAATGTCTATTAGTGATCATCCAAAATATCTTGCGGTTGGGTATTTATTAAATCAAAATATGCTTAAGAAAAATGACATAATTAACAAAGTTGAAATTGATAAAGATTTAGGTGTGGTTGTTGTACGAACAAAACGTAAAACAAATTATGAAAATAAATTAAGAAAGAAAATAACAACTAGTGGTTGTGCAATAGGTACTGTATTTGGAGATATCTATGCGGAAATAAAAAAATCAAAATTAAATTCCAAAAAGAAAATTAAACATAAATGGATTTATGAAATTTCAAAGAAAATTACATTAACACCAAGCTTATACTTAGAAACAGGCGCAATACATGGTTGTGCAATTATTCATAATAATAAACCATTGATTTATATGGAAGATGTAGGTAGGCATAATGCTGTAGATAAAATTGCTGGTTTTATGTTTTTAAAAAAAATTGGCTCTTCAAATAAAATTTTTTACACCACAGGAAGATTAACAAGTGAAATGGTTATTAAAACTATAAAAATGGGTATTCCAATATTAATTTCTAGATCAGGCTTCACAGCATGGGGTGTAGAGCTGGCAAGAGGCTCGAATTTAACACTTATTGGACGGGCAAAAGGAAAAAAGTATTTAGCACTTTCTGGGGAACATAGAATTGATCATAAATAAGAAAAAAATTTTGTTTGCTATACTTGCTGGAGGTCAATCAAAAAGATTTGGAGGTGGATTTAAAACTTTCGCTAAAATAAATGGAATTACAATCTTAGACAAAATAATAAACAAACTTAAAAAATATAATAATGAAATAATAATAAATGCTAACGACTTAAAAAATTTTAAGAAAATTAATTACCCAATAATTGAAGATAGATTCAAAGGTTTTATGGGACCTTTAGCGGGGATACACACATCTATGTTGTGGGCTAAAGAAAATTACATAAACAAAGAATGGGTTTTTACTGTTCCAAGTGATACCCCATTTTTACCTGATAATCTTTTAGATAAGTTTTTAGAGGCATATGATGAAAATATTAAAATATTGATTGCAAGATCAAATAATAGACATCATCCTGTAATAGCAATGTGGCATATATCGTTAATAACTAGTTTAGAAAATGAATTAAAATTAAAAAATAGTAAAATTATGTTTTGGGTTACAAAACACAAATATAAATTTGTTGAATTCGATAAAAGTCAAGAAAAGAATTTTTTCAATGTTAATACTCAAGAAGAATGGAATACTGCAAAAAATATCTAAGTTTAATATAAATATGTAAAAAATATTTTTTTTGTATAAAGAATATTTTAAATGGTGAGCTCAATATATAAAATATTCCCAGGAATTATCTTTTGTTTTGTAATTGCTTATTCAGGCATATACTTAAGTGATTTTATTGGAAAAGAAATTTTAAATTTAAAAAAAAGTCCAATATCACCAATAATGCTATCAATAATATTTGGTCTTTTGATAGGAAATATATTTCAAATTAATAATTTTTTATTAGAAGGAATTAAGTTTTCTCTAAAATTTATTCTAAGATTAGGAATAATATGTCTTGGTATTAGACTTGGACTTTTAGATATTTTTAAAGTTGGAATAGTTGGAATTCCTCTAATTGTTGCTTGTATTATTATGTCAATCTTGGTTGTAAATTATTTGTGCAAGTTATTAAATGTTTCTTCAAAAATGGGGTCATTAATTGCAGTTGGAACAAGTATTTGTGGAGCATCCGCAATTGTAGCAACTAGTCCTGCAATTAATGCTGATAAAGAGGAAGTTGCTTATGCCATAGCTAATATTACAATATTTGGAATAATTGCAATGTTCCTCTATCCATTTATGGCCTATTATCTTTTTAGTGGAGATGAGTTAGCATCAGGATTATTTCTTGGAACGTCAATACATGAAACAGCTCAAGTTGCTGGTGCTGGATTGATATATGCGGAGCAATTCAATTCACCAAAAACTATGGATATAGCAACGATTACAAAATTAGTAAGAAATGTCAGTATGATAATCGTCATTCCTGCAATAAGCTATATGTATCTAAGAAATAATATTGGTGAAAATAATAGCAAACCATCAATAATATCTATGTTTCCAATTTTCATAATTGGTTTTATTCTTATGGGTCTTATAAGATCAATTGGAGATTATGGAATTCAGAATAGTAATTTAGCTTTTGATATATTAACGAATAATAGCTGGCAATTAATCATCAATATTATTAAATCTATCGCTGAATATTCTTTAGCAATAGCAATGGCAGCTGTTGGGATAAGTACAAATTTAGTTTCTTTAAAAAGCTTAGGTATAAGACCATTTTATGTTGGTTTTTCTGCAGCTTGTTGTGTAGGAATTGTTAGTTATATTGGAATCATAGCACTAAATAATTTTATATAATTTTCTAAAATAAATATAATTTGTACTTATGAAGTAATAATTATATAAAATTTATAAAAAAACATGTCAATTTACCTTCCAATAGCTGAAATGAACGTCAATATTTTTCTCATTATCTTTATTGGTATGAGTATAGGAATACTTTCAGGAATTTTTGGTGTTGGTGGTGGATTTTTAATGACACCACTATTAATTTTTTTAGGCATACCTCCAGTTGTAGCTGTTGGTTCTGAAGCTCCGCACGTTTTAGCAACTTCAGTTTCAGGTTTTATTGCTCACTGGAGAAAAAGAAATGTTGATATAAAGATGGGTATATTCCTTTTAATAGGAGGTTTAATTGGGTCCACAGTTGGCGTAAATATTTTCAGTTATCTAAAAAACTTTGGGCAAATAGATTTAGTTATTCAGTTATTATTTCTTTTCTTTTTAGGTTTTATTGGTTTTAGTATGGCTTTTGAAAGCGCTAGAACCACAATAAAACATTATAGATCAAAAAACACTAAAAGAGCAAAACTACATCAACATTCTTGGTTTCACGGACTTCCATTCAAAGTTCGCTTTCATAGATCAAAACTTTATATAAGTGCGATACCACCTGTACTAATAGGGTTCGCAGTTGGAGTAATGTCGGCAATGATGGGAGTTGGAGGAGGATTTATAATGATACCAGCAATGGTATATATACTTGGAATGCCAACAAGTATAGTAGTTGGGACATCTTTATTTCAAATCATTTTTGTTACTGCTAATGCAACATTCTTTCAATCCTACATAAATTATAATGTAGATATTGTGCTGTCTGCACTAATGATATTTGGAGGGGTAATTGGCGCACAAATTGGTGTAATTTTTGGATCTAAATTAAAAGCAGAATATTTGAGAGGTATTTTGGCTATATTAGTACTGGGTGTCTGTGGTAAAATTTTTACAGATCTAGTTTTAAGACCTAATGATTTATTTTCATTGGTAATAATATGATATCAATATTTAATTTTTCAATTAATTTTTTGATCGTAGTTTGTCTCTTCATATATTTTATTTTTACAACAATTGATTTTAATCTGAAGAATATTGAATATTTTTTAATTCTAATAATTGTTATAAATTCATTTAACAAAATTTATATTTGGTCAAATTTCAGAGTATTTATTAAAAAAGATCTTAATAAAATATTTAAAGACATATTATTTAATGATTCATTTGCAAAACTAAGTATTATTATTTTATCCACTGTAATTCCAATTTATATGCTTATGCAAAGAGATATATTAGTGGTTGATATATTGATTGAGAAAGCATCTTTTTTATTAGTATCAATTTTTGCATTAATTGGATTTTATTTAGAATTTTATATTTTAGAAGTGGCAAAAATAGATGATTAAAAATTTATATATAAAGTTTGCTTTTAAACTAACAATTTTATTGACTGTAATTTTTTTTTATAACTTTCTTAATGCTGAAGAAATTTACTTTGACTTATCTGAGGATAGTATTGAATTAAAAACAGATTTTAATGGTAAAGAAATTATTATTTTTGGATTACTAAAAGATGATCATGAGACACTTTTGACAATAAAAGGACCACCATCAAAAATGAGAATACAAAAAAAAGAGAGGTATTTTGGAATATGGATAAATAATCAATACGTTACCTATAGTAAAATTCCATCTTTATTTTTTTTATCCTCCTCAAAAGAAATTAGCGCAATCTTGCCTGAATCGATATTAATTAATGAGGATCTAAGTTTTGAAAAAATTTTAAATAATAAGACTTTTAATCAAAATTTTATTTTCAAAAATGACCAAAAAAATTGGAATGAAAATTTTGTTAGATTAAAAAAAGAACAATCATTTTATAAAAGTTTTGAAATGAAAAAGGTCAAAGATAAATTGTTTCAAACTAGCGTTTTTTTTCCAACAAATACAATACCAGGGATTTATAATGTTGATATTTACTATATAAGAAATAATACAATTATGAGTACTGATCAGAAAAATATAGTTATAAAAAAAACTGGTATAGGAAGTCAAATATTTGACTTTGCTAATGAAAATGCTGCTACATACGGAGTTTTTGTGATTATCTTTTCAATATTTTCAGGTTTTATTGCTGCTGCTTTATTTAGGAGAAGTAAATGAGTGATGATAGATATATTCTAGTTGTTGCAGATAATTCAGAAGAAATGAATACAGCTCTTGAATATGCTTGTGCAAGATCAAAAAAAACGGGAAGAAAAATTATTATTGCAACATTCATAGAACCGTTGGATGTTCTAACTACCAAGGGTGTTACAGACATTATGAAAGAGGAAGCTAGAGAAGAAGCAGAGACAATTCTTAAAAAAGCTGCCTCATTTGTCCAAGAAAGAACAGGTGACTATCCTGCTCTCTCTTTGAAAGAGGGGGATACTATATCTGAATTAAAACAATTATTAGATGAGGAAAAAAATATTAATGTTCTTGTTTTAGCTGCCAATACAGATCCAAATAGTAAAAACCCTGGTCCTATAATAACTTCTCTGGTGAGTAATGAAATAACAAACCTAAGAATACCAATAATGATTGTGCCTGGAAATTTATCATTTGAACATATTGCACAAATAACTTAAAAAAATGTCTAAAGAGATAGCTAAAATATTAGTAGATATAAAATCTATTAATTTTTCATTTGATAAATATTTTACTCTTACATCAGGCTTGGCTAGTCCTGTTTATGTTGATTGTAGAAGAATTATTTCTTTTACAAAAGAAAGAAATTTTATAATTGATAAAGCCATAGATTATTTAACTAAAAATAATATTGAGACAGAAATTATTGCTGGTGGAGAGACCGCTGGAATTCCCTATGCTGCTTTTATTTCTCAAAAATTAGATAAACAAATGATTTACATTAGAAAAAAAACAAAAGGTTTTGGAAAAAACAAACAAATTGAAGGTGAATTTGAAAATAATCAAAAAGCTCTTTTGGTTGA
>CACNCX010000044.1 GCA_902619045.1 uncultured Alphaproteobacteria bacterium | reverse complement strand
ATATTTAATCATATTAAATTAAATTATGAATTTATAATTTTTGAATATCTCTAATATTAAATTTCTAAAGAGCACCCCATCATTATAACTTAGGTACCCTTTAAGTATAAGTTTAAGATGTTCTGGATGTATATCATCCCAATTCTTATTATTTAAAGAAATTATTGAATAAATAAGGAATTTATCATCATTATTATTAACGATACTATTTTTAATTTCATTATATAGCAATATTGATGGCATTAATCTTTCATCAAAAATTTTATCTAAATTAATATTGGTATTAGCTTTTATATCTAAATTCATTATATCTTTTAAAACAAAAAATAATTCTTCATTTTCGTTATTTTGATCATCAATATAATTTTCTAAAGTAAGATTTAGAGAATTTATAAATGAATCTAAGGTATTAGTAGAATATAAATCTAATAAAACTCTTGTATAAATACTTTTTGCATCTACCTCCTTTGCATTTTCATATAATTCTATCCATGAAAGTGCTTTTTCAAAATTATTGTTAAATATATAGGCAGAAGCTATTTTTGGACCAAAGATTATATTTTCTGCGGTAGCTTCAATGGAAGCCAACATATTATTTGAAAGTTTATAAGCTATTTCTTCTAGATTTTTTTGTTTTGCAAAATCCCAAAATTGAACTAAGGCATTTAATCTATCATTTGGAAAAATTTGAATATTTACTAATTGAAATAAAAAAGCCATACTCAGTTCTTTATTATTTGTAAAAGAATCTATTGTATTTTTCGAATTATTAAATTGGTCAGAATTAAAATCAGCAGACATATACAATGCCGCTAAACTATCTACAGTAATTAAATTATCTAAAAAACTTTCATTTGCTGCTTTAATTCTTAAGTCAATAGGTGAAGCTTGATTTAATATTATTGGAATTGATAGGTTTTTTTTATCAAGCTCATAAAATTCATGTGAAAATGGAAGTTCAGCAATCCTTGTCATTGCACTATATAAAAAAATCAATTCTTTATTAATGTCTGAATTTTTAATTTCATAATCAACTATCAATTGATCTTCTGAGTTAGTTATAAGTGAAAACAACTGTTGGTAATAATTGTCAGCATTGTTTTCTGACTCTACTAAAATAGAGTTCAAAAGTTTAGCTTCTGATATATTATCATTTAATATTGAACAGAATATGTCAAGTTTTTCCAAAAAGAAGTAGTCTAATACAATATTTGAATTTAGCTCTTCTCTAAAACTACATGCTTCGTTAAGCTGAAAAGTTGACAAAAGATAATTTAATCTAACACTAGTATAAAAATTAAAATTTTTGTCATTATTTAGTTCATATTTTTCAATTAATTCAAAGGACTTATTAATTTGACCAATAGATTTAAAATAATTTACAATTAAGAAGAGTATTTCTCTATCTTGTTCAATTTCTAAATCTAATTGTAGATTTTCTAAAACTTCAATTATTTCTTTTTGAAGAGATTTAGAGCTAATATTTTGAAGATTATCAAAATAATTATTTAAATCCTTTATCTGAATTTTGAAAATAAAATTGTCTTTTATAATTTCAATTTGTTCTACTTCCACTTCGCTAGTAGTAACCTCTTCACCTACTTCATCTGTAGTTGTATTTTCAACTACTTCATTAACATTATTTTCATTGTTTAAATTTTCTAAAACCATTTGATCTAGGCTCTTACTTTCATGTAAATTAATTACCTCTACTTCACTATTTTCTAACTCATTTGCAGAAATTAAATTAGAAAAAAAAAGCAAGATAATAATAAAAATAAGTTTCATTTTAGATTTAGAGTATATTTTTCTGAAATAATTACTGATGGTGAAGGAATTTCGATCATATAAAGTGCTGTGAACAAGATTATTGTTACTATTGCAAAAAAATATATAATGTATTTGTTTTTCATATATAATATTAAAAAAATGACTAATATATATTTTTACCATTTTTTTAAGTTTTTTCTAATTTCAACTAAAATTTGTCAATAATAAGAAAAAATTAAAATATGTTTAATCTCATTGAAATTAAAAAGAAAAATGTTTGTATAATGGGCCTGATGGGCTCTGGAAAATCTATAATTGGGAAAGATTTGAGCAAATATAGTAAATTAAAATTTTATGATACTGATAAGGAAATCGAATTAATAACTAAAAAAAGCATAAATGAAATCTTTGAAAAGGATGGAGAGTCATATTTTAGGAAAATTGAAGAAAAAATTTGTCTGAAATTGTTAACAAAGAATAATTGCATAATATCATTGGGAGGCGGAAGTATAATTAATAAAAATATAAGAAAAGCAATAAATCAAAATTCTTATTCTATTTATTTAGAAGTTAAGTTAGATAATTTAGAAAATAGATTAAAATCATCAAAAAAAAGACCCTTACTAAATAAAAATATTAACAATAAAGAAACTTTAGAAAATCTCTATAATCAGAGACGAAAGTTTTATGAAAAAGCTGATTTTATTGTAAATAATGATTATGATAAATCACAAGTATTAGAAAAAATTAAATTTAAACTCAATTCGTATGCAAAAGAAAATAAACATAAATAATAAAAAATTAAAAACTTCAATATTAATAAAAAAAAATTTCATTTCAAAATTTGTTAAAAATATTGCAGAAAAGAATGAAAAAGTTTTTTGTATTATAGATTCAAAAATCAGGAATAACTTAAATATTAATAATCAAAAAAATATTATAATTATTTCCTTTAAGTGTGGAGAAAAAATAAAAACTTTTGATGGATACAAAAATTTAGCTGAAAAATTAATTTTAAAAGATGTGAATAGAAAATCTGCAGTTATTGCTATCGGAGGAGGTTCATTAGGTGATTTAGTAGGATTTGTTGCTAGTACTTTATTAAGAGGTTTAGATTTTTTTCTTATACCTACAACTCTTTTGTCTCAAGTAGATAGCTCAATTGGAGGAAAGAATGGCATTAATACAAGATTTGGAAAAAATTTATTAGGAACCTTCTTTCAGCCAAAAGAGGTTTTAATAGATATTTCCGTTTTAAATAGTTTGCCAAGAAAAGAAATTAAATCAGGATATGCAGAAATAATAAAGCATGCTTTAATAAAAGATTATGCATTTTTTAACTGGTTAGAAAAAAATGCAAATAAACTATTAAATTTAAATAAATCTATATTAGAACAAGCAATTTATAAATCGATAATGATAAAGCTTTATTACGTCATAAAAGATGAAAAAGAATTTTTATCTAACAATAATTCTAGAGCAATGTTAAATTTTGGACACACAATTGGACATGCTATAGAGAGCCACTATAATTATCAAAAATTTAATCATGGAGAGGCAATCTCTATTGGGATGATAACTGAAGCAAAAATATCAAATTATCTAGGTTTATTATCATCTAAAGAATTAGAAAAAATAATAATACATTTTAAAAAATGTAAACTAAAAATTTATGATAAGATATTGAAGGATAGAATATTAATAAAAATTTTAGCGAAAGATAAAAAAAATTTTCAAAACAACATTAATTTTTCACTTATAAAACAGATAGGTAGTTCAATTTTTTACAAAAAATTAGATAAACATCAGGTTTATAAAATATTAAAAAATATATAAATGACAAGCATATTTCTTCTCATATTGCTAATAATACTTGTAATTCTTTCAGGTTTTTTATCAGGATCTGAAACAGCAATTACAGCAACTTCTAAAGCAAGAATTCTTTATAAGAAAAAAAAAGGTAGTAAAAGAGCAGGTTATGTACTTGAGCTGCTTAATAAAAAAGACAATGTAATATCGACATTACTACTATCAAACAATTTGGTTAATATTCTAGCATCCTCATTAGCCACAGCATTTTTTTATGACCTTTTTGGAGTAGAAGGTATTTTTTATGCTACTCTAATAATGACAGTTGTTATTGTAATATTTGCTGAAGTTCTACCTAAAACTTATGCTATCAATAGACCAAATAGAACCGCACTATTAATTTCTCCTATTATTTATTTTTTAAATAAAATTTTATTTATATTTGTATTTGTAATTAATTTAATTGTTAGATTAATTTTTAGAAAAAATGAAAATGATATAAAAAATAACGATCTTCAATCAGAAGAAGAATTAAAAGGTGTAATTGATCTGTATAAGACTTCAAATCCAGATTATGAACAAGAAAAAGATATGCTACAAAGCATACTTCAATTAAATGATATAACAGTTGAAGAAATTTTTACTCATAGAAAAAATATTTACTCAATAGACTCATCTTTAAATACTAATGAGATAATTAATAAAATAAATAATTCTAGGTATACACGTATTCCATTTTGGAAAGATAATCCTGAAAATATAATCGGTTTATTGAATGTTAGAACTTTAAATATAGATTTAAAGAATCATAATGAATCAAAAGAAATTATTTTTGATAAAATTTCTAATCCATGGTTTATTCCTGAAACTACAAATCTATTAGAACAATTAGTAGAATTTAAAAAAAGAAAAGAACACTTAGCATTCGTTGTTGATGAATTTGGTGAATTACTTGGATTAATAACCTTAGAGGATATAATTGAAGAAATAGTTGGAGAAATTGTAGATGAAATTGATGTGCCAGAAAATGATTTTAAACTAAATAACTATGGTAAGATGATAATTAATGGTGAAAAAAATATTAGAGATTTGTATAAAAGTTTTGATTTAGATCCGCCAGAAATTGAGTCATCTACAATAGCTGGATATATTTTAGATATGTCAAAAAAAATACCCTCATACGGAGAATTATTTAAAGATAATTTTTTTACTTATAAGATTTTATCACATTCAAAGAAACAAATATCAAAGGTTGAAATTTCAAAAATTAATTAATTTTAATTTCTAAAGAGTGTAAACCACTTTTAAATTCTTCTTCAAGTAAACTGTTTATAATCCTATGAATATCTAATCTATTAAATATGGAATTATCTTTTTTAGTTAGGATGATCTTAATATGAGTTTCACCACTACCAGTAAAATTATTATGCCCTTTATGCAATTTTGAATTATCAATAATTTCTAATAAAAAATTATTAAATTTATTTGATAAAATTTTATTAATTCTTTGCTTACGATTCATTATTTTTAAACTATATAACAACTGTGGGTAAACATAAAATAGATATTAATAAAAATACTCTTTCTTGGGAAAAAACATTTTTTAGAAAATGTGATAACAAAGATTGTAATAGTGAAGGTAAATATAAAGCACCGAAATCAAGAGTTTTGTTAAATCAATATTATTATTTTTGTATGGAACATATTAAGGAGTACAACAAATCATGGGATTTTTATAAAGGTTTATCAGTTAATGAAATTGAGAATTCTATGAGAGAAGATATCATTTGGAACAGGCCATCATGGCCATTAAAAGGAAATTATCACAAAGTAATGGATCAAATTAACAATTTTTTTAATGAAGAAATGAACGATTTAAATCCAAATGCAAGAAAGGACAATTACTTCAAAAATAAGCTGGTTGATGAAAATCTTACAAAAGAAGAAAACAAAGCTCTATCATTATTAAATCTAGATCTACCATTAACCTTGGATAAAATTAAAAAAACTTACAAAAAACTAGTGAAAATATTTCACCCTGATGTAAATGGTAACGATAAAAAAGCAGAAGAGAAGTTTAAGGAAATAAATAACTCATACAAAATACTTTTAAAAAAATTTAAAAATGAATGATAAAAATATAGAAATATCTCCAAGTGTCAAAATTGATTCCAAAGAATTATTTGGGGTTTCCTGTGAGTTTGATATTTATAAATTTAAAGAAAAGACTGAACATGTTCCAGATATAGATCAAACATATATTTTTGACCCAGCTACAACTCTTTCAATACTTGCTGGTTTCTCTTCGAATAGACGGGTACTTATACAAGGTTATCATGGTACAGGTAAATCTACTCATATCGAACAAGTAGCTGCTAGACTTAATTGGCCATGCATCAGAATTAACCTAGATAGTCATATTAGTAGAATAGACTTGATTGGCAAAGACGCAATTGTGCTTAAAGATAATAAACAAGTAACAGAGTTTCAAGATGGTATACTGCCTTGGTCTTACAAAAATCCAGTAGCTTTAGTCTTTGACGAGTATGATGCAGGCAGACCAGATGTAATGTTTGTTATCCAGCGAATTTTAGAATCTGAAGGTAAATTAACTCTACTTGATCAATCAAGAGTGATTAAACCACACAAATACTTTAGATTATTTGCTACAGCTAATACAGTTGGTCTTGGTGATACTTCAGGTTTGTATCATGGAACTCAACAAATAAACCAAGGTCAAATGGATAGATGGAATATTGTATCAACATTAAATTATCTAAGTAATGATCAAGAAATAAAAATTATTTTAAGTAAAATAAAAAAACTTAATAATAAGGATGGCAAAGACACTGTTAAATCTATGGTAGCCACTGCAGATCTTTCAAGATCTGGATTTATTAACGGTGATATTTCAACTGTTATGAGTCCAAGAACTGTATTGACTTGGGCAGAAAACTATCTTCTATTTAATGATATTGAATATTCTTTTAAACTTTCTTTTTTAAATAGATGTGATGAAATGGAGCGATCTATCTTACAAGAATATTTTCAAAGATCATTTGGAATTGATATTACTGATGCCAAAGTAGTTAATGTCAAAGAATAGTGAAATTATTGAAGATTTTAAAAAGTCATTAAGTGCTACAATAAAATCTATAGGAAAAAAGGAAGATATAGAGATTAATTTTGTTAAAGAAAATCCTTCGATAATTGGTAACACAATAAATTTAACTGAACCAAAAATTGAAAATTTTAAAAATAATTTAGAATATCTAAGAGCTGAAGCTGACTCTTTTGCTCTTGAATTCAGATTTCATTCAAAAGACATACATCAAAACTTCTTAAATCAAGATGAGTTATCAAACGAAATAATTAATGTTTTAGAGCAGGCACGAGTAGAAGCTATTGGTAGTAATGCATTCAAGGGAATACAACAAAATCTAAAGAATAAGTATATTAGAGATCTTAAAATTGAAAATACTAAAAAAGATCAAAATTTATTAATTAAAGCATTTAAGAATGTTGCATTTGAAGAAATTGTTGGAGTAGATTTAGGTGAAAATAATAGTAATTTTAAAAATATTGTAAAAGAAAAATTAAAAAAAGATTATTCAAACTTTTTTATAGATTTAAAGAAATATCTAAATGATCAGGAAAAATATACATCTACAATAGTTGAAAAACTAGATGAACTTGGATTACTTAATAACAATGTAAACAATACTCAGAACGAAGATATTAATCAAAACGATGAAGATCAAGATAATGAAAATGAAAATAATGATGAACAAAAAAATGATGAACAAACTGAGTCAAATATTGAAATGCAAACAAGTGAAACAACTGTTGAGCAGTCAGTTTCATTAGAAGAAAATGATGATATGGGAGAAGAAAGTGGGGATACTGAACTAGATTATTTATCAGATAGAAAAATTTTAGAAAATTTAGAGAATTATAAAATTTATGATTATAGTTTTGATGAAATTATCAATGCTGAAGAACTTTGTGATATCAAAGAATTAGAAAAGCTTAGACGAAATCTTGATCAACAAGTATTTTCTTTTCAACCACTAATTGTTAAAATTGCCAATAGACTGCAAAGAAAACTTTTAGCTCAGCAAAATCGTCATTGGGATTTTAATATGGAAGAGGGTTTTCTTGATACGTCAAGATTAGCTAAAATTATAGCTAATCCAAATAATAAATTAAGCTACAAAATAGAAAAGGAAGTTGAATTTAAAGATACTATTGTGAGTCTTCTAATTGATAATTCTGGCTCAATGAGAGGCAGACCAATTACGGTTGCAGCACTTTGTTCAGATATTTTAGCAAAAACATTGGAAAGATGCTTAATTAAATCTGAAATATTAGGGTTTACAACCAAAGCTTGGAAGGGAGGTAAATCTAGAGAAAAATGGATCAAAAATGGAAAGCCTTCTAATCCAGGCAGATTGAATGATCTAAGACATATTATCTATAAATCGGCAGACTCACCATGGAGGAGATCTAAGAAAAATTTGGGCTTATTGTTGAAAGAAGGAATTTTGAAGGAAAATGTCGATGGAGAAGCTTTATCGTGGGCTTATAATAGATTATCTTTTCGAAAAGAAAAAAGAAAAATTCTTATT
>CACNCX010000043.1 GCA_902619045.1 uncultured Alphaproteobacteria bacterium | reverse complement strand
CGCGCTCACCTAGAACCTAGGCAGCAAGTGCTAATCTATTATCGTTAGCGTTTATAAAATAGCCCCGATAACGGTGGTACAATACCGGATAAAGTCTTTGTCTTTGAATTACCGTCAAACCTATTTCGTCCCCATAATGGTGGAGACGCCGGGTACCGCCCCCGGGTCCGAATAACTTATTGCACAAAGCATTTATTATCTTAGTTGCAAAGCAACATTTTCATTATACCTTAAACTAATTATACTTGAAAGTTTTGTCTTGAAACCTAGCAATTAAAAAAAAAAATTGTTACTAATTAAGACATAAAATAAAAAAAATATGATCAAAGCAATAATGGCAGTAGATGAAAAGGGAGGGATAAGTAAGGGTCAAAGTATGCCCTGGCCCAAAAATTCAATTGACTTAAAATGGTTTAAAGAGAATACCATAAATAATATCGTTGTAATGGGAAGGAAAACTTGGGAAGATCCTTTTATGCCTACACCTCTAAAATCAAGAATAAATGTTCTTATTACAAGTAAAGATAAAAAATTAATAGAAGGGGCAGATTATTACTTTAGTGGAAACATAAATGGTCAAATTCAAAATCTTCAATCAGAACATAAAGATATGGATATTTTTATAATTGGAGGTTCAGAAATAATAAATTTAACCTTTAAATCCATAGAACAATTTTATCTTACAAGAATCTACGGTAATTATAAATGTGAAAAATTTATAAATATATCTTTAATAGAAAATAATATGAAAATGATTAAAAAAATAAATGGAGACTCAACTTGCCATTTTGAGATTTGGGAAAGATGAAACAATACCTAAATGCTTTGAGATATTGCTATGATAATGGCTCTGATGTTGAAAGTAGAGCCGGTGGTGTTAGAAAATCTTTCGGTTATCAAATGCATTATGATCTATCAAAAGGTTTTCCTGCTATAACGACTAAAAAACTAGCATGGAAATCTGTAATTTCAGAGTTACTATGGTTTATTGAAGGTTCTGATGATGAGAGAAGGTTAGCAGAAATTTTATATAATGATTCAAGAAAAAACTTAAAAGATAAAAAAACTATTTGGACACAAAATGCTCAAGCTGATTACTGGAAATCACAAGCTCGTTTTGAAGGAGATGTTGGTAAAATTTATGGAGTTCAATGGAGAAATTTTAATGGAGAAGATCAAGTTTTAAATTTAATTAAAGGATTAAAAGAAGATCCAAATGGAAGACGTCATATAATTTCTGCTTGGAACCCCCCGGAAATTAAAAATATGTCATTGCCAGCATGTCATGCATTTTCACAATTTTTTATTTCTAATAACAAATTAAGCTGCCAATTATATCAAAGGTCATGTGATATGTTTTTAGGCGTTCCATTTAATATAGCTAGTTATAGTCTTTTAACTCATATGTTGGCTAGAGAGTGCAAATTAGAAGTTGGAACTTTTATTCATACTTTAGGAGATTTTCACATTTACAAAGAACATTTTGAGCAGGTTAAAATCCAATTAGAAAGAATGCCTAAAAAATTACCTGAACTTCAATTCGAAACAAAAGATTTTTTTAAATACAATGTAAATGATTTTAAATTAATAAACTATCAGCATCATGAAAAAATTGATGCTCAGATGAATGTTTAATCCAGAGATTTTTTTAAGTTTTTAGCAATTGATATAAATTTTTTTGAAATTTCACCATCTGGATTATCTATCATAGCAGGTATTCCCTTATCAGATTGAATTCTTAAATTTGTATCAATAGGAATTTCTCCTAAAAAAGGTATTTTAAATTCTTCAGCTTCTTTTTTCACACCATCTTTTGAAAATATATAATGTTTTTGATTACAATTATCACATAAAAAATAACTCATATTTTCAACAATACCAAGAATATCAACATTTACTTTTTTAAACATATTTATTCCTTTTCTAGCATCAGTAAGAGCTACATCTTGAGGTGTGGAAATTACAATTGATCCGGAAAGTTTAGAACTTTGAGCCAAAGTAAGCTGAGCATCTCCAGTACCTGGTGGCAAATCTATAATAAGGTAATCTAATTCACCCCATTCAACTCCATTAAACATTTGCTCTAATGCTTTCATGACCATTGGACCTCTCCAAATTGTTGGAGCCTCAGAGTTAAGAATAAACCCAATAGACATCAATTTTATTCCATAATTTTCTAAAGGTACAAGTTTTTTGTTTTCATTCATTATAGGTTTTTTTGAAATACCCATCATTCTAGGAATGCTAGGTCCATAAATATCTGCATCAAGTAAGCCAATTTTAAGATTTAGTGAGCTTAATGCGGTGGCAAGATTTACCGACAATGTTGATTTACCAACTCCACCCTTACCACTAGCAATTGCTACTATATTTTTTGCATCAATTTTAAATTTTTTATTATCATTATTATTTGTTTTAGTACTTTCTACATCCGAGTTTATGATTACATTAACAGAAAGTATTCCAGAAATTTGTTCAACATTATTTTTAAGCAATCTTGCTATATTCAGATATAGATCTTCTTTTTGACCTTTTACAAGTAAGGAAATGTTTACATTACCATCTTTTACAACTGCTGAAATATTTTGATTTTTAGGATCAAAACTAAGATTTGTTTCAGGATCACTAAATTTCTTAGAAAAAGTGTAAATTAAAGATAAAATTTCATCAGACATACTTGATTTTTCCAGATTTACTCAAATATTAGTTATTATATTATATAATTAGTGTTAGTAGATAGAGCCAATATTATCAATAGTATATGAACTGGAATAAAAATAACAACGACAATAATCCTTGGGGATCAGGTGGAAATAACAACCCTTGGGGTTCAGGAGGGTCTGGAGACGGTCCAAATAGAAGAGATTTTGAAGATTCTATTAGAAAAGCAAAAGATAGATTTGGCAATTTTAAATTTGGTGGCAGGCGTAACCTTTCAATATTTATAATAGTAGCCGTTTTAGTATGGTTAGCAACTGGTTTTTATAGAGTTGAGCCTGATGAGCAAGGTGTAGAGCTTTTATTTGGAAGATGGAATGGTCAAACAACTGAGCCTGGATTACATTACTTTTTTCCAACTCCAATTGGTCAAACTGTTACACCTAAAGTTGAAGTAATTAGAAAAATCAACGTTGGATTTAGAAGTGCAAGTGATCTTGGTTTTGGCTCAAATTCAAATGCAGAACGAAAAGTAATTGAAGAAAGTTTAATGCTTACGGGTGATCAAAACATCGCAGATGTTGCATTCACAGTACTATTCAAAATAAAAGATGCTGGAAATTTTCTATTTAAGCTTAGAAATCCAGAACTTACCGTCAAAGATATGTCTGAAAGTGTTGTACGCGAAGTTGTTGGTCAAAGAGATCTTCAATTCTTACTTACAGAAGGTCGTCAAGAGGTTGAACAAGTTGTAAGAAATGAGTTACAACTAGTTTTAGATTCCTATGAAAGTGGTGTTTTAATTCAATCAGTACAGCTTCAAAGTGTTGATCCGCCCGATCAAGTTATTGATGCTTTTGATGAGGTTCAAAGAGCAAGACAAGATAAAGAAAGATTAGTTAACGAAGCAAACACTTATTTAAATAGAATTGTACCTAATGCTCGTGGTGAAGCAGCCAAACTCGTTGAAGCAGCTACAGCATATAAAGAGCAGGTGGTTAAACAAGCAGAAGGTGTGGCACAAAACTTTATTGATGTTTACAATAGTTATAAAGATGCGAAAGAAGTAACTAAAAGAAGAATTTATTTAGAAACTTTAAGAGAAGTTTTAGAGGGTAAAAACAAAATAATTTTAGATGATACTGGAAATGGACAGGGTGTAGTTCCTTACCTTCCATTGAATGAACTTAAAAAGTCAGGAAATAATTAAGATGAGATTTAGTGCAAGAAATTTACTTATAGTTTTAGTTTTATTTATTCTTTTCCTTACTTTTACTGGAGCTTTTTTTATTGTAAATGAAACTAAGCAAGCTTTGGTGCTTCAATTTGGTGACCCAAGAAAAGTTGTTACAAAACCTGGCCTTCAATTTAAAATTCCATTTATTCAAGATGCTGTTTTTTTGGATTCTAGATTACTTAATCTCGATCCACAACCTGAAGAAATGATTCTTTCAGATCAAAAAAGGATTATCGTTGATTCATTTGCTAGATACAACATTGTTGATCCTCTAAAGTTTTATCAGACAGTTAGAAATGAAACTACTTTTTCAGATAGATTTGGAAGAATTATAAATGCGGCAGTTAGAGGTGTAATTGCGCAATACTCTTTAACATCACTACTGAGTGATGAACGTATTAACATCATGAATGAAATTGAAAAACAAATCAAAGTTAATGAGGAATCTTTTGGCGTTAAAATTGTAGATATTAGAATTGGAAGAACAGATTTAACCGAACAAGTATCTAATAACGTTTATCAAAGAATGCGTTCTGAACGTGAAAAAGAAGCAAATTTATTAAGAGCAGAAGGTGAAGAACTTTCTAAAGAAATTGTTGCATCAGCGGACAGACAACAAACAGTTATTTTAGCTGAAGCTGAAAGAACATCTTCAATACTAAGAGGTGAAGGAGATGCTGCAAAAAATAGAATACTAGGTGATGCTTATAGTCGTGATGAGGAATTTTTTGACTTCTTAAGAACAATGCAAGCTTGTAAAGATACTTTTGGAGATACAGAGATGTCCATGGTAATTGCTCCTGGGGAAGTTTGTGAAAAATTTTTTGGTGAAATAGATATCCAAAATTAATGTTTGAAATACTACTAATAAGCATAGGTCTAGTGCTGATCATTGAAGGAATACTCTATTTTTTATTAGCAAACAATTTAAAGAAATATCTTGATATGCTTTCTCTTATTAATCCACAAACTGTAAAAAATATTAGTTTATTTTTTGCACTACTTGGGCTTTGCCTTATTTATTTCACGTTCAAATACTATGACAATTAATATGAGAATTAAATTTTTATTCTTATTTTCTATTTTATTTTCGAAACCATTACTTGCTGTACCTGAGAGTTTTGCTGATTTAGTAGAACAATTATCTCCCGCAGTAGTTAGTATTGCATCAACTACTATTGTTGAAAATAATAACCAAAATCAAATACCACAATTTCCAGAGGGATCTCCTTTTGATGATTTTTTTAAAGAATATTTTGATCGTGATCAAAGACGATCACAACGACCAATGACAGGACTTGGGTCAGGTTTTATAATAAGTGAAGATGGTATAGTTGTTACAAATAATCATGTAATTGAAGGGGCTGATGAAATAACTGTTATTCTAAATGATGAAACAGAGTTTACAGCTGAATTACTTGGAAGAGATCCCAAAGCAGACATAGCTGTATTGAAAATTGATCCAAAAAACAAAAAACTTACATATGTTGGTTGGGGAGACTCGGATAAGATGAGAGTTGGAGATTGGTCAATTGCAATTGGAAACCCTCTTGGTTTGGGAGGTACAGTAACAGCAGGTATTATATCTGCAATCTCAAGAGATTTAGGTAGTGGTCCATATGTTAAATTTTTACAAACAGATGCATCTATTAATCGTGGCAATTCTGGTGGACCATTATTTAATTTAGATGGAGAGGTAATTGGAATTAATACTGCAATTGTTTCGCAAACAGGTGGAAGTATTGGTTTAGGATTTGCCATCCCTGCAAACAGTGCCAAAAAAATAGTACAACAATTAAAAGATTTTGGAAAAACTAAGAGAGGTTGGTTAGGCGTACAAATTCAACCCGTTACAAAGGATTTTGCGGAAAGTCTTGGATTACCTGATCAAAAAGGTGCATTCATATCTAATGTCAACCCTAATGGACCTTCAAAAACTGCTGGATTAGAACCAGGCGATGTAATTTTAAAATTTAATAATATAGAAATTAAAAAGATGCCTGATCTACCAAGAGTTGTTGCAGAGTCAGATGTAGGTTCTACTGCAATATTAGAAGTTTGGAGAAAAAATAAAAAAATTCGTATTGAGGTTATATTAGGAGAATTACCTGGTGAGGTAGTTACGGAAAGAAAAACAACTACAAACATTGAAAAAAATTTAAAAATTGAATCTTTAGGAATTACTATTGAAGATCATGAAAGTGGAGTTAAAGTAATTTCAATTGACGACATTGATAGTAGTTTGCAAAATGGAGACATAATTGCAGAAGTTAATAGAGAGGTTATTAACAATATGAATTCATTTGAAGAATTAGTAAATTCTTTAGAAGAAACAGGCAGATCTTCATTATTACTAAAAATAATTAGAGATGATGAGCAAAATTGGGTAACAATTAAATTTAAGAATAATTGAAAACTCAAATCTATTTTGTATTAGGCCCAACTGCATCAGGAAAATCAAAATTTGCTTTAAGCCTAGCGAACAAACTAAATGGTGAAATTATAAATGCTGATAGTATGCAGATTTATAATGAATTAAGTATCTTAACTGCTAGACCAACTATAAATGATCAAAAAAAAATCAATCATCATCTTTATGGATTTGTAAAAGGTGATGTTAGATTTAATGTTCAAAAATGGTGTGAGGAAGCATCAAAAAAAATTAATTATTTAGTTAATAAAAATATAACACCTATTTTAGTTGGGGGGACAGGTCTTTACATAGAATCTTTAATTAATGGAATAGTTTCAATTCCATCTATTCCAGAAGAAGTAAAAATAGAATCAGAAAAATTGATTTTAAAAACTGGTAAGGAAAATTTTTATAATTTAGTTAAAGAGCTTGATAGTGATGCAATGATTAATATTGCGCCTAACGATATTCAAAGAATAAGAAGAATATGGGAAGTAAATATTTTTACTAAGAAAAAATTTAGTGACTGGAAAAAAAGTAAAAATAAAAATTTTATTAATTTAAAAAATTACAAAATATTATTATTTCTTCCAGATAGAAAAGAAAATTATAGAAGAGTAGATCATAGAACACACTTAATGATGGAAGATGGTGCTATAGAGGAAGTCAAAAATTTGCTTAAATTAAATTATAATAATAGTTTACCAATAATGAAAGCGCACGGAGTCCCTGAAATTCAATCTTATCTTAATAACGAAGTATCATTGGAGGAATGTATTTCTAAAATACAGCAAGTAACAAGAAACTATGTAAAAAGACAACATACTTGGTGGAGATCTTCAAATCTTAAAATTTTTAAAAAATTTAATCAATTTCCTGATGAAATTGACTTAAAAACCATTAATTTAGAGCAAAATTGAACTAATTTATTGATTTTATTTTATCCACAGCCTATGAGCTAAAATCAATGAATAATGAAATAACAGGCGCTGAAATTGTCTTAAAAAGCTTAGCTGAACAAGGCGTAGAAGTTGTATTTGGATATCCTGGTGGTGCGGTATTACCCATATACGATACTTTATTTAAACAGAATTCAATTAAGCACGTTTTAGTAAGACAAGAGGGTGGTGCTATACATGCAGCTGAAGGTTATGCTAGGTCTACTGGTAAAACTGGAGTAGTTCTTGTTACATCAGGACCTGGTGCAACAAATGTTGTAACCGGTTTAACTGACGCAATGATGGATAGTGTACCTATTGTATGTATAACTGGACAGGTACCTCAACACTTAATTGGCAGTGATGCATTTCAAGAATGTGACACAACAGGTATAACGAGACCTTGTACTAAACATAATTACTTAGTTAAGGATGTTAATAAATTATCTTCTGTATTTCATGAAGCATTTACCATTGCTCAAAATGGAAGACCAGGTCCTGTATTAATTGATATACCTAAAGATGTTCAATTTGCTTCAGGAACTTATGAAGAAAAAAATAAAATTATTATTCCCTCTCATAGATTATTTGAACCAAGTCCTGATTTTGAAAAAAATAAAATTGAAGAAGCAGTAGAATTAATTTCAAAAGCTAAAAAACCAATTTTTTATATTGGTGGTGGATGTATTAATTCTGGTCCAACAGCTTCAAAATTAGTTAGAGAGTTTATAAATATGGTTGGGTCACCAGTAACAATGACATTAATGGGTCTGGGGGTTGTAGGTTCATCAGATAAAAACTCACTTGGCATGCTTGGAATGCATGGAATGTATGAAGCTAATATGGCTATGCATGAATGTGATGTCATGATTAATATCGGTGCAAGATTTGATGATAGAGTTACAGGAAGACTTGATGCTTTCTCGCCTAACTCAAAGAAAATTCATATTGATATTGATGAAAGTAATATCAACAAAACAATAAATGTTGATGTTCCAATAATAGGTGATGTTAAACAAGTTGTCGAAAAAATGATTTCGATTTGGAAAGACAAAAAATATAAAATAGATATTGATTCATTAAAATTGTGGTGGGACAAAATTAATAAATGGAAAGAAGTAGATTGCTTAAACTACAATAATGAAGGTAAACAGATTAAACCTCAGTATGCGGTCCAAAGACTCTATGAATTAACAAAAAATACAAAAACATTTATTACTACTGAAGTAGGTCAGCATCAAATGTGGGCTGCCCAATTCTATAAATTTGAGGAACCAAACAGATGGCTTACATCAGGTGGT
>CACNCX010000042.1 GCA_902619045.1 uncultured Alphaproteobacteria bacterium | reverse complement strand
GAAGCTGTAAGAAAAAGACCAGGAATGTACATTGGAGATACTGATGATGGATCAGGTCTTCATCAAATGATATATGAAGTTCTAGACAATTCGATTGATGAAGCTTTAGCTGGTTTTTGTGATAAAATTGAAGTAATTTTAAATGCTGATGGCACGGCAACCATTACTGATAATGGTAGGGGAATCCCAGTAGATCTTCACAAAACAGAAAAAATACCCGCAGCTCAACTTATAATGACAGAATTACACGCAGGCGGTAAATTTGATCAAAATAGTTATAAAGTATCTGGAGGATTACATGGGGTGGGTGTTTCAGTTGTAAATGCTTTATCTGAATACTTAATCTTAGAAATTAATAGAGATGGAAAAATATATAACATTGAATTTGAGAATGGAATAGTTACTAAAGAATTAAATGTTATTGGAAAGTCAAATACAATTAACAATGAAATTTTTACAGGAACTAAAATTACATTTCTTCCTACAAATAAAATTTTTAAAGATATAAATTTTAATTTTAAATCAATAGAAAAAAGATTAAGAGAGCTAGCATTCTTAAATACAGGAATCAGTATTTATTTTACTGATAAGAGACAATCTGAAGAGAAAAATATACATTTTAAATATGATGGAGGTATTAAGGAATATGTAAAATATTTAAACCAGGGTAAAAACCTTATTAATTCTGAACCCATTTTTTTTTATGCACAAAAAAATAATATTTCAGTTGAATGCTCCTTACAATGGACTGATAGTTATCATGAAAACACAATATGTTTTACAAATAATATCATACAAAGAGATGGAGGAACTCATTTAGCTGGATTTAGAGGAGCACTTACAAGGTCAATTGTAAATTATATAAATAAAAATACAAAAAATTCTAATACTATTTCTGGTGAAGATGCTAGAGAAGGACTAACTTGTATAATATCGGTTAAGCTACCAGATCCTAAATTTTCAAGTCAAACAAAAGATAAACTTGTGTCTTCTGAGGTTCGACCAGTTATTGAGTCAACAAGCTTGAATAAATTAGAACAGTGGATTGAAGAAAATCCTTCAGAAATTAAAAAAGTAATTGATAAAATAATTGAAGCTTCCAATGCAAGAGAAGCTGCTAGAAAAGCAAGGGAACTTACAAGAAGAAAAACTGGTTTGGAAAATACTTCTCTTCCTGGTAAACTGGCTGACTGCCAAGAGAAAAATCCTGATTTATCTGAATTGTTTATAGTTGAAGGAGATTCAGCTGGAGGATCTGCTAAACAAGGAAGAGATAGAAAAAATCAAGCGATACTTCCATTAAGAGGAAAAATATTAAATGTAGAAAGAGCCAATGATAAACAAGTTTTAACAAGTAATGAAATTGGAGCTCTAATTACAGCTATTGGGGCAGGTGTTGGCAATCCTTCAGATGATATTAGCCAAAATAAGGCAGAAGGTAAATTTGATTATTCTAAAATGCGATATCACAAAATAATTATTATGACAGATGCAGATGTAGATGGAAGTCATATAAGGACACTATTATTAACTTTTTTTTATAGACATATGAAACCCATTATAGATTCAGGGAGATTATTTATAGCTCAACCACCCCTTTATAGACTTAAAAAAGGTAATTCAACTGTATACAAAAAAGATGATAATGATTTAGAAGATTACTTGATTGAAGAAGGATTGAAAAATACTTTTTTTCAAAACACTCAACTTTCTCAAATTGCAGGTAAAGAATTAAAACAAATAATATACCTCTCAAAAAAAACTAAAAATTTAGTTATGCCACTACTAAGAAGAGTAGATAATAGTGACATAATTGAACACTCAGCAATTGTAAGAGCATTAGATATAAGAAATCTTAGAGACAAAAATATTGGTCAGGAAATTGCAAAATATCTTCAACAAAGATTAAATTTAATTTCAAATATTTCAGAAAAAAACTGGAAAGTAATTCACAAAAATAATTCTTTAATATTTGAAAGAACTATTAGAGGGTTTACTGAAAAATATACCATAGATGAGAACTTTATTGTTTCACCAGAAGCAAAAGCTTTGAATGAAATCAAAGACGAGTTAATGGAGAATTTTTATCGTCTAAAAGAGACTGGTTGTGGAATACTTAACCATAAAAATGAAGAATTTAAAATTTTTGGACCTTTAGATTTAATTGATAAAATATTAGATTTTGGAAAATCTGGTCTTCAAATAAATAGATATAAGGGATTAGGTGAAATGAACCCAGATCAATTATGGGAAACAACATTAGACCCTAACGAAAGAGTATTATTGTCTGTAAAAATTAATCAAGTTGATTCCGCAAATAAAGCTTTTGAAGATCTTATGGGTGGAGAAACAGATGCAAGAAAAAAATTTATAGCTGAAAATTCATTAAAAGTGGCAAATCTTGATATTTAATATTTAATGAATACGATACTGCTTGGTAATCTTATTAAAATAAGATGGATTGCTATTTCTGGACAAATTTTAGCAATTTTTTTTGTTTATTACTTTATTAATATTCAAATTCCATTCTTCGAAACTTTAGCAATAATATTTCTCTCAGTTGCATTAAATTTATTTTCTTATTTTGAGGAAAGAAAAAACAAATCTATAAGCAATATTAAAGCGTTTTCTTTTTTGCTTTTTGATACCTTGCAATTAGGTTTTCTGCTTTTTTTAACGGGTGGAATTATTAATCCATTTTCAATATTAATTTTAGCACCAGTAATAACTTCCGCATCTTATTTACCAGCTTTTATGACAGTTGTATTGTCAACCATCTCAATTGGTATTATTATAATATTAAATTTTTATTTTATACCACTTGATCTAGGGACAGAATTTTTTCTTCCAGAAATATATAGTTTTGGCCTAGTAGCATCATTAATAATAACTGTAATTTTTATTGCAATATATGCCTATCTTTTTGCAAACTCTTCTAGAAAAATATCTAACGCACTTTCTATTTCTAAGATGCAAATCTTAAATCAAAAAAAAATGACTGAAGTAGGTTCCCTTAGTGCTGCTGCCGCACATGAACTTGGCACCCCTCTAAATACTATATTTTTAATTATAAATGATTTACTGAAGGAAAAAATACTTATTGATAATAATAATATTGCTAAAGATATTATTTTATTAAAATCTCAAGCTGAAAGATGTAGAGAAATATTACAAAGATTTTCTAAAAATCCTTTAAAGCTTAAAGACAAGTTCCTTGAAAAAGTTAAAATAACCGATCTAATAAAAATAAATTTTGAAAAATTTAATAAAAATAAAAAATTAATTATTAATAAAACACCAACTGATAATGAACCTGAAATCATTTTTAAAGATGAAATAATGTATGCTTTAGGTAACATCATTCAAAACGCTATATTATATTCTAAGACAAATATAACTGCTGAAATAAATTATAACAATTTACAAGTTAAAATTAAAATTATGGATGATGGTGATGGATTTTCAAAAGATATAATTGATAAATTAGGTGAGCCATATATTTCAAAAAATAATCAAGGAATGGGGTTAGGCATATTCATTGCTAAAAATTTGATTGAAAATATGGGTGGCAGTATTAATTTCTATAATTCAAAAGATGACAATGCTGTTGTTGAAATTGTATTTGATAACTCTATCTTAAATATATGAATATGACTTTATTAATTGTTGATGATGATCTTCCTTTTAGAGAAAGACTTACTAGATCTATGGAAAAGAAAGGTTTTGAAGTAGTATCATCACCAGGTTTTAAAGATTCCTTATTAAAAGTAACTGAAAAAAACTTTGATTATGCGGTAGTTGACATGCGATTAGAGGATGGTTCTGGTTTAGAGTTAATTAAAGAATTCCAGAAAATAAGCCCTCAAACAAAATCTCTCCTATTAACTGGTTACGGAAATATAGCTACTGCAGTGGCAGCAATAAAATCAGGAGCAATAGATTATCTCCCTAAACCCGCAGAAATAGACCAAATTTATGATGCTCTTACTAATTCAAAAGAGGTATTACCACCTCCACCTGAAAATCCTATGACTGCAGATAGAATTAGATGGGAACACATTCAAAGAGTGTTTATACAGTGTAATAGAAATGTATCTGAAACAGCAAGAAGGCTAAGAATGCATAGACGTACATTACAAAGAATACTGAATAAACATGCGCCAAGAGAATAGCAAAGTTTTATCAATAGTAATACCAGTATTTAATGAGATTAATTTTCTTAATAAGCTATTTGAGCAAATAGAAACGTATTTCAATAAGGAAAATATCGAAATAATCGTAGTTGATGATGGATCAACTGATGGTTCATCAAATTTATTGAAAGAGTTAAAGAATAAAAATAATTATAAATTTATTTTTAAACTGATTAAATTAGATATAAATTCTGGTAAAGGAAAAGCAATTCAAACAGGAATAAAAAATTCTCAAGGAGAATATATTTTACTACAAGATGCAGATTTAGAGTTAGATACTAAAGATGCAAAAGAAATGTTTGATATGATAAAAAAAAATAAAGATATCAAATGTATATTTGGAAGTCGTTATCTTTCAGGAAAGTTAAAAAAAAATAATTATTTTTTTAATAATCTGGTAGGTAAAATTAATTCATTAATTTTTAATATTTTTTTTTCACAATCATTAAGTGATGTTCACTGCGGTCTAAAAATCCTTCATAGAAGTGTAATTGAAAAAATCAAACTAACTGTAAACGATTTTGGAATAGAGATTGATTTAGCCTCTCAAATTGTAAGGCATAATTTTTTTATTTATGAATTTGGTGTATCATATTTTTTTAGATCTAAAGCTCAGGGAAAAAAAATTACTTGGGTTGATGGTTTAAAATCTTTTTATTATCTTATAAAAGTAAGATTTTTTGATAATTCTTATTCTACTAATATTTCTATTGTATATTCATCTATTTATATGGCTTATGCAGGATCATTTTTTGGAATGGGATTAGGTAATACACTATTCATAATAATTTTTGCTATTATAGGTTCTATTTTAGGTATTCACTTTAAAGTATTATCATCTACAATAATTTTTCTTTTTATGTATATTGGATCTTTATTTGGGCAGGGTAATGGAACAACTTTATCAGTTATACTTTTCTTTTTTTTAGGTTTATTTTTTGCAAATAAATTAAAAAAATATTTTCTTAAGTCAAGTTTTAATAATTATTTCTAAATTTACTGAGACAAATACACAATCCAACAATAAAAAAAGTACTAACTCCAAACCAGTTTTTTATTAAACTTCCTGTAGACATAATTGGCCAAAACAAAATAATCATTACTGCAATAGAGACTATTTTATATTTTTTGTCACCATTATTATTTAGTATAAAAAATATTAAAAAAATTAAATATAGAATAAATAAAACAAAAACAATTAACCCACCTTCAGTTAACCATTGAATATATATATTGTGTGGATGTGATGCACATTTGTAATACACCATCATATTTTGATAAATATTATTACTATCACACAAAAATTTAAAATTATTTATCCCAATACCCGTAAGAGGATTATCTTTGAACATCTTAAATGATAATAAATATATTTCACCGTAGGCAGATGTTTTAAAATTTTTTATTATTTCATAAAAGCTTGGTTGAATATCTATAATTTTTGAACAAATTTGTTCTTTATCATCAATACAATTAAAAAATTTCTCTATTTTTTGACCTTGATGATATTGTGTTGATTCAACAACTTTAAAATCATTGTAAGAAGGATGTAAATAAGTAGTTATAAATATTAAAAAAATACCAATAATTATTGATAAAAAAATAGATTTTCTAAATCCATTTAGAAATATGAATAAAAATACTAAACCTAGACCAAATGTTGCAAATGCCATTCTTTCTCCAGAAACAAAACTAATAAAAAGTATTGAAGATAAATATATTGAATGAAAAATAATTTTATTTTCAAATTTTTTAATAGAAATAAGAAATGCAAATCCTAATAAGCCAAATTTTGATATATAAGAGCCAGGTATTAATTCATCTCCAAATGGTCCTGTTAATCTTCCATACCAATTTGATTTAAAACCTAGTAAATCTCTCCCAAAACCATTTTCTGGAGTATAATTTAAGAATTGGTAAAATGAATCTATACAAACCAATACAACAAGAATAGTAACAATTAATAAAGCTTGCCTAAAAAGTTTGCTTTTTTTAAAAAAAATAAAATAACATAAAATTGGTATAAATAAAAATCTAATAAAAATTAAAGCATCTTGAAATGAATTTGTTTTGTTATAAGAAAAAAAACTTATAAATATAAGGCTAAACCAAAAAATAATTGATATCTTAATAAAATGAATATTAATTAATTCTAAATATTCTTTATGGTAAATAAAATAAATAATACCAAATATTAAGCCTAGACTGATTACAACATCAGGTAATGCCGGACCAGTTATAAGAAATAAAGGAATAAGTAAAAATAAAAAACTAAAAAATTTTTCTGATGACTGCATCATTTTTTATTAACAACTTTTAAGAAGACATCTTCTAAATCACCCTCGAACGTATTAATTTCTTTAAAATCAATTTTATTTCTATTTAAAATATCAATTATTTTTTTTATATTTATTTTATTTTTATCATAACTCAGTTTCAATACTCCATTGTCTATAACTGGGTTAAACTCTTTTAAATCTTTAGGGATATCTATATTTTTATTTAAAATAAATGTAACAGATTTTGTTGAAATAATATTTAAAAGATCGTTTTTTGATCCTTCAATGATTTTCTTACCATGATTAATTATAGTAATATTGTCACAAAGGTTCTCTGCCTCTTCAAGATAATGTGTAGTTAAGCATACAGTTTTCCCTTGTCCACTAATTCTTTTTACATAATTCCAAACTGATGATCTTATATCAATATCTACACCCGCAGTTGGTTCATCTAAAATAATAATTTCGGGATCATGTACTAGGGCTTTACCAATTAATAATCTTCTTCTCATACCTCCTGACAAAGTTCTAGCATATGCATTTCTTTGATCAGTTAACTTTAAGTTTTCTAAAATTTCGTCAGTCTTCCTTTTCTTTTTTGGAACCCCATATAGACCTGCTTGAAGTTCTAATAATTCTGCTGGAGAAAAGAAAGGATCGATATTAAGTTCTTGTGGAACTATACCAATTTTAAATTTACTTAATTTTATGTTTTTATCTATATTTATTCCACAAACATTAACTTCACCTGAGTTTTTTTTAACTAAACCGCCTAGTATATTTATGAAAGTTGATTTTCCTGCACCATTTGGCCCTAATAAACCATGAATAGTTCCCTTTTTTATTGAGATACTAAAATCGATAAGAGCTTTAACTTCCTGAGTTTTTTTTAAAAAGGTTTTATTTACATTTTTTGCTTCAATTGAATATTTATAATCTGACATTTAATATAAATCTTATATATTTAAATTTACAATGAATAAAAAGAGTAGATTAGTATTAGTTGATGGCTCTGCTTATATATTTAGAGCTTATTATGGACTACCCCCTATGAATCGCGCAGATGGAACTCCAATTAACGCAGTTTTTGGTTTTACAAATATGCTTGTTAAACTGATAGAAGATTATAGCGATGATAAAATGATAGTTATTTTTGATGCCGCGAGGGAAAATTTTAGAAATGAAATATATCCAGAATATAAGGCTAATAGAGGAGAAGCTCCTGATGACTTGATACCACAATTTCCTTTAATTAGAGAGTGTGTAAAGAGTTTTAATATACCTCAATTAGAAATAGAGGGATTTGAGGCTGATGATTTAATCGCTACTTATGTAAGATTGGCTGAAAAAGATAGAATTGAAACCATCATTGTTTCTTCAGATAAAGATTTAATGCAGCTTGTTAGTAATAATGTGACAATGCTTGATCCAATGAAAAATAAAAAAATAGAAACTAAAGATGTAGAAGAAAAATTTGGAGTGCATCCAGATAAAGTTATTTTTATTCAAGCTCTAACAGGAGACAAAGTAGATAATATTCCAGGAGCTCCTGGTATTGGACCAAAAACAGCATCTCAACTAATAAATGAATATAATGACATCGATTGTTTAATTAAAAATCTTGATAAAATTAAACAAGAAAAAAGAAGAAAAATTTTAAAAGAATCAGAAAATGACATAAGAATAAGTTTAAAACTTGTAACACTTAAAAATGACGTAAAAATATCTGAGGGTATTAACAAAATTAAAACCTATAATGAATTAAAAAAAGAAAATAATAATATCTTTGGGTTTCTTAAAGAGCAAGGCTTTAGATCAATATCTGAAAGATTAAAATCCAATTCATTTATATCTAGTTATAATAATAAGATTATTCAAAAAAATGAAATCGAACCAAAGTATCAATTAATTAATTCAAAGAAAAATTTTGAAAAGATTTTAAGCGAGATTGAAAAAAAAGGTATATGCGCTATTGATACCGAAACTAACTCACTCAATATAGAAAAAGCTAAATTAGTTGGTATATCAATATGTTTTAGTGAAAACATTTCTTACTATATTCCTATAAATCATACTACCTCAGATGGGTCAAAAAAAATTGATAATCAGTT
>CACNCX010000041.1 GCA_902619045.1 uncultured Alphaproteobacteria bacterium | reverse complement strand
TAAAAATTTTTTTAATTTCAATTATTTTATTTTTATTATTTGAGAAAAATAATAATTGCCTCAATTTATTTCAAAGCCTTTTTTTGTTTAGAAATTATTTCTTTAACCCCAATTTTAGCTAGTGAAAACATTTCTGTAAACTGAGCATCATTGAAAAAATATTCTTCACCAGTAACTTGAATTTCAGATATTTCATCTGAATCACAAATTACAAAATTTGCATCTACTTGAGCTTCGGAGTCTTCCCTATAATCTAGATCCAATAATGCTTTATTTTCCACTATGCCAGTTGATACTGCCCCTATAAAGTTTTTGATAATAGGTTTCTGGAGATTATAATTATTCTTTAATTTTTCTATTGCCAGATATAAAGAAATAAAACCACCACTGATAGAAGCAGTTCTTGTCCCGCCATCTGCTTGAATTACATCACAGTCTATTTTTATTTGACGCTCTCCAAGGTTTGAAAGATCCACAATAGATCTTAAGCTACGTCCAATTAACCTCTGTATTTCTTGCGTTCTACCTGACTGCTTTCCTTTTGCAGCCTCTCTGTCCATTCTAGTATTTGTTGATCTTGGTAGCATGCCATATTCTGCTGTAACCCAACCTTTGCCAGTATTTTTTAACCAGTGAGGAACTTTCTCATCAATAGTTGCAAGACAAAGAACATGTGTGTTACCAAACTTTACTAAGCATGAACCATCAGCATGAATATTTACATCTTTCTCAAATGAAATTTCACGCATTTGATTGAAGGCTCTATCTTTTCTCATATAAATTTAATAATAGTAGATAAATATTATTTTTAAATAAAATTCTTATGTCTGATAATGTATATGCACAAATTAATGACAGATCGAAATTAATTTTTAAAAAATTAGTTGAGTCATATCTTAAAACCGGCTCTCCAGCAGGATCAGAAACTATTATGAAATTGGGAGGTTTAAATCTTTCCTCAGCTTCAATTAGATCCATTTTATCAAATTTACAAAAAGAAGGACTACTGTACGCCCCGCATAGATCAGCAGGTAGAATGCCTACTGAGAAAGGGATGAGGTTTTTTGTAGACGGACTTTTAGAGTTTGGAAGAATTTCAAAAATAGATAAAGAAAATATTAAACAACAGTGTTTAACAAAGGGAAAATCTTATGAAGAGGTGCTCGATGTTGCTTCCAAGGCAATTTCAGGATTATCGAGCTATGCAGGAATAGTTATTGCGCCAAAATTTCAAAAAAACATAAAGCACGTTGAGTTTATTAGATTAAATAGTAGCCAATTAATGCTTATTCTTGCTTATGAGAATGGAGAAGTAGAAAACCGGATCATTGAAGATAATGGAAAATATAATAGTTCATTATTAATACAGGCCTCAAACTATCTTACATCAAAGTTTACTAACAAAAATATCTCTCAAATAAAAAGACTTATTCAAACAGAAATAAAAAATTCACAAAATGAACTAGAATTAATTTCTTCAAAGTTAATTCAACAGGGCATTATTGAAACTCAGCCTAATAGTAAAAATCCTTATATTTTTCTACATGGTCAATCAAATTTATTAAAAGATGAAATTGTTTCGAAAGATTTAGATCAAATCAGAAATCTTTTTGATGAAATTGAGAAAAAATCTAGTTTTGTGGATATATTAGAAACTGCAGGAAAAGCAAAAGGGGTTCAGATTTTTATTGGATCTAAAAATTTTTTGTTTAAACACTCTGGTCTTTCTATGGTAATGGCCCCATATAAAAACAATGATCAAGAAATTATAGGAGCTATAGGAGTAGTTGGACCAACAAGACTAAACTACTCCAAAATTGTTCCCCTGGTTGATTATACGTCTAAAATTATTGGAAAGGTGATTGATTAATGGTTGAAAAAAAAGAAGAAGATAACCAACAAGAAGAAATAAAAGAACCTGATTCTGAGAATATTGAAAACGATGAAGATAATAATGATAGTCAAGAAAACACAGATACAGAAGAGACAACTGAAGATGAGAATTCAGAAGAAGACAGCTTAGAAAAGGAAATTGAAACACTAAAAGAAGAAAAAATTAGGTTACTCGCTGAAATGGAAAATCTTAGAAAAAGATTTGAACGAGAAAAAGTTGAAACAATAAAGTTTGGTAGCATAAATTTAGCAAGAGATATTCTGTCGCCAGGAGATAATTTAGAAAGAGCGCTAGATGCATTACCAGAAGATGAAAATCATCCAGAAAGTATAAAAAATCTTATTGATGGTTTAAAAATGGTTCTTAAAGAATACAAAAGTACTCTTGAAAAACATGGAGTCAAAAAAATTGAAACTTTAAATCAAAAATTTGACCATAATTTTCATCAGGCAATGATGGAAGTTGAAAATAATGATGTTGAAGAAGGAACTGTAGTACAGGAAGTCCAATCTGGCTATACAATGCATGATCGATTACTCAGAGCAGCAATGGTTGGAGTTTCCAAAAAACCAGTTGCTAAAACAGAAGAGCCTAAAGAAGAAAATGAAGAAGATAATCCTGAAAATGAGAGTAAAGAAAAGTCATAAAAAGCCTTAAATTACTAGTTTTTTTTAATATAAATCCCAAACATCCTTGTATTTTAAAACTTTTTTCCCATATCTAAAGTAACCAATGATGATTGGTAAATAATTAAGTAAAGAGGATAAAAAATATGGCAAAAGTAATTGGTATTGATTTGGGCACTACAAACTCCTGCGTTGCAGTAATGGACGGTAAGGAAGCAAAAGTAATTGAAAACTCTGAGGGTGGAAGAACAACTCCTTCAATGGTAGCATTCAGTGACACAAAAGAAAAACTTGTTGGACAATCAGCTAAAAGACAGGCAGTAACTAATTCTGAAAATACTTTATTTGCCATAAAAAGATTAATCGGAAGAACATTTGAGGATGAAGCTGTTAAGTCTGACAGCGGACTAGTACCTTATAAAATAGTAAAAGGTGATAACGGTGATGCTTGGGTAGAAGCACGTGGAGATAAATATAGTCCAAGTCAAATTAGTGCATTTATTTTACAAAAAATGAAAGAGACTGCAGAGTCTTATTTAGGAGACACTGTTACACAAGCAGTTATCACAGTTCCTGCATATTTTAATGATGCTCAGAGACAAGCAACAAAAGATGCCGGAAAAATAGCTGGACTAGAAGTCTTAAGAATTATTAACGAGCCTACTGCAGCAGCTTTAGCATATGGTTTAGATAAAAAGAAAACAGGTACAGTTGCTGTTTACGATCTTGGTGGAGGTACATTTGATATTTCTATCTTAGAAATAGGTGATGGTGTTTTTGAAGTTAAATCAACCAATGGTGATACGCATCTTGGTGGTGAAGATTTTGATCTTAAAATTATTGATTACCTTGCTGACGAATTCAAAAAAGACAATGGTATTGATTTACGCTCAGATAAACTTGCTCTTCAACGTTTGAAAGAGGCAGCTGAGAAAGCAAAAATTGAATTATCAAGTTCAACTGAAACAGAAGTTAACTTGCCATTCATAACAGCTGATCAATCTGGTCCTAAACATTTAACGATTAAATTATCGAGAGCAAAACTTGAAGCTATCGTAGGTGAACTTTTAAACCAAAGTTTAAAACCTTGCGAAATGGCACTCAAAGATGCTGGTTTACAAGCTGCTGAAATTGATGATGTTATTTTAGTTGGTGGTATGACAAGAATGCCTAAAGTAACGGAGATAGTAAAAAACTTCTTTGGGAAAGAGCCTAATAAAGGTGTTAACCCCGATGAGGTTGTTGCATCTGGTGCTGCTATTCAAGCAGGAGTATTACAAGGTGATGTCAAAGATGTTCTATTACTTGATGTTACACCTTTATCACTTGGTATTGAAACACTTGGCGGCGTATTCACAAAACTGATTGATAAAAATACAACAATTCCAACAAAGAAGAGCCAAGTATTTTCAACTGCTGAAGACAATCAAAGTGCAGTAACAATTAGAGTTTTTCAAGGTGAAAGAGAAATGGCAGCTGATAACAAATTATTAGGCCAGTTCGATTTAGTAGGTATCCCACCTGCTGCAAGAGGAATGCCACAAATTGAAGTAACTTTTGATATTGATGCAAACGGTATTGTAAACGTTTCGGCTAAAGACAAATCAACTGGTAAAGAACAACAAATCAAGATCCAGGCTTCTGGCGGATTATCAGATGAAGAGATTGAAAAAATGGTCAAAGAAGCAGAAGAAAATGCTGAAGCTGACAAAAAGAAAAGAGAAGCTGTTGATACTAGAAACCATGCCGATAGTTTAATTAATGAAACTGAAAAGAACTTAAAAGAGAACGGAGATAAAATTCCTGAAGCTGATAGAAATAAAATCACAGAAGATATTGAAGAGCTCAAGAAAGTAAAAGACGGTGAGGATTTAGAAGCTATAAAATCTAAAACTGAAGCACTGGTTCAGTCATCTCTAAAAATGGGTGAAGCAATTTATAAACAAAACCCTCAAGGTGCTGGACCTCAACCTGATCCATCTGGTGCTGAACCATCAGCTGATAATACAAAAGATGAAAAGGTTGTAGACGCTGAATTTGAAGAAGTAGACGAAGATAAAAAAGATTAACGCTCCATAATTTTTATAAGGAGGAGATGTGGCTGATAAAGATTTCTATGAGATACTAGGTGTTCAACGAAATGCCAGTGAAGATGAAATAAAAAAAGCTTATAGAAAACAAGCCATGAAATATCATCCTGATCGTAACAAGGATGACAAAACAGCTGAAAGAAAATTCAAAGAAGCAGCTGCTGCTTACGAAGTTCTAAAAGATTCAGAAAAAAGATCAGCTTATGATCAATATGGACATGATGCTTTCAAACAAGGCGGAATGGGTGGAGCTCAAGGCTTTGGAGATTTTGCAGGTGGCTTTTCTGATATCTTTGAAGAGTTCTTTGGTGGGGGTTTTGGAGGACAATCATCAAGAAGACGAGGACCTCAAAGAGGAAGTGATCTTCGTTATAATATGTCCGTTTCCCTATTCGAAGCTTTCACTGGAAAGAAACCACAAATAAGAATTCCAACATATGTTGGTTGTGATACGTGTGCAGCTACTGGAAGTGCAGATAAATCTGGACCAAGTACATGTTCTACTTGTGGTGGTGCAGGTAAAGTTCGATCACAACAAGGCTTCTTTTCTATTGAAAGACCATGCCCTACATGTGGTGGAGAAGGTTCAAGTATAAAAAATCCGTGTCTTAAATGTTCTGGAACTGGAAATATAAAAAAGCAAAAAACAATTTCTGTTACTATTCCTGCTGGTGTTGATACAGGTACAAGAATTAGAATAGCTGGAGAAGGTGAGCCTGGCGAAAGAGGTGCAGGAAATGGGGATCTCTATATTTTTGTTGAAGTTCAAAAAGACAAACTCTTTGAAAGAGAAGAAGAAAATTTATTTTGTGAAATACCAATTTCAATCACTACTGCTATTTTAGGTGGCGAAATAGAAGTACCAACAATAGAGGGAAAAAAAGCCAGGCTTAACATTCCAGCGGGAACTCAATCTGAAACACAATTTAGACTACGCGGCAAAGGAATGAGTATACTTCGACAAAGCAGACGCGGAGATATGTATGTGCAAGCAAACGTTGAAATACCAGTCAATCTAAATAGCAAACAAAAAGATATTTTGAGAGAGTTCGAAAATGAAGGAGGAACTTCAAAAAAACATAGCCCAAAATCGCAAGGTTTTTTCTCAAAATTAAAAGAAGTCTGGGAAGATTTAACTTAATTTCTTTTCAACTTACAATCACCAAAGTATAAGAAGTTTTTATGGCAAAAATTAAAGTAGCAGTTGCAGGTTGTCTTGGCCGAATGGGTCAGGAAATATCGAAACAAATTTTACAAAATAAAAATTTAGAATTTGTCGGTGGTTTTGAGCACAAAAAACATAAAGATATAGACAAACCCTTAAACAAAGTTTCAAGTATACACTCTGCAAAATTGGTTACAGCTAATGCAGCTCAGTTAATCAAAGAAGCAAATGTCATAATTGATTTTACAACACCTGAGTCCACTTTAGGTAATCTTAAAATCGCCTCTGTAAATAAAACAGCAGTTGTTATTGGTACAACTGGAATGACAGACGCACAAAAAAAGAAAGTAAAAAGTTATTCTAAAAAAATACCTATACTAATGTCTTCTAACATGAGCTTGGGTGTTAACTTACTATTTAATTTGGTAAAACAAACAGCATCAGCCTTAAAAGATACTGATTATGATATTGAAATTTCTGAGACTCATCACAAACATAAAAAAGATGCTCCTTCTGGAACTGCATTATCTCTGGGTGAATATGCAGCTGAAGGTAGAAAAACTAAATTAAATAAATCAAAAGTTTTAGATCGTACAAAAAAAACTAACATCCAGAAAAAAAGGTGACATTGGTTTTTCTGTTACAAGAGGTGGTGAAATTGCAGGTGAACATACTGTAAGTTTTATTGGTACTAACGATAGAGTTGATCTAGTTCATAAAGCTAATAATCGATCAATTTTTGTAGCTGGGGCCATCGAAGCAGCTATCTTTGTTTCTAAAAAGGAAGCAGGTCTTTTTAATATGAATGATTTGTTATTTTAATAATAGCTTAATTGTCTTTTAATTCTTAAGTATAAACTTTCCTTTAAATCAGCATGCAAGAAAGTTGCAACTTCAGTTTCTTTATCTGATTCTCTTATTGATAACTTGGAAGTGTTTTTAAATTTTGTAAAAAAAACTTTGGACCAATAAGTGCTAAATTTAGATGAATGTAAAAGTTTATCACCTTTATATTTTCTTATAAATATCTCTTTTTGGTTAATGTTAATTTCATCCTTAATATTTTTTTCTTTGAAATATAAACGGATCAAATAAAAAATAATCAGATATTCAAGTCCAAGAAATATAGATACAGGCCATGCACCTTGTACAATAAGAAAAATAGAGAATAATGAAATCCAACTTATAAAAATAATTCCTAAAACCAAAAAGACTGATTTGGAGCAACTTTGATATGGTCTTATATTTTCATTTAATGAATTCATAAATTTACATTAATATAAAATAACCTTTCTGATAAAGGGACATATGTGCGCAGATATTAAATCAATAATTTGCATTTTATTATCAATTTATAATTGCTTCCAAATCCTAAAAAATGGCTAAATTCCTTTGATCTCTTGCTAATTTAGTAAGGAACATATAGATGCATCCCCGAAAAAATATTAAGTAATAATCCTTATTTAATGGTGGCTTGATGAAAAAGATTGGTAAAATTTTAGCAGCAAATAGAAGTGAAATTGCTATTCGAATTTTTAGAGCTGCTGAAGAGTCCGGTATTAAAACAGCTGCTATTTACTCTAAAGAAGATCGTTTTGCTATTCACCGATTTAAAACGGATGAAAGTTATTTAGTAGGTGAAGGCAAAGGTCCAATTCAAGCATATTTGGACATAGACTCGATTATTAAAATTGCTAAAGATGCAAAGGTTGATGCTATCCATCCAGGATATGGATTTTTATCTGAGAGCCCTGAACTGGCTGAGCAGTGTGAAAAAAATGACATAACATTTATTGGGCCTAGTAAAGAAATACTAAAAAGATTTGGAAATAAAACAGAGGCTAAAAAAGTTGCTGAAGAAGCAAAAGTAGGCACCGTTCCGTCTGTTCTTGTAACAAAAGAAAATTTAAAAAGTGTTGAAAAAGAAGTTGAGAAAATTGGTTACCCAGTAATTGTTAAAGCTAGTTGGGGCGGCGGCGGTCGAGGAATGCGCGTTGTTAGATCAAGTAATGAATTAATAGATCAAATTACAACTGCTCAAAGCGAGTCACTTAAAGCTTTTGGAAAAGATGAAGTATTTATAGAAAAATTTTTAGAAGATGCTGCGCACATTGAAGTTCAAATTTTAGGTGACAAACACGGAAATATCATACATCTTTTTGAAAGAGATTGTTCTCTTCAAAGAAGGCATCAAAAGATTATTGAAAGAGCACCTGCACATTTTCTTGAAAATAAAACTCGAGAAGAAATTTGTAACGCCGCTATTAAAATTGCAAAAGAAGTTAAATACTTTGGCGCAGGAACTGTTGAATTTTTGTTTGATAAAAAATCTGGCGAATTTTATTTCATTGAAGTTAACCCAAGAATTCAAGTTGAACATACAGTAACAGAAGAAGTAACTGGTATTGATATTGTAAAAGCCCAAATTAAAATTGCAGAAGGTCAAAAAATTGGAAGTCACCCAGCTCTTCCTAAACAAGAAGAAATTCATCTAAATGGATTTGCTATTCAATGTAGAGTTACTACCGAAGATCCGCTTAATAATTTTATGCCAGATTATGGGAAGATAATGACTTACCGATCAGCTGCTGGTTTTGGAGTGAGGCTAGATGCAGCAAATGCTTCTTCAGGTTCGATCATCACACCGTATTATGATTCTTTACTTGTAAAAGTAACAACTTGGGCAAAGCATCAAGACGACTGTATTAAAAGAATGGATAGGGCTTTGCGAGAATTTAGAATCAGAGGTGTTAAAACAAATTTAGTATTTCTTGAGTCTCTTATTAACAATAAAGACTTCCTTGAAGGAAACTACAATACAAATTTTGTTGATACTAAAAAAGAACTCTATGCTTATAATCCGCAAAAAGATAGAGCATCAAAAATTGTATCTTATCTTGGAAATATAATTGTAAATGGACACAATGATATATCTGGTAGAGTCAGTAATAATTCGACTGTAGAAGTTCAAGTTCCTATTTCAAACATTAAAAGTGAAAAAAATAATTATGTAAAGGATTTACAAACTTTAGGTCCAGAAAAATTTGCAAAAAAAATAAAAGAAACACCCCATACCCTAATTACTGACACAACGATGCGTGACGCACACCAATCGCTTCTTGCTACAAGAATGAGAACAGATGATCTTGTTAACATCGCTGAATATTATAGTGAAAATCTAAGTACCTTATTCTCATTAGAATGTTGGGGAGGCGCAACGTTTGATACATCGATGCGTTTTTTAAAAGAAGATCCTTGGGATAGATTAGCAAGATTAAACAAAAGAGCACCTAACCTTCTTAAACAAATGCTCTTTAGAGGATCTAATGCTGTTGGATATAAAAATTATCCAGATAACGTTGTTAAACACTTCATTCAACAGTCAGCTCAAGCTGGAATTGATGTATTCCGAGTTTTTGATTCATTAAACCTAATTGATAATATGCGTGTTGCAATTGATGAAGTCCGCAATCAAAATAAAATTTGTGAAGGAACTATCTGTTATACAAATGATGTAACTGATCCAAATGAGAAAAAATATACATTAAAATATTATATTGATCTTGTTAAAGATTTAGAAAAAGCAGGAGCACATATTATTGCCATTAAAGATATGGCGGGATTAGCA
>CACNCX010000040.1 GCA_902619045.1 uncultured Alphaproteobacteria bacterium | reverse complement strand
TCTATAAAGACATGAAAGATTTAGGAAAAGGTTCTGTTGTAAATATAGGTAGTTTTTCATGGATGATTTCTCAAGGCGGTATGCCTGGATATACCACTGCAAAATCTGCTATTATGGGATTAACAAGAACTTTAGCAAGAGATTTAGGTGTCTATAACATCAGAGTAAATTGTATTGTTCCTGGCTGGATCATTACGGAGAGGCAAAAAAAATTATGGCTCACTCCAGAAATTAAAAAAACTCAACTAGAGAGACAATGTATTAAAAGAATGCTTATGCCTGAAGATATATCAAAGCCAGTTTTGTTTTTTGCATCTGATCAAAGTTCTGGTTGCACTGCACAAAATTATGTCATTGATGGTGGCATAGTTAATTAATGAAAAAAAAATCCAAAATTGCTTTTGGTAGATTAGATTTACTCAGAAATGATACTTTAAATAATAAAAGTAAAATTCGAATTGGTTTTATTGGTGGAGGTCCTAATTCATTTATTGGATACACACATAGGCTATCAGCTAGATTTGATAATAAATTTGAATTTGTTGCTGGAATATTTTCAAAAGATAAAAAAAAATCTAAATCTTTTGGTTCTTCATTAGGATTAGCTGATGATCGTTGTTACAATGATTATAAGTCTATGGCATCCGCTGAGTCAAAAAGAAATGATGGTATTCAAGCGCTTGGAATAATGACTCCATCGGGTGATCATTATAAGATAGCAAAAGCATTTATTGAAAAAGGAATACATATTATTTGTGACAAGCCTTTAACCGCAACAGTTGAGGATGCTGTTAAATTAAAAAAAGTAATTTTAAAAAATAAAATTGTATTTGCATTAACACACAATTACTCAAGCTATCCAATGTTACGAGAGGCAAAAAATATTATTTCAAATCATAAATTAGGAAAAATCAATTTAATAAATGTTGAGTACCCCCAAGGTTATACAGTCGGAGTAAAAAAGAAAGATGAAAAAAGAACATTAAAATGGAGACTAGATAAAAAACAATCTGGGCCCTCAATGATATTATCTGAAATTGGAACTCACGCGTATCATTTGTTGAGATATGTGACTGGATTAGAAGCAAACGAAATATCAGCAGAAGTAAATTCATTATCCTCAGAAATTTCAGTTGATGATAATGCTTTTGTATTATTAAGAATGCGAAATAAGGCAAGAGGTATAATCTGGGTATCGTCTGCTGCTACTGGTGGAGAAAATGGTCTAAAAATTAGAGTGTATGGAACAAAAGGTTCAATAGAATGGTTACAGGATGATCCAAATAATCTAAAATTTATAGAACTAGATAAACCAATGAAAGTTATAACAAGAGCAAGTAAATTAGTATCTAAATTTTCACTATCATCTTCAAGAATTGCTGCTGGTCACCCAGAAGGTTTTTTTGAAGCTTTTGCAAATATTTATTCAGAATTTGCTGATCAGATTCATAATAAAAATAAAAAATATTCATTTCCAACAATTGATGATGGTGTAGCTGGTATTAAATTTATTTATGCAGCAAAAAAATCTTCTAATTTAAATTCAAAGTGGATAAAAATCTAAAATGATTAATTTTGCCTTATTAGGAACAGGAAGAATTGGCAAATTACATGCGTCAATCATAAATGATCATCCAGAAGCGAGCCTCAAATACGTTTATGACATTGATACAAGCTCTGCTAAAAAAATTGCAAAAAAATATAGTTGTGAAGTTGCAAAGACTGCAAAGGAAGCAATTTCTTCAGATCAAATAAATGCTATTTTAATTGCTTCTGCCACCCCGACTCATACAAACTATATTTCTCTAGGAGCAGAATGTAATAAAGCTATATTATGTGAAAAGCCAATTGATTTAGATATAAATAAAGTAAATAAATGTTGGCAAAAAATTAAAAAATTTAAACCAACTATTCAAATTGGTTTTAATCGTAGATTTGATCCTAATCATAATAAAGTACAAAGTGAGGTTCTATCAGGAAAAATTGGGAAAATTGAAATGATTGTAATCACAAGTAGAGACCCTTCTCCACCTGGTATTGATTATTTAAAACAATCGGGTGGAATTTTTAGAGATTGTTCAATACATGATTTTGATTTGGCACGATTTATTCTTAATAATGATCCAATTGTAGAAGTTTTTGCACAAGGTTCTGTAAATGTCTCAAATGATTTTAAGGTTACCAATGATTATGACACAACTATGTGTTTTATGAAATCAAAAAAAGGGGTTTTAGTTCATATAAATAATTCAAGAAGAGCCGTTTATGGTTATGATCAAAGACTTGAAGTATTTGGAAGTAATGGAATGTTAATTTCTGATAATGTTCCTAATAATGATATCAATTACTATAATCAAAATTTGTCATTTGCAAAAAAACCTATTAAAAATTTTTTTATCGAAAGATACAAAGATGCTTATCAAATACAATTAGATCAATTTATTAAATCTATAAAAAATAAAAAAAATACATCAGTCACTTTTGAGGATGGAAAGAATGCTTTAATTCTTGCTAATTCAGCAACTAAATCAGTAAAATTAAATAAAGTTGTAAAACCAAAATTTTAGTTATAGATAAATTCTATGAATGAACAATTTAAAGATAAGGTCATTATAGTTACAGGTAGTACACAAGGTAGTGGTGCTGAAACAGCGAGATTATTAGCTAGCAGAGGTGCTAAAGCAATTACAATTTGTGGGAGACAAGAAAATAAAGGTCTTGAAGTTAAAAATCAGATTGAAAAATTAGGCACTGAGTGTTTGTATATAAAAGCAGACCTTAAAAATATTGATGATTGCAAAAAAATTGTTTTGGAGACTGATAAAAAATTTGGAACAATAAATTCTTTAATTAATGTTGCAGGATACACAGAAAGAGGAACAATTCTAAGTGCTACTCTAGAAAATTATGAAAATAATTATAATATTAATACCCGTGCACCTTTCATATTAATGCAAGAGACAATTAAAATAATGATTAGAGATAAAAACAAAGGAACAATTGCAAATGTATTATCTATGGCAATGTATAGTGGTATGCCATTTATTGTTGCTTATAGTGGTTCAAAAGCTGCTTTAGCTACAATGACAAAAAATATTGCAAATTCTGTCGCTAGCTATCAAATAAGAGTAAATGCCTTAAATATTGGATGGACAGACACTCCTGCTGAACATGATATTCAAACAAGAGTTCATAAAAAAAATCCTAATTGGTTGCAAGATGAAGAAAAAAAAGTTCCTTTTAACAGATTGATTAAGCCTATCGATGTAGCAAAGGGATTAGCTTTTATGTGCTCAGAAGAATCTGGATTAATGACAGGTAGTGTAATTGATTTTGATCAAACAGTGCATGGCTGGCACTCTTATTCAGCATATGAAACTAGAGTTTTAGATGATTCTCTACTAGGAGAATAATTAATCATTTATTTCTCAACTATTTTTTAATTTTTAACTATAATTTATAATTTACACAAATTTAAATATTAATTAATAAACTAAAAATGGGAAAAAAAATAATTCATATTAATGAAGGAAAATTATCAGAGTTTAAACTTCATAGTATTTGGCTTCGTGAAAGATTAAATGGGAGTGAATTTGTAGACCAAAATAATCTACAACGTTTATATGAACCAAGCCTCTTAGATGATAATCTATTTATAAATTCTCATAATGTTAACGAAAATATATTAAATGTTGAATTTAGTGATGGAACAAAAGGATCTTTTAATATCGATGATCTTTATAATGAAATCAATGATATTGATGTCATACCTGAAAAAAAAATATGGAATGTCAGTGAACAAAATTTGGAAATTTTTGATAATAATAAAATCTTTGAGAATAAAAAGGAACTTATCAATATGCTTAAAGTATTTTATCAATATGGTTATGTAATAATCGAAAATACAAAAGCAGAAGAAGATGAAGTTATAAATTTTGCTGAAAAATTAGGCCCAGTTCGAGCAACAAATTTTGGAAAATTATTTAACGTTGTCTCAAAACCAAATCCAAATGATCTTGCCTATACTGCATTAGAGTTAACTTCACATTCAGATAACCCATATAGAAAGCCTGTTCCTGGAATTCAATTACTTCATTGTATTGCTAATGAATCTATAGGAGGAGACTCAAGTTTAGTTGATGGTTTTAGTGTTGCAAATTTTTTAAAACATAACCAACCTGAATTTTATAAAGTATTAACTGAAACTAATGTTACTTTTAAATTTACAGATATTGATACAATTTTAGTTGATGAAGCAAAATTAATTGAACTAGACCATAATAATAACTTTAGACAAATACGATTTAGTGGAAGACTTGATTATGTTCCATTATTAGAGGAAAATAATCTTGATCTTTTTTATAAGGCTAGAAAATATATGTTCAAACTTTGTAACTCTGATGATTTCAAAATTAAATTTAGATTATCTAAAGGAATGATTGCAATGTTTGATAACCTGAGATTATTACATGGAAGAACTAAATTTGATCCAAATACTGGTTTTAGACATCTACAAGGATGTTACATCGATCATGATGTCACTGAGGGTAAGCTTAGAAGGTTATTAAAACCTTAATTGACTTCGAAGATCTTTTCAGCAGGATAAAAATTTAATATTTTACTATACCAATTACTAAAATTATTTCTTTCAATTAATGAAACTGTAAAACCACCAAATCCACCACCAGTCAATCTGGCGCCTAGAGCACCACATTCAACCGATCTCTGAACAATTAAATCAACATCTAAAGTAGATGCTTCAAAATCTTTAGAATATGATACGTGACTTTCATTCATTAATTTTCCAAACTCTTGAATATTATTTTCTATTAAATTTTTTTTTGCATTAATCACTCTATCATTTTCAAAAACAACATGCTTTGCTCTTTTTGCTATAGTATTATTATTAAATTTATTTGTTTGAAAATTTTCTTTTTTAACTTCACCTAAATATTCTACACCAAGTTTTTTTTCAGCCTCTTGGAGTTCAGCAAATCTTTCATTATAAGAGCTATCTCTTAAATTTCGTTGTACTTCAGAATCAATCAAACAAAATTTCCAATTTTCTGGAAAATTAATAAGTTCGTATTCTAAATTCTTACAATTCATAAAAAATGCTTTGCCATGAATACCAATAGAAGAAACCATTTGATCCATTATTCCACCAGAAACACCTATATAGTTGAATTCTACTTTCTTTGCTAATTTTGCAATTTCTGGATCTTTGATTTTTGTTTCAAAAAAAGTATTAAGTGCTTTTAGTGTAGCAACACACAATGCTGAAGATGATGAAATACCTCTTTCTAAAGGTATATCAGATGCAATAAAAATGTTTATAAATCTAGATGAAATCTTATTTTCATCAAAAAATATATGCAAACAACCTTTTATATAATCAACCCACTCATTGTTGATTGATTTTTTGAAATCATTGAATGTTTTTTTCTCTTTAAAATGTTGAGAATAAACTGTGAATTCATTAGAATTATTTTGAGATATCTCAATGGTATTTTTAAAAGATAAAAGTGTAGGCATGACATATCCGCCAGTATAATCGGTATGTTCACCAATTAAATTTACTCTTGCATGAGCACTTTCCTTTACTTCTGCGTCTATATTAAATATATCTTTAAAACTCATATAATTACTAGTTATGACTAATCAAATTAATATATCTTTTACAAATGAAAATAAATTAAAAATTATTCTTGATGATAAATTAGTAGATCCAAATTTAAAATTGTGTTTCTCATTAGTTTATTCAATAAAATCTATATCAGGAGGCGAAATAACTAAGCAAATTGGACGTTATTACGAGTTTTCTATAAAAAAAAATACAATTTTATTAGATTTACAAATTCCTAAAATTGGTAACTTCAACCTTTCGTGTGGTCCGGAAGGTATTTTCATTATTGATACATTAAACAATAGTAAATTAAATATAAATGTTTCAGATTTGATATTTGAAAAACCAATTAAAAAGAAAACTTATGAAGATTTAAAAACAAAAAATTTTATACCTATTATTCCTGAGCCAGAAAAAATTCATTTACAAAATGAATTTATAAATATTGAAAATAAAACATTTAATCTAAATACGGAAATTGAAATTATTTCTAATTTGCAAAATATTACTTACAAATTGGATATTAATTTTACTTCTGAAAAAGGATTTCCAATTTTTTTTAAAAAAGATGATCAGTTATTAAACGATCAATATTTTATGCAGATAACAAAAGATAATATTGAGATTAAATACAATACTTATGGTGGAAAGCTATATAGTCTTATATCTTTAGTTCATTTAATTGATTTCTATCAAACAAAGCTTCCAATTTGTACAATACACGATAATCCAAAATATCAATGGAGAGGAATGCATCTCGATTGTGCAAGACAATTCTATACTATTGATGAAATCAAACGTTTATTTAATTACATGGTATTATTTAAGCTTAATAGATTTCACTGGCATTTAACAGATAACGAAGCGTGGAGAATTGAAATTAAAAAATATCCAGATCTAGCATTAAATGGAGGATACAGAGGATATAATTTTAAAATCCCACCATTGTACGGAAGCGGTTATGATAAATACGGCGGATATTACACACAGGAAGATATCAAAGATTTAATTATATATGCAAAAAAATTAAATATCGAGATTATGCCTGAAATTGATTTACCAGCACATTCTTGGGCATTACTAGAAATCATGCCAGAACTTAGAGAACAGTCTTCAAATATAGTTAGTGAGGATGTTGGTTCATATAAGAATAATACAATAAATCCTTCCTTAGAAAAAACTGTAACTTTTTTAAAAGATATGTTGAATGAAGTAAGTGATATTTTCTCATATGATGTAATTCATGTTGGCGTTGATGAAAGACCAAGTAATGCGTGGGAAGGTTCTCCAGCAATTATCGAGTTTATGAAAAAAAATAATATTAAATCACAAGAGGAATATCAAGATTACTATATGAATTTTTTAATAGATTTTCTCAAATCAAAAAATAAAAGAACAGCTGCATGGAATGAGGCGGCAGTGTCTCCTCATATCGATCATGGTGTGGGTGGAAGTGCTGGAAAAATTGATAAATCATGTTTGATCTTTTCATGGGAGCATTCAGATGTTGCAAAAGAAACTACAAATAAGGGATTTGAAACAATACTTTGTCCTGGTCAAAAAACATATTTTGATATGGCTTATAATAACTCAACTGAAGAAAGAGGTATTTGTTGGGCTGCAACTATAGAAGTAAAAGATATTTATGAATGGGACCCAATAAAAGATATAAATAAATCAGAATTGATAAAAGGGTTACAAGGTCAACTCTGGTCAGAGACAATTACAGATAAAAAATTTTTTGATCAAATGATTAATCCAAGATTAGCAACTTTATCAGAAGTTGCGTGGAAAGGAAAAATTTCGAGAAAATGGATAGATTTTCGTTCAGCCCTTATAAATTCTATGAATTTTTTAAAAAAATTTGGCTGGCGATATCACAATTTTTAATGTTAAAGTAAAACAAATATGAAAATAGGTGCAGTAGGTTTTGGGAGTAGAACAGCAGGTGTTTATAATGAATTTTCAAAAGTAAATCCAAATTTTGAAATGGTTGCTTATGTAGATCCTCAGCCAATAGGTAAAGATTTTGCTGAGAAAAATAATTTTTTTCCAAATAAATCATATTCAAGTTTAAGCGAAATGTTGGATCGAGAGAAATTAGATATGTTAATGATTGGGTCTCCTAATCATCTACATTTAGATCATATTAAGCTTGGATTAAAAGCAGGATTACAAATATTTGCAGAGAAACCGATAGTAATAAGTGAACAAGAAACTTTTGAGTTAGCAAAATTAATAAAAGAATATGGCAAAGAAAGAATTATAGTTGGCTTAGTTCTAAGATATTCGCAGCAAGCAAGATCTGTAAGAAAATTATTAGATCAAAATGCTATTGGAAATATAATATCGATTGAAGCTTCAGAACATATAGTGCCTTCGCACGGTGCTTTTTTTATGAGAAATTGGAGAAGAAAACAAAAATATTCAGGAGGCTTTATGCTGGAAAAATGTTGCCATGATATTGACTTCTATTCAATGATTACGAAGAGTAGACCTATTAAAGTTGCTAGTTTTGGTTCAAGAAGATCTTTTATACCAGATAATCTTCCAGAGGGTTCTCATGAACAATATATAAAAGACAGGCTGAAAGGTTGGGAGTCAAAATCAAATGTTTTTGATAGTGATGCTGATATCGTCGATCATCAAGTAGCAATAATAGAATATGCAAATAAAGCAGTACTATCTTTTCACACTAATATGAAAGTTCCAGACGAATTTAGAAGATTTGCAGTCATTGGATCTTCAGGAATGATTGAGGGAGATTTTGTTAGAGGATTTATGAAAGCTCATGATGAAAATAATAATGTACTTATTGACGAAGATTATGGAGCAGCTTTTGGAAAAGAAATTAAAGGTCATTATGGCGCAGATAGCATGATGGCTCAAGACATTAACAATTATTTATTAAAAAATAATAAAGAATTACCAGTTGGTGTAATAGAGTGTATGGAGGCAGGAATTGTTGCTATGAAAATTGATGAAGCTAGAAATACTGGTAAAGTAATTGACTTAACAAGCACTTGGGATAAATTCGACTCTCTATTAAATTAGTAATTATGAATCAAAAATTAAAATCATATACCGCCCAAACATATATAGCATATGCACTAATTGCTCCTGCAGCTCTTTATATAATTCTTATTGTTGCTTGGCCATTATTGGAAACAATTAGATTATCTTTTACAAATTCTAGCTTAGCAGGAGAAGATTATGTTGGTTTAGAAAATTATCAAAAAATGTTTTCTAGTAAAAAATTTAATGGAATAGTGACCAGAACATTTGTTTGGATGTTTTTTTCAGTCTCTTTAAAACTTATTATTGGTTTAATTGGAGCTGTTTTACTTAATGCTAATTTAAAAGGAAGATCAATTTTCAGGGTACTTGTAATGCCTCCATGGGTAGTCCCAATAGCAATTGGGATGCTTGGCTGGTTATGGTTATATAACGGGTATTTTGGAATTATCGCAGGTGTAGGTATGCGAACTGGAATTTTGGATGGTCCTTTTGGATTTCTTGCTTACAAACAAAGTGCCTTTATTTCTACAATAATTGCAGATGTTTGGGTTGGAACACCAATGGTAACCGTTTTCTTTTTAGCTGCAATGCAGGGTGTGCCAAGAGATTTATATGAAGCTGCTTATTGTGATGGCGCTTCAAGATGGGATAGATTTTTTAAAATTACATTACCTCAAATCACTCCTGTCATTATTACAATGTCATTATTATCTGCTATTTGGACATTCAACTCATTCGAAATAATTTGGATATTGACAGAAGGTGGGCCAAGAGGTTCTACAACTACTTTAATTATCGACACCTATAAACAAGCATTAGGAAATTATAAATTTGGAAGAGGTGCTGCTAGAGCTGTAGTTGTAATGATTTTATTAATGTTATTTGCAGGATTTTACTTAGCTTTACTTGCTAGAATTAATAAGAAAATTTCTCATGAATAAATATAATCCTTTTGAAAAAATATTGATCTATTTTGGCATTTTTGTCTTCATGACTTTTATTCTTTTGCCTTTTATCGAAATGTTTTATGCATCGCTTCGACCTTTAGATCATTTATTTAGATCTCCTTATCAATTTTACTCAGATGATTTATCTTTTTGGGCTTATCGAGAAATGTGGAATACTGTTCCAATGCTTGGAAGATATATCTTTAATAGTTTTTTTCTGGCTTCTTGCGTTGCTATACTAACTCTTATCTTTGTTATTCCTGCAGCTTACGCTTACGCACGTTTTAAATTTCCAGCTAAGAATACGAGCTTATACGTACTCTTAGCAATTAATAT
>CACNCX010000039.1 GCA_902619045.1 uncultured Alphaproteobacteria bacterium | reverse complement strand
AAAATATAAACTTACGATCAAGTATACTCATCAGTCGATCACGGTGAACTTTTGCAATAATAGATGCACTTGCGATCGATAAAGATTTTTTATCACCGCCTATAATCGATTTTTCATTTTGATAATTTAATGAAAAATTTCCATCAATAATAAGATGTGGATTTTCAAAATTAAATTTCTCTATTACTCTTTTCATCGATAATTTTGTTGCTTCCAAAATATTAATAGTATCTATTTCTTCGACGCTCGCATATCCTAAGTAATATTGAAGTTTTTTTTCTTTTTGTAATTTTTTAAAAAATAAAAATAATTTTTCTCTTTGTTTTGCTGTATGTTTCTTTGAATCAGTTATGGGTATTTCTGATTCCAAATTATCATAATTAGAAAAATAACATCCACAACTCACCACAGGGCCTGCCAAAGGACCTCTGCCAACTTCATCTAAACCAATCACAGGCCCATCAATTGATTTCTCTATAGAAAAATCAGTCACTACTTTTCATTTAATCTTGGCATGATTTCAACAAAATTACAGGGCTTATGTCTAATGTCTAATTGATATTGTAAAATTTCATCCCAACCATCTTTGCATGCACCTGTTGATCCTGGCAAACAAAAAAACATACGTACTATTTATTAAAGCTGCAACAGCTCGTGATTGTATGGCTGATGTACCAATTTTTTCAAAACTAACTTGGCGAAATAATTCACCAAATCCATCAATATGTTTACTAGCAATAGCATTTACAGCTTCTGGTGTTGTATCTCTTCCTGTAAGACCAGTTCCACCAGTTGTAATAATGCAATCAATCTCTTTTTCTTTTGATATTGTATCTAAGGTTTCTTTTATTTGAGAAACATCATCTGGTATAATTGTTCGTTTAATCATTGTATGACCAGCATCAGTAATGCGCTTTTCTAATGTATCACCAGATGTATCATTTTCTTTAGTTCTTGAATCTGAAATTGTAATAACAGCAATATTTATGGAAACAAAATCTAGAGAAGTATCAATTGGCATAACCTATTAATAAAGCGGATCATTTCCATTTGCTAGCATTTTTAGGGAACGCATTTCTTTATTGTTTTTATTTTGGTAAATCCAATATTTTGTTAGGATTTTTTCTATGAACCACCTTGTTTCTCTTGATGGAATACTTTCCATAAAAAAGAGTGAGTCTTCCATATAATTTGTTTCATTTTTCCATTTTTGTAAATTGCCTGGACCACCATTATAAGCTGCTGCGAGAAATATAAGATTTCTTGAAACTTGCTCTAGATCAAGAAGATACGTTAAATATTCTTGTCCAACCTCTAAATTTATTTCCGGATTTTTAAGAATATTACTATTGCTTTGTTTAACGTCTTTACTTGTTGTAATAAATTTTGCCGTCGAAGGTAAAACTTGCATTAAACCTATGGCACCGTCTTTACTTTTTGCCTTAATGTTAAACATCGATTCTTGATGCATGAACGCGTGGAGTAATTCTTTTTCTAATTTGAAACCATCTCGAGGCTTCCACACACTAGTAGGGTAGTAGAGATAGGTTGGAACATCCATACCAAAATTTTCTAGCTTATTGACAATTTTTAATTGAGTATAGGCAAGATCAAAATTTTCAGCAATTTGAATAGACTCCTTTGCTATTTCCTTATTTAAAATTGAATTGATATGAACAATTTCCTTTTCTAATTCATCGGCAAATCCAACTTGTATCAGTGTCTGTATTCTTTTTCCTGCTGGTATATTTAAAATAGTACTATTGTTTTTATTAAGATCAGTATGTTCTACCCATTCAATTTTTTTATCAACTCCTAAAATTTCTAGTGCAAGCATTCCATAAAAACTATTTGGATTATTTGATGCTCTTTTTAACCAAAAATTAATATCATCATAGCGACCAAGTTTTGCATATGATCTAGCTGTCCAAAAACTACCTGATGTTTGATGCCAAGCATCATCTTTTAAACTAATCGAAAAGAGAGAAAAATATTTTGCAGCATCTTCATATTTTTTTAATCTCCAAGAACATAGACCAGCTGTCCAAGCTGCATAAGGCACATATTTAGCGGAATTAACAAGAGCTTCAGAAGCATATTGAATTGCTAAGTCATTTTTATTTGCTAAGAAATATCCTTTCGCTATTAATTCTTTTTGTTGATCTATCTCAACTTGATCTAATAATAGATCTACATCTCTTTGATTTAATAGTTGTACTGCTCCCGTTGGCCAACCTTTATTCACTCTTGATTTGATACCATTAATTAATTTTCTTTTTTCAGCTCTCTGATTGTTAGATAGTTTCTTTGAACTTTTATATTTACTAGTTTTTTTACTTTTTACTTGTTCTGATTCTATACCAATTGGAGCGCTAGGTTTAGTTGGACTTTTATAACCTGCTGGCATTCTTCGAATAGCCAATTTATAAATTTGTTTTGCTTGAGGGTGATCATTATATTTTTTAAGCCAATAATATAATTCTAAATACTTTGATCGATAACAATTAGGATGTAAAAATTTCTGCGCATAAATATGACCAAGCAAAGATTTATTTTTTATTTTTAAAATAAAATTGTTTGCACTTTTCCATTTGCACTTTTCCTGAAATTTATAAGCTTGTTGATAATTATATACATCTTCTTCATTAAGAACTTTTGTTGAGAAAATATTATCATATTTGATGACTATATCTTTTTGGTATGCATAGATTTGTTTTGAAAAAAATACGAAGAATATAAAAAAACAAATAATAGAAAAGTTTTTATGATTCATTTTTTTAATTTTTCTTGTAACATTTGTAAATCTTCCCAAGAATGTTTTTTATATTGAGGAGATCGAAGTAAAAAAGCTGGATGATAGGAGGCTATTGTAGGAATACCTTCTTCTAAATTGAGTGATTTGTATTCATGCCATTTACCTCTGAGTTTTCCAAGTGCAAGAGGGGTTGATAAAATGGCTTTTGCTGCGACACCACCTAATAGAAAGATAAATTTAGGTTTAATGATATCAATTTGTCTTTGCAAAAAAGGTAAAAATTCTAAAATTTCATCGTCATTAGGCGTTCTATTTTCGGCTGGACGCCAATTAACTACATTAGTAATATAAACGTCTTCTCTTTGTAAATTAATGGCCAAAAGCATTTTATTTAATAGCTGTCCAGCTCTTCCGACGAATGGAATTCCTTTTTCATCCTCATCCCTGCCTGGTGCTTCACCAATTAACATTACTTTTGCATTTAAGTTACCATCATAAACTACTAAATTTTTTGCTGTTTTTTGGAGAGGCGATTTATGATTTTTAAGATCTTCAATAACACTATCAATTTTAGATTTTTTATCCCCAGTATCCTTGTCGAAACTAGGCTGCTCTATTTTTTTCTCATTTTCAAACCAGTTTCTAGGAGAATCCTGAAGAAAATAATTTACCCCTGAATTAATAATAAATTCTAAATTTTTTTTATTTGATTGATTCATGTAAAATTACAATTATCTATTCATAGTGTAACTATACTATATTTGAAATGGTTAATTTAATTAAAACACTACAATTTATCTTAATTTTTCTGGTTATTAATTCTGGAGCTTTAGCCTTAACTAGCTCATCTTTTTTAATCTCACAATCTGCCTTTAATAATTATGATTATAGTTCCACTTTATTTAAATTTAATATGGATAAAGTTACCTTATCTCAAGATAGTCTTTTAGATAAAGCTATTGCTGCAATAATTACAGAAGATCTAGTTCTGGCTGTAAAAATTGCTGATAAAATCTTAAGTGAAAACAAAAATAACCCAGAAGCTTTAATTATAAAAACTACTTCTTTTTACAAAGATAAAAAATTTAAAGACATCATTGAGCTAAGAGATAATATGCTGCAACCAAGTGAATTATTAGACTTTATTTTTTTTGCTGATAACAGACTTAAAAATAATAGTACTATAAGTAATGCTCTAGTTGAATTGGTATCATCCTCATATTCAAATAATGAACAAAGTCGTTTAAATTATAATTTTTTATTATTTTATACCTCACTCGCAAAAATACTTGATCCAAATAACGACAGAGCAATGATTATTAAAGCAGAGTTATTTTCGCAAGTTGGACAAGATAAGGTTGCATCAGATATATATGCGAAGATAGATAAAGAAAGTATTTATTATTTAGATGCTCAGAATAGCCTTGCTAGACATTACTTATTCAATAATACCTATGAGGAAGCTGAAACTAAAATTAAATCATTAGTTGAAAATAATAATAACAATTATTCTCTAAAAAAAACTTTAGGTGATTTTTATCGTTACAATAAAAAGTATGATTTAGCATTAAATGTTTATGATGAAATGATCAAAGAAAACCAGGACGATCTTTGGAATATTTTTTATATGAGAGGTATTTGTTATGAACAAAAAGATGAATGGGATTTAGCTGAACAAGATTTTTTACGATCTTTAGAAATTAAACCCGGATCACCAAATGTTTTAAATTATCTTGCATATGGTTGGGTTGAAAGAGATATTCAATTAGACCGTTCTTTGAAAATGTTAGAGGAGGCATATAAAGCTAATCCTGATAGTTTCTATATTATAGATAGTTTAGCATGGGCTCATTTTAAAAAAAATAATCTTTCAGAAGCAGCAAGATTAATGGAAAAGGTAATAGATATTGCTCCTGGTGAAGCAATATCTCTAGACCATCTTGGTGATATTTATTATGCTTTGAATAGAAAAAGAGAAGCAATTCATTTTTGGCAACAAGCTTTAGAGTTGGCTGAGCCAGAAGATGAAATAACTGAAGATGTTCAAAGCAAATTAGATAATATTAATGCCGGATAAAATAATTGAAAAATCACCTGCCAAAATTAATTTATTTTTAAAAATTATAAATAGAAGAGATGATGGTTTTCATAATATTCGCACAGGAATAACATTCATTGATCTTTTTGATGAGATAACTGTTCAACCTCACAGCGAATTTCAAGTAATCTATACAGGTAGTTTTGCTCCAAAAAATAATCTATTTGAGGATTGCATTATTGATAAATTATTTACCTATATAAATGAAGATAAACCTAAACTTCTTTTTACTATATCAAAAAATTTTCCTTATGAAGCTGGTTTAGGTTCTGCTTCCTCTAATGTTGCAAGTGTTATAAAAATTTTAGAAAATCTTGAGATAATAAAAAAGAAAAATATATTTGATTATGTTGATCTCGGTTCAGATATCCCCATTTTCTTGAATCAAAAAGATGCTCTAGTTAGAGGTAGGGGGGATTTAATTGCTAATGTTCATTTTCCAAAATATTATTTCTTACTAATTAGACCCTCTTTCAAATGTTCGACAAAAAAAATGTATGATTCATTTCAACCTTCAGATTTTGATTATAATGCTGAATTTGATTTAGAAGAAATAAATGATCAAGATTCTGGAAATGATTTTGAAAAAATTCTTAAAAAAAATGAACCTGAATTTTTATCAATAATAAATTTCTTGGAGGATTTTGATGATGTTATATTTTCAAGACTAACTGGGAGTGGTTCTTGTATTTACAGCGTATTTGAAAAAAAAGAGCATGCTATAAATGCACAAAAAAAATTTCAACAAAGTTTTTCAAATCTATGGACGCACCTAAGTGAAAACAATTTGATTAATCTATTTTAAATTCTTTCTTAAATTCTTTAATTGAAAGCACTTCATTTATTGGCTTGTCCCACCTAATTCTATGAATTCGAGGAAAACGCATAGCGACACCTGATTTATGTCTAGTGCTGGGAAATACATCGTCAAAGGCTACTTCTAAAATAATTTCTTTTTTTACTTCTCTTACAGGACCAAATTTATTGGTAGTATTATTTCTAATAAATTTATCTAAGACTAATAGCTCTTTATCTGTGTAACCGGAATATGCTTTTCCTATAGGAACTAATTCATTTTCTTCCCAAACACCAAACGTAAAATCTGAATAATATGATGATCTTTTGCCATGTCCTCTTTGAGCATACATTAAAATAGCATCAACTAGTTTTGGATTTTTTTTCCATTTGTACCAATACCCTTTTTTTCTTCCTGGTAAATATTCACTATTTTTAAGTTTAATCATTACACCTTCATTTAAATCATCATAAAAATTATTTTTATATGTATTTAATTCTTCCCATGTTGAAAAATTAATGATGGTAGATAAATCAATTTGATTAGTTGTATTTTCCTTTTGAAATTTTTCTAAATATTTTCTTCTTTCAACGAGAGATAATTTTCTTAAATCTTTTCCTTTATAAAAAAGGATATCATAAGCTCGTATGAAAACAGGAAACTTTTTTTGAAGATCTTTTGACGCTTTTTTTCTATTTAATCTTTGTTGTAGATCATTAAAACCGGAGGGCTTAAAATTTCCACCCACAAGTAATTCCCCGTCAATAACCGCATCACCTTTAGTAGTTTCAATTATTTCTGGGAATGCAGATGATATATTATCACCTGTTCTTGAGTATAGTGAAACACTATTTGATGAAACCATAAGCTGAACTCTGATCCCATCCCATTTATATTCTGCTTGAAATTCATTCGCGTCTAATCTTTTAAAATCTTTTTCCTCATCAATAGGATTAGCAAGCATCATAGGATGAAATAATTTTTTAAAATCTATTTTTGGTTTTGATGTTTCATTTTTTAACCATTGAAATAAATTTTCATATGGAAATTCTAGACCATGCCAAATTTCCTCAATCTCATTTACAGATTTATTATACAGATCAGCTAAGGCCGTTTTGACTAATCTTTCTGAGACGCCAATTCGCAATCCACCCGTACAAATTTTAATTAAAGTCCACCTTTCGTTATTAGATAGTTCGCTCAAAACTTTACTAAACTCTGTATTAATTTCAGACTTTTTAATTTTTTTTATATTTTCTATTAAGGTAGATAAATTTTGTGATTTACCCTCTTTATTTGTTGGCCAAATTAATGATATTGTTTCTGCTAAATCCCCAACATAGTCATATGAGTAATCAAATAAATGTTGATCTACTTGTTCATAGACAAGTTCTCTAAGTTTAGATGCTTTGATAAATTGAAATGAAAGTTGGTCAGATAAAATTGCAAGCGCATATGCACGGTTGATATCAAGTATTTTAAAATAATCTTGAAGTAATTTAATTTTAGTATTTCGACTTGGTGTTAAAATCAAATTGTGAAGTAAGGAAGAAAATTTTTTCATTCTATTTCTTCATCATTTCTTCCTTGGATGGAAAGGGGTTTTGAAACAAGATTTTGTTTCTTACAATAATAAACTAATGCATCTTCCTGACCATGCGTAATAAGAATATTTTTTGCTTTTGATTTTTTAATTGTATCTAGTAATTCATTCCAATCGCTATGATCACTAATAACTAAAGGTAATTCAATACCTCGTTGTTTTGCTCTTTGCTTAACTGTCATCCATCCACTTGCCATGCAAATAATAGGATTAGGAAATCGTCTTGACCAACGATCCTTTAATGCTGAAGGAGGGGCAATAATTATTTTACCCTCATAAAAGCTTTTATCCTTTGAAGAAACTTTTTCAAACTTTCCAATATTAATTTTTTCTTTTGAATAATATTGGCATAACTTTTCTAGAGAGCCATGAATGTAAATTGTCTCATTATATTTCTGCTGACTTAAAAGATTCATTACTCTTTGCGCTTTGCCAAGTGCATACGCACCAACAATATGACAATTTTTTTTATTTATCTTTACAGATCGTATGAGTTTTTGAATTTCATCTTTGGGATCTGGATGTTGAAATATGGGTAATCCAAATGTTGCTTCGGTAATTAAAGTATCACATTTAACTAGTTTGAAATTTTTACATGTTTCATCTTTTCCTACTTTATAATCACCTGTGATGACTAAACGATGATTATTTTTTTCAATTAAAACTTGAGCACTCCCTAAAATATGTCCTGCAGGGTATAATGTAAAATCAAAGTTTTTAATCGAGTATTTTTGCCCGTATCTAAGAGGAGTAAATTTCTTCGCACATTTATCTCCGTAGCGAATTTTCATTATGTCTATTGTCTGCCTAGTAGCAATGACATGATCATGTCCAAATCGGGCGTGATCTGCATGACCATGTGTAATAATTGCTGTTTTTTTCGGTAATATTGGATCTATATGTACATTTATATCTTTGATAAATAGCTGATGGTTAATGAAATCCATATGAATATAAATAAATCGAATCCCTTATTATTACACCCCCTAAATAAGTGGATGAAGAAAAAAAAATGGTCCTGGTTTCCTCATCAAATTGAAACGTTTCATCATGTTCGCACTGGGTCTGATGTTGTTGTATTTGCTCCTACTGGTTCTGGCAAAACATTAACAGGGTTTATTAATCCAATAGATGATTTAATAAAATTAAAAAAATTTAAAGGTCTTCATACTCTCTATATTTCTCCATTAAAATCTCTTGCAAACGATATCGTGAGAAATTTAGAGAAACCTATTAAAGAGCTTGATTTAAATATTTCATTTCAAGTAAGAACAGGAGACACAACACCATATAAAAAGCAAAAACAAAAACAAAAACCTCCCAATATCCTTATTACAACTCCAGAGTCACTTGCATTATTAAATTCGTATGAGAATGCGAAAGAATTTTTTCACAATCTAAAATATATAATTATTGATGAGATACACACTTTTTTGGATAATAAGAGAGCTGATCTTCTAAGTTTAAATATAGAAAGACTACAAACTTTCTCTCCAAATTTACAACGAATAGGTTTGTCAGCAACTCTCAAGAATAAACAAGATGCCAAAAAATGGCTTTGCCGCAAAAAACCAAAAATAGTTTCTTATGAAAATTCAGTTTTACCTAAGATTAAAATTCTAGAATCAAAAGAACGAATTCCTTGGTCTGGTCATATGGCTACGTATTCTATTAATGAAATTTATAAAGAAATAATGAAATCGAAATTAACTATTATTTTTGTTAATACGAGGGCGCAAGCCGAATATATGTTTAAAAACTTATGGCTAATTAATAAGAAAAAATTAAAAATTGCTGTTCACCATGGTTCATTAGAAAAAAACTTACGTTTAAAAGTAGAAAATAATCTTAGCAAAGGATTGGTTGACTGTGTTGTTGCGACCTCTTCTTTAGAACTCGGATTAGATTATGGAGATGTAGAAAAAATTATTCAAGTTGGAGCACCTAAAGGAATTAATAGATTATTACAGCGTGTAGGAAGATCAAATCATAATTTAAATACACCTTCAAAAGCAATTTTAGTACCCACTAATCGTTTTGAATTTATCGAAGCAAAAGCTGCTATTGAAGAAATAAAAAAAAATAACTTAGATCAAATAGATTTAAAAGAAGGAAGTTTTGATGTTGTAGCTCAACATATTTTTGCAACTGCTTGTGCAGGGCAATTTGATATCAATGATCTCTACAAAGAAATTATCAAAGCATATCCATACAAAAAATTAAAACTTAATGATTTTAAGCAATTGATTAATCTCATACAAGATGGCGGATATGTTTTAAAAAATTATGATCAATTTAAGAGAATCTTCCAATTAAGAGAAAATAAAAATATTTATAAGCTAGTAAATAGAAGAGAAACACGAAAATACCGCATGAATGTTGGAACAATAATTGAAAATCCGATGCTAAAAATAAAACTTGGAACAAAAACACTAGGGAACATAGAAGAAGTTTTTATTCAAAATCTTTCTCAAGGTGATTCATTTATCTTTGCTGGTCAAGTATTAGAATTTCAATCAATGAAAAATAATTTAGTACAAGTTAAAAGAAGTAAATCATTAATTTCTAAAATTCCATCTTATTCCGGCGGCAGAATGCCATTATCAACAAATTTGGCTAACTCAGTTAGGGCCTTATTGGCAAAAAGTAATATGCGGGATCTATATCCAGATCAAATTACTGAATGGTTAAAAAGACAAAAAAATATATCTAAAATCCCAAAAAAAGATGAATATCTAGTCGAGCAATTCCCTCGAAAAAAAATTTTTTATACTGTTATCTATACTTTTGCAGGATGGCATG
>CACNCX010000038.1 GCA_902619045.1 uncultured Alphaproteobacteria bacterium | reverse complement strand
CAATTGCTGAAAGAAAGGAAACATCAAAATATTTTTTGTCAATATAGTTACAAAAATTTAGCGTATCACCTGCAAATGATTGCTGAAAAATGTTATTATTAGTATTGGCAATTTCAATCATACATTCACCAACTGAGCAAATTTTTGTTTTCATAATTAACTTTAGTCGTGATGAAAAACTTCTTCCATACTAGACCACCATTCTCCCTTTTTTCTATTTGGATCTGGAATTTGACATGGTCCACAAACACTCCACCACTCTTGAACTTTAGGGTTTGAAGCCATTAGCTTGTTATCTCTATCAAGATTGTCTCCATGATATTCAACATACCCAAAAAGAGTATTTTTATGCAAATATATTGAATAATTCTTAAAATTAAGTTCTGTTAGATTTTCTAAGACTTCAGGCCAAACATTTGCATGAAGTTTTTTATATTCTTCTATTTTTTCCTCTTTAATGCCAAGAGTCATACCTAATCTAATCATTTATAAATATTCCTTTCTTGTTATTTTAAAACTGTATGCATGCTCGCAAGGTTTATTATCTGGTCGGGTTATATGGAGTCCATTTTTGTTATGTTTCCATTCTACTTTGTCAGTACTTCCTAATAATTCTACCCTTTCAATTTCATTATCAAAAAGTTTATACATACTTTCTATCGTAAAATCTTTGCTAGGCCATCCTAATGCAGTTGCATACAAAAAATTATCTTTTGTAGTGAACCGAAAATCTTTTGCAGTATAAATTAATTTTGCTCGATTATCTGAGAAAGGTCCTGCCTCATTCATTTTAGTTGGGCCTTCTCCATATTGATCCCATGTTTCTGTTTCAAATATTGCTTCTCCATTTACATCAAGCCAATTTCCAATACCCTCTAAAAGATATTTATCTTCTTCTGGAATTGTACCATCAGGTTTTGGCCCAATATTTAAAAGCATGTATCCATTTTTACTAACATTATCTATTAAGTAGTGAACTAAATCTGTCGTAGTTTTGTATTTTGAATTCTTCATATAAGCCCAAGCACTTCCATCGTGGACTGTGGTATCAGTAATCCAATCATAGTGGGTTAATTCTGACTCTCTTCCTAGTTCAAGATCTAATAATCCAGAACCGGGGGGAAGATCATGCCATTTATAAGATACGACTACTTCATTACCCCACTCAGTTTCTTTGTTATAATAATATGAAAGAAAATCTTTTTTATACTTTTCATGAATAAATCTAATTCCAAAATCAAACCATACATAGTCTGGTTTATAATTATCTACTACTTCTTTTAATCTATTTAACCATCTATCGTGAAAAGCTTTACTTGGCTTGTCTTGATGTTCATTTTTTCTACCCCAATGATCCGGATATACAGCCTGATTTCCTATTAAATCTAAATTGTGAAGTTCACCGTATAAACTTTCATATTCCTTTTTTGATGTATCAAAATCATTATTCCAGTGTGGGAAAAAAAACCAGTTTTCAGCATGATGCATTGCTACCATATATTTCATACCTTTATTTCTAATTGCTTTTTCAAGTTCTCCAACAATATCTCTTTTTGGACCCATCTTGGATGCACACCATTCGGTATCAGAACAATTCCACATTGGAAAACCATCATGATGCTCTGCTACTGGTCCAGCAAATTTTGCTCCAGATCTATAATACAAATCTGCCCACTCTTCTGCATTAAATTTTTCAGCAGTAAACATTGGTATAAAATCTTTGTATCCAAATTTAGATGGATGTCCATAATGTTTACAATGATAATTAAACTGAGGACTAGGTGGTCTATACATCCAATAAGGATACCACGTTACATTGGGTCCAGCAGCTGGAACAGAATAGATTCCCCAATGAGCATAAATACCAAACTTTGCTTTTTTAAACCAATTTGGTGTTTGATGTTGTTTTATTGATGACCAAGTTGACTCAAAATTGTTTTGTTTCATAACTTAATTAAATTTATATAATCTTTTAAAGACTATAAAATTGAGTTGCATTTAGAGAAAATATTTTATTTTTTTCGTCTTCAGAAAAAGAATTGCAATAATTCATTGCTAAATCAAACCAATTTGAATAGTTATCTGCCATTGTTAAAACAGGCCAATCACTTCCCCAAATTAATTTATCAGATCCAAAAGTATTAAGAATAAAATCTATATAAGGATCAAGCTGTTCTTTTGTATAATCTGGACCAACTTCAGTGAGAATTCCAGAGAATTTACAATAAACATTACTCGCATTTGATAGTTCAGTCATATCTTTTTTCCATTGGTCAATTTCAGACTTAGTAATCACGGGCTTAGCAATATGGTCAATAACTATAGGAAGGAAATCATATTTTTTAACAAATTGTATAAGATGTTGAAGATGATTTGGTCGAACTAAAGCATCAAAAGTTAAATTTTTTGTATTTAAATAATTTATATTTTCTTTTAGGTGATCATTTAACATCCAAGCATCATCTTGAATATCATGTATCATAGGTCTAAAACCTTTTAAAAATTTATTCTCACAAAGTTTATCTATATCATCTTTAGCGTTGTTACTATCTAGATCAACCCAACCCACCACACCTGCAATAAATTCATATTTAGATGCTAAACTTAATGTAAATTCTGTTTCAGCAACAGTGTCAGCAGCTTGGACGATTATTGTTTTAGTAATGTTTTTTTGTTTTATAAGTGGCTCAAGATCTTCTGGAAAAAAATCTTTGTATAAGACTTTCATATCTGGGGTCATCCATGAGTAATCTCCTCTTGAAAGTTTCCAAAAATGTTGATGACTATCTACGTACATTTATTTCCAATAAGTACCATTATTATAATCAAATTCATTAAGAGAACTATCTTTAATTTTTACAGAATATCCTGGATTTGTAGGCGTTACATATCCACCATCTTTAATTATTGCTGGATTTTCAAAATGTTCTGAACAGCTTTCTGCATATTCACTTAATAATAATTCATGATTTGAAATTATAAACTTGTTGATTAGATTTAAATGCTGAACATATTCACATAAACCAACGCCACCTGCATGAGGAATAACGGGAGTATTAAACTTACTAGCTATTAAAAGAACTGGTAAAATTTCATTTATACTTGCTATTCTACAACTATCAATTTGGCAGTAATCTAAAGATTTATTTTCTATAAATTGTTTAAACATAACTTTATTTTGTATCATTTCTCCAGTTGCTAGGTTAACATCTGGATGTGCATCTTTAATTTTTTTAAAACCTAATACATCATCAGGGTTGGTTGGTTCTTCATAGAATAAAATATCAAATTGTTTTAGTTTTCCAATATTTTCTATAGTCTCATTTACACTCCAGATTTGATTGGAATCTACCATTAATTTATTTTTATTACCTATTAATTCTCTTACTAACTTACAGCGATGGATATCCCTTTCTATATCTTGACCAACTTTCATTTTAAAATGAGTCCAGCCCTTACTTAAATTTTCTTCAACTAGTCTTTTCATTTTTTCATCTGAATATCCTAACCAACCAGCTGCTGTTGTATATGCTGGAAAAATAGTGGAATTTAAATCGTCTAAGTTTGAAGGCAAACTTAGTTTTTTTTGATCAATTATTTTAGCTGCTTCATCTTTAGTAATTACATCGTCGATATAAGAAAAAGAAAGTTTATCTAATAGATCTCTTGTTTCTAATTCTATTATGTATCTCCAAAGAGGTTTTTTATGAAATTTAGAAATTAAATCCCATATTGCATTAAAAAAAGCTGCAGCTGCAAGATGTGTTACACCTTTTTGTGGTCCTACCCATCTTAATTGACTGTGGTTTGTAATTTTTTCCCATATGGATGCAATATCCTTTTCTATTTCTTCAACATTTTTTCCAATTATAAATTCTTTAAAATATTCTATGACGGTACAACAAAGATCATTTCCTTTTCCAATAGTAAAGGTTAATCCAATACCAGTTAAATCTTTTTGATCTGTAAATATTGTAACATAAGTTGCAGAGTAGTCACAATCAACATGAACAGCATCAGTTCCCAAATTATCTTTTGATGTTGGAAAACGAATATCCTGAGTTTTAATATCAATTATTTTCATATTGGACATCTTTCATCAATTAGTTTTTCATTAAGTAAATCTTTCCACAAATCTTCAGGGATAGGAAAATTTAAAAAATCTAAGTTTTGCTCCACTTGATCAAACCTATCCATGCCTAAAATCATGGAGGTGACAAGTTTATTATTATAGCAAAATTGTATTGCTGCTGCCGGAACAGGCACATCATATTTTTTACAAATATTTGCTATTTTTAAGTATCGTTGTTTAACTTCTTCTGGAATTTTATCATAAAAATAAGTAATATTTTCACCTACACCTTTAGCTAAAATACCTGAATTAAAAATTCCTGCAAGAATAATTCCTATATTATTTTTTTCAGCAATAGGGAAAAAATCATTAAGAGCGTTTTGATCCAATAATGAATATCTGCCTGCAAGAACCATACAATCAAAATCACCTGCATTTGCAAATCTTGCACATATATCAGAGTCATTTACTCCAACTCCAATAGCCTTAATAACTTTTTCTTCTTTTAGTTTTTGAACAGCTTTATACGCGCCATCCATTGCTAATTTAAAATAATGATCAACCTCGTCACCAAAATTAAATCGATCTACATCATGAATTAAACAAATATCTACTTTTGAAACAGCTAATCTTAGTAATGATTGCTCAAATGCTCTCATCACACCGTCATAAGAGTAATCGAGATTAGGAGAAAAATTTAAACTTCCTGCAAATCTCCCTCTATCTATATTATCTTTATTTGCTGGTGTAAGATATCTCCCAACTTTGGTTGATAAAAAATAACTATCCTCATCTACAGTTTTTAAAAAATTTCCTAATCTATGTTCACTTAATCCATAACCATATAAAGGTGATGTATCATAAATATTGATTCCTTTTTGATAGCTTTTTTCAAGTATGTCATAGCAATTTCGTTCATCAAGATTTTCAAATAAATTGCCTAAGGGCGCTCCACCAAAACCAATAGCTGTTAAGTTTATATCAGTTTTTCCAAGCTGTCTTTTATTCATGAATATTTCCCATAATTGATGAACTCATTTCTTCATAGTTATGATTATTGATAGTTTCACCAACTACCTTAAAATCTTTCATTGTTATAATTCTATCTGCTAAGCTAATCATTTCAGGCATATCACTGGTAATTAAAATTATTGATGTGCCTTTTAATGATAGTTCAATAATTAATTCATGAAGGTAAGATTTTGTTTTTATATCTATACCAACTGTGGGTTCATCAATAAATAATATATCAGTTCCAGAAGCTAGCCATTTAGCTACACTAATTTTTTGCTGATTACCTCCGGATAAGTTAGAAACGATTTGTTGGTATGAAGGTGTTTTTACTTCAAGTTGTTTCACGTAAGGATCTACTTTATTGTAAACAATACTGTCATTTAAAAAGGATAATATTTTTTTCAAATTTGACCAGACTGTTATTCCAGCATTGGATAAAACATCATGCATTAGAATTAGTCCTTCTTTTTTTCTGTCTTCACTTATGTACCCAATTTTATATTTTTCGAGCGCATCTTTTGGAGACTTAATTTTAATTTCTTTATTGTTGAGTAAAATCTGTCCAGAATTAATTTTATCAAGCCCAAGTACACATTTTATTAATTCTGTTCTTCCTGCACCAACTAAACCGTATAATCCAAGTATTTCACCTTTTTTTAAATTTAAATTAATATTTTTATGACCAAGGTCAGTGTTTATTGATTGCAGATCTAGTAAACTTTCATCTGTAAAATCAATATTTTTCTTAGATTTAATTATTTGTTCATCTCTTCCAATCATTAATTTAACAAGTTTCTGTCTATTAAGATTAGTAATTTGTTCAGACTCACAAGCATTTTTACCATCTCTCAAAACAGTAACTTCATCACAAATTTCAAATACTTCCTCTAATTTGTGACTAACAAAAACTATACTTACATCTTGTTCAGCAACTAATCGTTTAAGTAATGCAAATAAATTTTTTGTATCTTGTGGGGATAATGATGAAGTTGGCTCATCTAATAATAGTATTTTTGATTCTAAGGATAAGGCTTTAGCTATTTCACAAAGTTGCATTTTTGCAACTGTTAAATCTGATACTATTGTATTTGGATCTATATCCAACTCCATAATATCGAGCCATTTTTTTGATTCTTTGGCAACAGTATTATAATCAATTAATCCTAAATTATTTTTAGGAAGGTTGGTTAACATTAAATTTTCACCAACTGAAAACCTTCTAATTAAATTTCTTTCTTGGTGGACAACTGAAATTCCAGCATTCATTGCTTCATTAGGTGAAGAAAAAGACTTCTCTTGATTATTTAAAAATAGCTTTCCTTCATTTTGATTATATACTCCTGTAATAATTTTAATTAATGTAGATTTTCCAGCTCCATTTTCACCAAGAAGTGCATGGATTGATTTTTTTTTGAGTCTAAAGTTTGCATTATCAAGAGCTTTAACACCAGGAAAATTTTTTGTAATGTTATTGAGTTCTAAAATATAATCACTCATCTGAAAAAACCTTTGTTCTTCTCTCTTCTCTATATTCTCTGTATCTATTTATAAATACTGCTAATAAAATCATAAATCCTAAAAATATTTGAACAAAAAAAGGATCAATTTTAAAAATTACTAAAGCTTGAGAAATTATAGAAACTAATATCACACCAAAAGCAGTAGCAATAACATCTACTTTTCCACCAGCAAGTATAGCGCCTCCAATTACAGGAGCAGCAAATGAAGGTAATAACCAAGAATCACCTATATTGGGTGTCCCAAGTTGTAATCTACAAACCACTAACATTCCACCGATAGCAGCTAAAAGGCCTGATATAACATGAGCATAAATAACTATTTTTGTTGAAGATATTCCTATTAGTTCTGATGATTGTACATTATTCCCGTATGCCAGCATATACCTTCCAAGTGATGTTCTATTCATTAAAATCCACATCAGCACAGTTATAATAATTGGTATAATAACTAAGTAAGGTATAGGGCCAAAGATTTTTGCATTTCCAAAAAATTTTACAGCCTCAGGAATTTCATAAAAAGGTTGAGCCTCTGTTATGCCTAAATTCATTCCTTTAAAAATGTAAAGTGTAGCAAGGGTAATAATAAAAGCTGATATGCCAGTTTTAACAGTGATGTATCCATTTATAAAACCACAAGCAAGACCAATTAATAATCCAATGAGAACAGCAGGTAAAATAGACATGCTATAAACTTCCATTAAGCCAGTAAATGAAATCGCAACTAAGCCACCAATTGCTCCAACAGATAAGTTCATTTGACCAATTGCAATGATAATCATTTGTGACATTGCTACAACGAGCATCAAACTAACACTCAGCATTAAAACATATAAATTGAAAGGGGAAATAAATGCAGGTTTAAACAATGAAATTAAGATTGAACCAAAAATTAAAACTAAGCCCAGTCCAAACCAATCTTTTTTTAAAAGCGCACTCATGAAACAATTGAATTTTTAACAGTAAAATATTCCCTGGCTCTATCTAGAAGAACAGCTCCTAATAATATGATACCGAGAAAAAATCTTACCCAGAATTCACCTACATCGATTAAGTATAATCCATTATTTATTAATGTAACAAGAATTGCTCCTAGCATTGTTCCAAAAACTGTAACCTTACCTCCAGAAAGAAGTGTTCCACCCAATACTGGAGCTAAAAAAGCAGGTAATAACCAATCAAATCCAAGATGACCAGCCATAGACGGAATTGCAGCACCAATTCTTGCTGTTAACATTATGCCAGCTAGTGCTGCTAAGAAGCCTGACAGCATATGACAATAAATAAACATTCTATCTACAGAAATACCTGATAATTCTGCAGCATCAGGATTAGCTCCAGCTGCAATGAGCTTTCGTCCAATATCAGTGTATTTAAAAATGTAGTAAAGCACAAAACAAGTTAGCACACTAATAATTAGTAATGGTGAAATATATTTATTGAAAAGTTTTAAACTTCCAAAATCAGTAAAAGCCTCTGGTAATTTTCTAAAAGCTTCTGCTTCAGTAAGCAGGGTCATGAAGCCAAAATAAATACTCATCGTTGCCAGTGTAACAATGAAACTATGAACACCTGTTCTAACAGTTACAAATCCATTAATCCAACCTAGAAATGAACCAAAAGCTAAAACTAAAATAATTGTAATAGAAATAGGAATTCCCATACTTTCCATACACCAACCACCAAACATTGCTGCAGAAACACCTAAAGCACCCAGAGATAGATTTAAACCTCCAGTAAGTATAACTACCATCATTGCTAAACCAATCATTATATCTAGAGCAACTACTCTTGAGAGAGCATAAATATTGAATCTTGAAGTAAATCCATCAGTTGAAAAGGAAAAAATACAAATAAATACAATTACCAATATAAGTAAACCAAACTGATTAGTTTTTACAAAATTAGGAATTTTATTATTCATAAAAAAAGGGGGCTTAATGCCCCCATATTATTTTAACTTGGACAGTTTAGATATGTGCTATCAAAAGTTTCTAAAATTTCTAGAGAAATTCCTCTCATAGCCATAACGTATGTATCAACATCGCTAATATCAACAAATACAGTACCTGAATCAATAAATTGATCAGTTTGTGCAGTTGATTTCCAAGGTGCATCAGCTTTGAACTCACAACCTTGTCTAACTTTGTCCATTACATATGAACCAATGTAACCTTGACCATATGGGTTTTGAAGCATAGTTCCATGAACATAACCATCTTTAATAGCTTTTAAAACTACTTCGTCATGATCAATACCAACCATTTTAATTCTTTTATCGCCCATATTAGTTAAAGCTTGTGCTGCTACAACAGCAGGAACCCAAGCAGTAGTAACAATACCATCTACTTCACTTCCTTGAGCCGCCATGAAAGCATTAATTTTTTCATCAGCTGGTTCATAAGCATCAATATCAGCAATAACTTGAATAATTTCTACTCCACCACCTGCTTCTGAAACAGCTTGTTCAACAGCATTGATTCTTAGAGTTGTATTTGGATCAACTAAGAAACCAGTAAAGTGGGCAATTTTTCCTTTGCCACCTAAAGCTTTAATTAATTCTTTTGTACCAAGATAAGCTGAGTGACCAGTGTCAGTTCCAAAACAAAATTTTGCTTGAGTTGGTTGTTCAACACATCCTGCTAAAGCAGCTGTTGGTATACCAGCATCATCTAGTTCACCTAAAATTTTATTTGTACCAACTGCATCACCAGGAAATACAAGTACTGCATTGTAACCTTGACCAACTAAACTTTCAATTAACTCGTTTTGTTGACTTAGATCCCACTCTGCAGGAACTCTGTAATCTGCTTTTCCTAAACCAAAGTCTTCTACAGCATCTAAACCTGCTTGTTCCCACGCAGCAAAATAAGGGTGTGGGCCACCAGGGACTAGAGCTACTTTAGTAACACCATGGCCACCTGCAAAAACAGGCGATACTAGTAAAGCAAAAAAAGAAGTTAAAAATATTATAAATTTTTTCATTATTCCTCCTTAAATTTTTTTTAACTTATTCAGATTTAGAACTTAAATCAACAAAAATAAAATAAAGTATTTATTTATAATTATATTGATTATACTATTGTCTCATGCTGTACTCATTTAGATGGTTTGGTGATAATGATCCTTCAAAATTAGATCAAATTCGACAGATAGGCGTTGAAGGAATCGTATCATCACTAGCACAAGTAAAATATGGTGAAAAATGGTCTGAATTCGAAATCAAGAAAAGAAAGAAATTTATTGAAAGTTTCAAAATTAATAACAATAAAAATTTAACCTGGAGTGTTGTTGAAAGTCTTCCTGTCCATAATGACATAAAAAAGAGGTCAGGGAGATATAAATATTACATAAATCAATACAAAGAGTCATTGATAAATTTAGGAAAGAATAAGATTAAAAATATTTGTTACAATTTTATGCCATTGATTGATTGGGTGAGAACAGATTTAAATCATCAACTACCAAATGGAGCATTTGCTCTAAAATATAATCATCTTCATGTCTGTGCATTTGAAAATTTTATTTTGAAATCAAAAACAGCAAAAAAAAGGTATTCATCTAAAGACATCCACACTTCA
>CACNCX010000037.1 GCA_902619045.1 uncultured Alphaproteobacteria bacterium | reverse complement strand
TTCACTTAAACTACTAAATAAATTAGGCATTAAAAAGAAATTAATTGCTTTACACGATTATAATGAACACAAAATTATAGATCAGATTAAGGGATTGTTAAAAAATAAAATTTGTGTCCTTATTTCTGATGCAGGATCTCCACTTATTTCAGATCCTGGATATAATTTAGTGCAATATTGTATTTCAAATAATATCAGGGTAACCTCTGTACCTGGCCCCTCTTCAATTTTATCGAGTTTGCAATTATCTGGATTACCAATATCTGAATTTGCTTTTTTTGGTTTTGTTCCAAAATCTAAAAAAAAGATAGAGGATCTCGTTAAGAGTATTTTTCAAGAAAAGAGGACTTCTGTATTTTTTGTCTCAAGTCATAAATTGATTCTTTTTCTAGAGTGCCTAGAAAATATCATCCCTGAAAGAAGAATATCAATATGTAAAGAACTTACAAAGGTAAATGAATTTGTTTTTAGAGGAACCCCAAGCAATGTGAAAAATAAAATACTAGAAGATAAAGAAAATATTAAAGGAGAGTTCGTTGCTGTTATTGATAGGCAAACATCAAAAAATCAAGATTTTGACAACATTGATTTGTATAGTAAAGAAATAAAAAAGATGGCTACAAAATTTTCTTTGACCGACATCGTCGAAATAGTACATAAATTTACAAAAATTAATAAAAACAAAATTTACAAATGGTTGTTAAAATTAAGAAAATAATTGAAATTTTATTTGTTCCAATGTTTTTAATTTTTGCGTCTATTAATTATGGATGCTCACCTGCAGGTGTGCTTGCTACAGGTGGGGGCGGTGCAATGGTAGTTGCTGAGGGAGAAAGATCTCTTGGTACTGTAGTAGATGATGCAACCATTAAAGTTAATATTGCAGCTAAATTCTTAAATGCAGGAAACAATCTTTTTGTAAATATAAACACAAGTGTATTAGAGGGTAGAATTTTATTAACAGGTCTTGTTGATAATCAGGAAATTAGAATTGATGCGGTAAGGTTGGTTTGGGAAGTTGAGGGGGTTAAAGAAATCATAAATGAAATAGAAATTGGGAATAGAGCAACACTAAAAGATTATGCTAGTGATTTATGGATTAATACACAAGCAAGAGCTGTGGCGGCTAAAACTGTAGGAATCAAAGCAATTACATTTAATTTTGAAACTATTAACGGTAAAATTTATATAGCGGGAATTTCGGCGCGTCCTGATCTATTAGATGAAATGATAGTTGCTCTTAAAAACATAAAAGGTGTTAGTGAAATTGTTAACTATGTAATTATAAGAGAAAAATAATAAACTATCTTAAGCTTCCGATTTTTTCTCCTGCTAAAATATGAATATGAAAATGTGGAACCTCTTGTCCACCATCCTCTCCTGAGTTTGTTATCAACCTATAACCTTTGTTTTCAATATTTAAATTATTTATTACTAGCTGAACACTCTTAAAAAAAGATGTTATATTTTTATTATCTGCATTCTTTAAAAAATCAGAGAAGGTAGTACAGGGGAATTTTGGTATGCCTAAAACATGTATTTTTGCTTGGGGATTAATATCATTAAAAAATAAGCTAAACTCGTCTTCGTGAACTTTATCGCAAGGTATTTCTTTTCTTAGTATTTTTGCGAAAATATTGTTTTCATCATACATTTTATTTATTTTCTTTTATCAAGCTCTTTATGAATCTCATTAATGGTAATTTTTTTTGATTTTAACAAAACAAGAAGATGATAAATTACATCAACCGCCTCTTCTATTGTTCTTTTTTTTGATCCTTTTAAAAAATCTATAATTAATTCTGAGGATTCCTCTCCAAATTTTTGAGCTATTTTTTTTGGCCCTAACTTTAATAACTTATTGGTATACGAATTTTTTTTTCTTGTTTGTACTCTATTATTTATGATTTCATTTAAGTCTTCAATTTTCATAAAATTTAATCTCTAATGCTTATATTTTTACCTTTTAAGTATTCCTTTACTTCTTTAATGCTAATTTCATTAAAATGAAAGACTGAGGCCGCTAATAATGCGTCAGCCTTACCTTTAACTACGCCATCATAGAAATGATCTAGAGTTCCAACTCCCCCACTAGCTATAACTGGTATCTTTATAAATTCTGATACTTTGCCCAATAGTTCATTATCAAAGCCAGATTTTGTGCCATCCTTGTCCATTGATGTTAAAAGAATTTCCCCAGCTCCTAGTTCTTGAGCCTTTTCTATCCAGCTTAAAGCGAGTAAATCAGTTTTCTTAGTTCCGCCATGAGAATAAACAAACCAATCATCATTATGTTTTTTCGCATCAACAGCCACAACAATGCATTGGTTTCCAAAATATTCAGAAGCCTTTTTAATAATATTGGGATTTTTAATTGCTGCAGAATTTATAGAAACTTTGTCAGCGCCAGCTTTAAGTAAGGCTTGTATATTTTCTATTGATGAAATTCCACCGCCAACTGTAAGGGGGATAAAAACCTCGTTTGCAGTTTTTTTAACTACATTGATCATAGTATCTCTATTTTCTAATGATGCACTAATATCTAAAAAACATATTTCATCAGCCCCATTATTAGAATAGTGTTTTGCTTGTTCAACAGGATCTCCTGCATCAATTAAATTTAAAAAATTGATACCCTTTACAACCCTTCCATCTTTAACGTCCAAGCATGGGATAATTCTTGTTTTTACCATTTTAGTTTAGAATTTTTTGCGCTTCTAATAGATCGATCTTTCCTTCATAAAAAGATTTACCTGAAATTATTCCTTCAATATTTTTTGTGTTTAGCTTTTTTAAATTTATTAGATCGGAGTAATCTGTTAAACCGCCTGCAATTATAATTTTTTTATTAAATTTTTTAATTAAGTTTATTTTTTTTATAAAATTACTAACAAAATTTAAATTTAAACCTTTTAACATTCCATCATTTTGAATATCCGTAATTACATATCCTTTAATTTTTGAGTTAGTATAAATATCAAGAATGTCTTGTAATTTTTTTCCTGAATCTTTATTCCACCCTTTTATCATTATGTTATCTTCAAGAATATCTAATGATATATATACTTTATCCACGTAAATATTTGATAAAATTATAACTTCATTTGGCTTTTCAACAGACATTGATCCAATAATCAAATTATTTATTCCAACTTCAAAATATTTTTTGGCTAAATCTAAACTTCGAACTCCGCCTCCTAATTGTATTGGTATTGAGATTGATTTTCTAATTTTCTTTATTGTTTCAAAATTAACATTTGGTCTACCAAAAGCAGCATCTAGATCAACCAAATGAAGTTTTTTACAACCAATTTGTTCAAAGTAGATAGCTTGTTTTTCTGGGTCTTCATTGTAAACAACACTAGTGTTATCTTTACCTTTAGAAAGTCTAACACATTTATTATCTTTTAAATCGATGGCTGGTATAATTTGCACTACAGATTTTTATAGTAATAGTAACCTTTAATAAAACTTCCGTTAATATAAGCATAGTATGGGTTTTCACCCCACTTTATATAATTTTTACCTGTAAATAGTTTTATTGCTGCATCTTGTGTTTCTCTTACAGCTAACTGCAATGATTTAATATTATCTTCTTTGGCAATTTGTTCAGTGTGATCAATCATTGTTTTAGCCAAACCATAACCCCTTGCCCATGGAGCAACAAACTCTCTTCTTATACGTGCGATATTTTTTCTAGATTCAATATTGGGTGCTTCATATGCAAGTTGAAGGGTGCCGGCTATAACACCGTTTAATCTACCAACAATAAGTTTAATATATTTATCATTAGTTCTTTTAGTCCAGTAATCTATTAAAATATCTCTTGTGGGAACTCTTAACCAACCAAAACCACCTCCAGCTTTTATTGCTTGTTCTGTAATATTACAAAGATCTGCTAAATCTACATCAGTAAGTGTTTCAATGCTGTCGACTGAAATATTAATTTTTTCTTTTAGTTGTGTAGACATGTTCATACTCTAATAAATTCTTTTAGTAAGTTTAATCCTTGGGAGGAACTTTTTTCAGGATGAAACTGGACGCCGTATATATTTTCTTTACCAACTATTGAAGCAAAATTTGTTCCGTACTGAGTTTCTGCCAAAATATTGTCTTTATCAGCACATTCGAAATAATAAGAATGAACGAAGTAATAGTCATTTTTAGTTGAGATTAAATTATTATATTTTGAATTTGTTGGCATTACCAAGTTCCAACCCATATGAGGAAGTTTTAAATTATCTTCAGGTAATAATTTAATTTGACCATCTATCCAACCAAGGCCTTCATGATATCCGTTTTCTTCACTTACATTAGCTAACATTTGCATACCAACACAAATACCTAAAAATGGTTTCTTTTTTATTAATGCAAATTCAGAAAGCTCATCTATCAAACCATCAGTTTTTTTTAAACCATTCATGCATGTAGAGAAAGCTCCTTGGCCTGGTAATACTAAATGGGTTGAATCTTTTACATCATTTAGTTTTTTTGAAATTAAAACATCAGCTTCAATATTGTTGTCTTTCGCTATCTTAACAAAAGATTTTTGAGCAGACAAAACATTGCCTGAGCCATAATCGACAATAATGATTTTTTTCATTAAAAATTATAGAGTACCTTTTGATGATGGTATGTTATCTTTTCTTCTGTTATCAATTTCGACCGCAAATCTTAAACTTTTGGCAAAAGCCTTGAAGCATGATTCAATGATATGGTGATTGTTTTTTCCGTATAGGTTTTCAATATGTAAATTACATTTAGATTCATTTGAAAAGGCTTTAAAAAATTCATGGAATAACTCTGTATCCATTTCACCAATTTTTTTTAAACCAAGACTAACATTCCAAACAAGTTCAGGCCTTCCACTTAAATCAATAACACATCTCGATAAGCATTCATCCATCGGAACATATGAAAAGCCATATCTATTGATACCTTTTTTATCATCTAGTGCTTTGTTTATAGCTAAAGCAATTGCGTAAGCTGTATCTTCAACAGAATGGTGAAGATCAACATTTGTGTCTCCTTCACATTTTAAATCTATGTCTATCAAACTGTGATGAGATAATAATTCCAACATATGATCAAAAAAACCAATTTGTGTCGAAATATTAGATTGTCCAACACCATCTAAGTTAATTTCACAACTTATCTTGGTTTCTTTGGTGTTTCTCTCAACTTTACCTTTTCGCATTTTTGCCTAATATCAGTGAAATATGATTTATTCTAGGTAAATTACTTGATAAAAATAATTAAATAGCCATCTTATGAATTAATGGAAAAAAACATTATTAAATCAACAACTATTGTAGGAATTAGAAAAGATAATCTTGTCGTTATTGCGGGTGATGGTCAGGCCAGTCTGGGTAATACCGTAATGAAATCAAATGTAAAAAAAATTAGAAGACTTGGTGCTGATGAAACTGTTATTTCTGGATTTGCAGGATCTACTGCAGATGCATTTGCTTTATTTGAAAGATTAGAGGGAAAACTAGATCAATATAAAAACCAACTTAAAAGAGCTTGTGTTGAATTAGCTAAAGATTGGAGAACGGATAGGTATCTGAGAAGATTAGAAGCAATGATGATCGTAGCTGATAAGGATGTGAGCTTATTGTTATCTGGTACTGGTGATGTAATTGAGTCTGATGACGGAATACTTGCAATAGGTTCTGGGGGTCCATACGCAAATAGTGCTGCTAAAGCATTAATGAAAAATACAAAAATGAATGCAAAAGAAATTGCTTTAGAATCACTTAATATAGCTGCAGACATTTGTATTTATACAAACCATAATATTATTTCAGAAACTATTGAGCTTTAAATATGGAATCAAGTTTTAGCCCAAGAGAAATTGTTTCTGAATTAGATAAATTTATCATTGGTCAGAACAATGCAAAAAAAGCTGTTGCAGTTGCATTAAGAAATAGATGGAGAAGAAAACAACTTGATGATTCTTTAAAAGAGGAAATTGTACCAAAAAATATTTTAATGGTTGGTCCAACTGGTTGTGGTAAAACTGAAATCTCACGAAGACTTGCTAGGTTAGCAAACGCACCTTTTGTTAAGGTTGAGGCGACTAAGTTTACAGAAGTTGGATATGTTGGAAGAGATGTTGAGCAAATAATAAGAGATCTAGTTGAAATAAGTATTACAAAAACAAAAATACAAATGGGTCAAGAGGTGAAGGCAAAGGCAGAAAAAAATGCAGAAGAGAGAATTTTAGATGTTTTGGTTTCTAAAAGCTCAACACCTGCTACGCGAGATAATTTTAGGAAAAAACTAAGATCAGGTGAACTAAATGACAATGAGGTTGAAATTCCAGTTTCAGCTAATGCAAATTTAAATTTACCAACTATGGACATACCTGGTATGCCTGGTTCTCAAATGGGTATGATTAATTTAGGCGATGTGTTTGGAAAAGGTTTTGGTAATCAAAAGAAAATGAAAAAAATGAGTGTCAAAGATTCTCATGCATATTTGTTAAATGAAGAAACTGATAAACTTTTAGATAAAGATAAAATAAACTCAAGAGCATTGGATGATGTAGAGCAAAATGGTATCGTTTTTATAGATGAAATAGATAAAATTACTTCTAGAGCTGATAGAAGTGGTGCGGATGTATCAAGAGAAGGTGTTCAAAGAGACTTATTACCGCTTATTGAGGGAACTGCAGTAACCACTAAATATGGTGTTGTAAAAACCGATTATATTTTGTTCATTGCATCGGGTGCATTTCATTTGTCAAAACCATCAGATATGCTTCCTGAACTTCAAGGTAGATTACCAATTAGAGTAGAGCTTGATAGTCTTAGTAAAAAAGATTTTAAACTTATTCTTACTGAAACACAAAACAGTTTGATTAAGCAGTATCAAGGACTTCTGGGAACAGAGAAGGTCGATTTGAAATTTGAAGAAGATGGAATTGATACCATCGCTTCTCTCTCTACAGAGATAAATCAGAACGTAGAAAATATAGGCGCTAGAAGGCTACATACTGTAATGGAAAAACTACTTGAAGAGGTTAGTTATACAGCCTCAGATATAGGCCCTACAGAAATAATAATTAATAAGGAATACGTTGAAAATAGCTTAGGAGAACTTATTAAAAGTCAGGACTTATCGAAGTTTATATTGTAAAGCTCATTTAATTTTTTAAAAATTATAAAATGAGTCTTTTTAAAAATATAAGAATTGAGCTAATTGTTCTTTTAATAATATCTTTAAATGTTTTCATATCATTCAATTTAGATCTAGGGCTGTATAATTATTTTAAAGATTTTAATAAAAGTCTTAATAGTGTTTATTTAAAAGAATTTTTTGTAGACATAACAAGGCTCGGGAGCTCATCTTGGTATTTTGCTATTTCTGTTATTGGATTTGGTGTTGTTTATTTAAACTACAGATTAGAATTTATAAAAATTGAAAAACAAAAAAATATAAGTAATTTTTTTGTATCGTCTTTTTTTTATATTCTGGTTGTTGGGGTTGTAACTCAGGTTCTGAAGCATATTGTTGGTAGACCAAGACCCAATCACACAAATTTTGAGGACTCTTTTGGTTTTAATTTTTTTACTTTCGACTCAAATTTTCATTCCTTTCCCTCAGGCCATTCATCAACTATATTTATAATTTGTTTTATTCTTGTAACCACTTTTCCAAAACTAAAATATTTTTTTTATTTTTTAGCGTCTGTTATTGCTTTGAGTAGAGTTGTAGTTGGTGCTCACTTTTTTACTGACATTGTTGCCGGTGCTATATTAGCACTTATATCTTTCAAAATTATAAACACAATCTTAGAAAAGAAATATGCCCAATATAAATTTTCAAATTTGTTACCTGAAGACAATTCAGAGATTTATAATTATGTATTATTTTTGGTAATTAGTTGTGTGTTTATTACTTCAGGTCCATCCATAGATTTGTATATTTCAGGTTTGTTTTATTATGGATCACAACAGTTTGCTTTACAAAGTTTTGATTTAATCTCAATATTTTTTCGAGATATTTTATTACCATTAATACTTATATATATTTTAATTTTACCAATAGTTGGGCGTTTCACTAAAATTGATAAAATTTTTTTTAATTATAAATTTTCTATCAAGGAAATAGTTTTGTTGTGGGGTTCTCAAATTATTGGAGTGTTAATTTTTGTAAACCTGATACTTAAAAATTTATGGGGGAGGGCTAGACCAAATGATATTTTACAATTAGGTGGAAAAGAAACTTTTTCGCCATGGTTTGAAATAAGCAACGCTTGCGAAACAAATTGCTCTTTTGTTTCAGGCGATGCTTCTGTGGGCTTTTCAATTATAATTCTATATTTAATCACAAAAAATATAATTTTCCTCTATGCAAGCTTTTTTGCTGGTTTTGTATTTGGTTTAATTAGAATAATGGCTGGCGGTCATTTTTTAAGTGACATTTTTTTTGCTGGTTTTTTTATTGTAATTTTAAATATAATTTTATTTGAATTGTATAAAAAATATTATGTTAAATAAAATTTTATTGCCATCATTTATTTTTTTATTTTTATTAAAAATTGGTGCCTTAAATTTTACTACCTTTAATTTGTTTGGTGATGAAGCACAGTATTGGTTATGGTCAAAAGATATTGACTTTGGTTATTTTTCAAAGCCTCCTTTTTTGTCTTGGATAATAAGAGTTTATACGGAAATATTAGGTAGTAGTTTTGTTTCATTAAAACTTCTTCCATCGTTTGTGTATTTTTTGATTGCCTGGAGTATTTATGATCTTTTACTCAACTCTGGACTAAATAAAAAAGATTCATTTACAGGTTGTTTAATTTTTTTATTTATACCTGCTGTTTCTTTTTCATCTTTTATAATTAGTACTGATCTTTTTTTATTATTATTTTGGACACTTTCACTTAATGAATTAATTAAGATCAATAGTAAACAAGGTTTAAAAAATTTCATATTATTAGGTATTTTTCTAGGGTTAGGTTTTTTATCAAAATACGCAGCTATATATTTTGTGATTTGTTTATTTGTTTTAATTTTATTTGATAAAAGATTTAGAAAAATTTTTTTGGATAATTTATTTGGTTTTTGTCTTACCTTTTTATGTGTATTTGTAATTATCGTACCAAATATTATTTGGAACTTTAATAATGACTGGATAACACTTCAGCATACTTCGGATAATGCAAATTTTGGAAATATTGAAATAGATCTCATTAGAGGTTTAGAATTTTTGTTAATTCAAGTTTTAATGTTAGGCCCGTTTATGGTTTTGGGTGGGATATTTGGATTTAATAAATGGAACTATATTCAAAAAATTTTTCTAATATTTTCTATGCCTATAATTTTAATTGTTTTAGTAGAAGCTATTATTGTCAGAGCTAATGCAAATTGGGCTGCTCCAGCTTTAATTTCTTTATTTGCTCTTTTATATATTAGAATTAATAATTCTTTTTTAAAGATAGCTAATTACATGTTTAATTTTATTGTCTGCTTAATTCTTTTTGTAATGATTGGAATGAGCTATCCGTATAAAATTTTTGACCGAATAAGTGGTATAAATGATTATGCTCTAAAAATTTACAGTGGTTCTTCAGATGGTGTCGTTAAAAATATAGTGGTTTCAGATCGGCTTTTATTTTCAAGCCTTAATTTTGAATTAAGAGATAAGGATATTAATTTCTATATGCCACATAAAGAAGGAGATGAAATAACAAACCACTTTAAAATAGTGTCTCCTCTTAACAAAAATATAAACAAAAATTTTACTTTAATTGGGAGTCGCTCAGATATAAATTATTTAGAGAATGAATATAAGGTGTTAAAAATAAATTCACCTGATCAGAAATTTACAAAAAGAAAACTTGATGTTTACGAGGTTGTGTTTGAATAGATTTCTAGTATTTTTTATTATATTTGTAATTAACACATCCTATGCAAATAATTTTAGTGCAGAATATAAAGTCAGCACAACAGGAATAAAAATTGGTAATTTTAGTTGGTCATTAAATATTAATGATAATATTTATCAAACAGAAATTAATTTGAAAAATTCTGGCATTTTTTCACCTTTATATAAATTTGAAGGAAGCTATCTTTCAACTGGGGTTATTGAAAACAACATATTTAAGACCCAGAATTATAAACAGTTTTGGAAAACGAAGAAGAAAACAAAAATAGTTAAAATGTCTTTTGATGATTATTTAATTGAATTAAAACAGGAGCCTATAGAAGAAGAAATAGCCAGAGTAGATCTAGAAGACTTATATTTATATTTTGACCCAATTACCTCTTTTATAAATATTTTAAATGGAGAAAATGAGGCAAAAACAATTGATGGGAGAAGAATTTACACACTTAAACAAAACGAAAGTGAGGATGGAAATATAATTTTAGAAATTGAAGATTATGTGAATATTTGGGCTGACCATAAAAGAAATGATTTAAAAAAAATTGAATTTTTAGTTAAAGATGATTTACTTCCATATGAAATTCATTTCAAAAAAAGGGTATTTAAGTTAGAAAGAATTTAAAACTTTTTTTTTCTTAAATAAACAAAGAGAGCTCCGTCACCCCCATGTTCAAAACCCGCATCTTGGTATGTTAAGATATATTTCTTAAGATCGTCTTCGTTTATCCAGTTTATTATTG
>CACNCX010000036.1 GCA_902619045.1 uncultured Alphaproteobacteria bacterium | reverse complement strand
AGTTGCTGCAAAAGAAGCAAATCCTGATATGGATTTTTTCCCCTTAACAGTAAATTATCAAGAAAAATATTATTCTGTAGGAAAAATACCTGGTGGTTTTTTTAAAAGAGAGGCTAGACCAACTGAAAAAGAAACATTAGTTTCTAGATTAATTGATAGGCCAGTTAGACCTTTATTTCATAAAGATTTTAAAAATGAGACACAAGTTACTTGTACTGTATTATCACATGATCAAGAAAATGACTCAGATGTTGTAGCAATGGTAGCAGCAAGTGCTGCATTAACTTTATCTGGTTTGCCATTTTTAGGCCCACTAGGAGCAATTAAGATTGGTTTTATAGACGATGAGTTTGTTGTTAACCCGAGTAAGAGTCAATTATCAAATTCTAAACTAGAATTAGTATTGGCAGGGACTAAGGAAGGTGTACTAATGATCGAGTCTGAAGCTCACGAGCTTTCGGAAAAAGAAATGCTAGATGCAGTAGTTCTTGGTCAAGAAAATTATAAAACAGTGATTGAAGCAATAATTTCCTTAGCTAAAAAAGCGGCAAAAGAACCTTGGGAACTTAAAGAAAAAGATGAAGAAATTAAAAATCTTCCATCTAAGATCAACGAAGACTTTGGTAAAGATTTTATAGATGCGTATAAAATAACAGAAAAACAAAAAAGATCAGAAAAATTATCTTCACTAAGAAATGAAATTTCTGAAAAATTTGTAAGTGAAACACTCTCACCAGTATTGGTTTCAGATGCAATAAAAAATGTAGAAAAAGATATAGTTAGAGGAGAATTAATTAATACTGGTAATAGAATTGATGGAAGAGATACAAAAACAGTACGTCCAATTGTGTGTGAAACTGGTGTTTTAGAAAGAACTCACGGGTCTGCATTATTTACAAGAGGAGAAACACAAGCTCTTGTAGTTTCAACCTTAGGAACTGGTCAAGATGAGCAAAGAATAGATGCAATTGATGGTGAATATACAGAGAATTTTATGTTGCATTACAATTTTCCACCTTACTCTGTTGGAGAAGTTGGAAGAATAGGTTCTACCAGTAGAAGAGAAATAGGACATGGAAAATTAGCATGGAGAGCTATTCACCCAATGTTACCTTCAAAAGAAAAGTTTCCTTACACTTATAGAGTAGTATCTGAAATTACAGAATCTAATGGATCTAGCTCTATGGCAACTGTTTGTGGTACCTCAATGTCTTTAATGGATGCAGGAGTGCCCTTAGAAAGACCAGTAGCAGGTATTGCGATGGGCTTAATTAAAGAAAATGATAAATATGTAATATTATCAGACATACTTGGTGATGAAGATCATCTTGGTGATATGGATTTTAAAGTTGCAGGAACTTCTGAAGGTATAACTTCATTACAAATGGATATTAAAATAACTAGTATCACGGCTGAAATTATGGAAGAAGCATTAGCGCAAGCTAAAGATGGACGCTTCCATATACTTGGTGAAATGGCTAAAGCAATTGATAAACCTAATCAATCGATTTCCCAATACGCGCCAACAATAACTAATCTACAAATAAACAAAGATAAAATTAGAGAAGTTATTGGTAAAGGAGGAGCAGTTATTAGAGAAATATCTGAAACAACTGGAGCTAAAATTGAAATCAACGATGAAGGTTTAGTGAGTATTGCAGCTGTAGATCAAAAATCTGGAAATGATGCATTAGAATGGATTAAAGGTATTGTCGAAGAGCCAGAGATTGGTAAAATTTATGATGGTAAAGTTATAAAGATAATGGACTTTGGTGCTTTTGTTAATTTCATGGGATCTACAGATGGTCTTGTTCATATTAGTCAATTAAAAAATGAAAGAGTAGAGAAAGTTGAAGACGTTATTAGTGAAGGAGATATTGTTAAAGTAAAAGTATTGGATATCGACTCAAGAGGAAAAATAAAACTTTCTATGAAAGCAGTTGACGCAGAAGAAAACGCTTAAATTACCTAAATTAATTGGGCACAGAGGTGTAAAAGATCTGTGTCCAGAAAACACTTTAGAATCTATCTTAAAGGCATTCGATTTAGGTTTAAGTTTTGTAGAAATAGATGTTAAGATTTCTAAAGACAGAGTTCCAATTTTATTACATGATGACACACTTGATAGAACTACTAATGGAAGTGGGCTTGCAATTGATTACGATTATGAGAACATAAAAAAACTTGATGCGGGAAAATTTTTTTATAAAGAAAATACAAATATTTTTGTTCCAAAGTTAGAAGATATTCTTAGTTTGTGTACTAATTATAATGGTAATTTAAATATCGAATTAAAACCCAATAAAAAGTTTGAAAAAGAAAATGTTTATCAAATATATAAAATTATAAAAAATATTAATAAAATAGATTTTTTTTTCTCTTCATTTGATATGATTTCTATTCTAGAAATTTCAAAACTTTACCCTCAATCTATACGTAGTTTTTTATTAGATGATTTTAAAGAATATAATATTGATGATTTGATTAGTATATCAACTAATCATGATTTAAAAATTTGTGGATTAAATATAGATCTTGTTACAGCTGATATTATAAAAAAAATTAAAGAATCCAATATAGCAATAACTGTTTATTCAGATAAAAATATAAATTTATCTAGCGCTAATGATATTTTCTCCATAGGTGTTGACAGTATTTTTGTTGATAATCCTTTAGATTTATTGGGAAAATTTTAGAACGTATTTGGCATTCCAATAATATTGTAACCACAGTCAACATAATGTACTTCACCAGTAACTGCAGAAGATAAGTCACTAACAAAGTATAAAGCAGATTTACCAATTTCATCTAGTTGTGCATTCCGTTTCAATGCTGAATGTTCTTCTGTAAATTTAAACACCTCCCTAGCATTATTTATTGCTGCTCCAGCAATTGTTCTCATAGGTCCTGCTGAGATTGCATTAACACGAATATTTTTTGTGCCTAAATCCACACTCAAGTATTTTACACTTGTTTCTAAAGCAGCTTTTGCAATTCCCATTAAATTGTAATTTGGTATTACTTTATTTGACCCATAAAAAGTAAGGGTGAGAATACTCCCTCCATCATTCATTATAGGTTCAAAATTTCTTGCAAGACTAGTTAAAGAAAAACATGATATTTCCAAACAATTAATAAAATTATCCTTCGTAGTATCAACATATCTACCATTTAACTCTGACTTATCTGCAAATGCAACAGCATGAATTATAAAATCAATTGTGCCCCATTCTTTTTTTATAATTTCTACAGATTTGTTTATTGAATCATCATTATTAAAATCACATTCTATTAATATTTTTGAATTAATTTCTTTAGAAAGTGGTTTGACCCTCTTCAATAATATTTCATTTTGATAACCAATGGCTATTTCAGCACCATTTTTAGCTAGTTGTTTTGCTATTCCCCATGCAATTGAATGATTATTTGCAACACCAAATACTAAACCTTTTTTATTTCTAAGCATGATATTTTGAAAATACTAATGTTGCATTTGTACCACCAAAACCAAAACTATTCGTCATAACATGCTCAATTTCAACGTCATTTTCAGTTTTTAAAAGAATATTACAATCTTTGGCACTATCATCGAGATTTTCGATATTAGCAGAACCACTAATAAAACTATTTTTCATCATCAATAGACTATAAATTGCTTCATGCACACCAGTTGCCCCTAAAGAATGACCAGTCAAAGATTTTGTTGAGCTCAGTTTAGGAATATTTGAGTCAAAAACATTTTTGATTGCTTCCAATTCTTTTACATCTCCTATTGGAGTACTTGTTCCATGTGTATTTATATAATCAATTTTACCATCAACATTTTTTAATGCTTGCTTCATGCATCTTTCTGCACCTTCTCCAGAAGGCTGTACCATATCGTATCCATCTGAGGTTGCTCCATATCCTGTTATCTCCCCATATATTTTAGCACCTCTAGCTTTTGCATGTTCTAATTCTTCAAGTACTAAAGTGCCACCCCCACCAGCAATTACAAAACCATCTCTATCTGCATCATATGCCCTTGAAGATTTGTTAGGAGTAGAATTATATTTTGAGGACAAAGCACCCATTGCATCAAATAAAATTGACAAAGTCCAATGGAGCTCTTCACCACCTCCAGCAAAAACAATATTTTGTTTTCCCATCTGAATTAGTTCGTACGCATTACCAATACAATGTGAACTTGTAGAACATGCAGAGGTAATTGAATAGTTAACTCCTTTAATTTTAAAAGGAGTCGCGAGAGTTGCAGAATTTGTACTAGACATTGCTCTTGGCACCATAAATGGACCAATTTTTTTTGAACCCGAATTTTTTCCAATTTCAGAAGACCTAAATAAATTTTGTGTAGATGGACCACCTGAACCAACAATTATACCAGTCATCTCATTAGAAATATCACTATCCTCCAGTCCTGAGTCCTCAATAGCATCTTTCATCGCGATATAGTTATAGGCAGCACCATCACCCATAAACCTTAGTAATCTTCTATCTATTTCGTTACTAATATCTATATTTGGTTTACCGTGCACAAGACTTCTAAAAGAAAACTCCTCATATTCTTTGGCACTTGTTATGCCAGATTTCAAATTTTTAAGACTGTCTATAACATCCGGTTGATTATTGCCAATGCATGATACTATACCTAAACCTGTTATTACTACTCTATTCATTACTTATTTCTCAGGTGAAAATAAACCGACTTTCATATCTTTAGCTTCATAAATTGTTTCACCATCAGCTTTTAAAACACCATCTCCAACTCCTAAAATCAATTTTCTTAGTATAAGTCTTTTAAGAGATATATGGTAAGATACTTTTTTTACTTTTTGTAAAACCTGACCGGTAAACTTGACTTCACCAACTCCTAAAGCCCTACCTTTTCCTGGTTGGCCAAGCCACCCTAAATAAAAACCAAGTAACTGCCACATAGCATCTAAACCTAAACAACCTGGCATTACTGGATCATCTTTAAAATGACATTCAAAAAACCATAAGTCTTCTTTAATATCTAATTCTGCAATAACCTCACCTTTAGAAAATTCCCCACCAATCTCATTTATTGAAGTAATTCTATCAAACATTAACATAGGGGGCATTGGAAGTTGAGCATTCCCTTTTCCAAAAAGAACACCTTTTGCACAATCAATTAATTGATCGTAAGTGAATGAATTTTGTTTCATAATTTTAATTAAACTTTTTTTATGTATTTATCAATTAACTTAAACTGATTTTAAATAACAATCATGTTTACTTTTAATAACAATATTATCAATGCTTAATTTTTTTCCATCAGAAATTGTCATTATATTAGTTTCATCCTTTAAATTTAAATAATAATTAATTATTTTTTGAGCAGCAATCAAACCTGCTAACCCTGCAGAAATGCCTGAAATACCCACTACGCTACATCTTGGAAGATCAACATCATCTTTGTTAGGAAATATACAATTTAAACATAGATGATTATTTTTATTCTCATTATTGAAAAGAATGATTTGTAAATCATGTCTTGATGCTGAGGAATATAAAAAATTGATTGATTTTTTAATACAATATTCATTTAATAATTTAGAACTTAACCAATCATCAGTTGCATCAACAATTATAGAACATTCTTTTAAAGAATTTAAATTTAAAGAATTAATATTTTCATCAATAGTATGAATTTTACATTCAGTATTGATTAATTGTAATTTATTTTTTGCTACATCAACCTTTTTTTTTCCAATATCATTTAAATTAAACAAAATTTGTCTGTTAAGATTACTTTTTTCAACAATGTCTCCATCTACTATTAACAATTCTTTTATTCCAGAGTTTACTAAATAATGACTTAAAGGACATCCTATACCCCCCATACCCACAATACCAATTTTTATGTTAGATAGTTTTTTTAGGCTTTCTTCAGAAAATTCTTTTAAAATAAATAACCTGCTGAAAATTTTATATTCTTCTTCAGAGTAATTATTCATAATTCTATATAGAATTATAAATTTGTTTTATAATTTGCTTTGCACAATTTACCTTTGTCATTTTCTTAAACTTTTTTATCTGGTTTTTTGTAATTATCGATATTCGATTATAATCTGAACCAAAAACTTTATTTTTAATATCAATTTTATTGTAAACCATCATATCACATTTTTTATCAACTAATTTTTTTTTGGCATTATCAATACTTCCTGTTTCTGCTGCAAAACCAACTAAAAATTTAGGCCTTTGAGTTTTGCTTTTTCCAATTTTTTCTAAAATATCAATATTCTTATAAAGACTAATATTTAATTTTTTATTTTTTTTAATCTTGGCTTTATTTATATTTTTATTTTTGAAATCAGATACTGCAGCAGTAAAAATTCCTATATCAATTTTAGTAATTTTTCTAATTTTTTGATACATTTCATCTGCAGATTTAATTTTAACAAATTTTAAATTTGGTGGAGGATCTAAATTTGTTGGTCCAGATATCAAGATCACTTTTGCACCATGTAAAACTAGTTGTGAAGCAATTTCATACCCTTGTTTTCCAGAAGATTGATTCGAAATAAACCTAACTGGATCAATCATTTCAATTGTAGGTCCTGCAGTTACTAGGCATTTCTTATTTTTTAACAAATTAACATTTTCTAGTCTATTTAAAATTCTATTTACTATATTTTTTGAGTTATCAATTCTGCCTAAACCAAATTCTCCACATTTAAGATTTCCAACTTTAGGGCCAATAAACTCATGACCAATATCTTTTAATAATCTCACATTTTTTTGATTAATTTTATTGTACCACATAAAACTATTCATAGCTGGGACAAACAAAATTTTTTTATTAGAAGCAAGTAAGGTGTTAGAAGATAAATTATCTCCATATCCATTAGCAAACTTAGCAATTGAATTAGCTGTAGCTGGACATACAACTATCATATCATTGTCTCTTGATAAATTTATATGAAGCATCTTATTTTTTTTTTCATCTTCATCTGTAAATATCCTATTTTTAAGCAATTTTTTGATATCAGATATTTTTATATATTTTTTAGCCTCTTTAGTTAGTATACAACTAATTTTAACTTCCTTGTTACGAAGTAAAGTAAAAATTTCTTTACATCTGGAAGCAGCAATAGAGCCGGTTATTATAAATAAAATATTATTCATTAAAGTTTATAACCAGTATGTATTGCTACAATTCCATTAAATAGATTAATAGTCTTAACTTTAGTAAATCCGCAATCACGTAGATTTTTGCTAAGCTCTTCTTGTGATGGAAATAAATCAATACTTTCACTTAAATAGTTATAAGCATTCTTATCTTTAGCAACTATTTCTCCTAACAGAGGTAAAATCTTTGATTTGTAAATTTTATATGAACTTGATATTAAAGATGATCTAGGTGTGCTAAATTCTAAGCAACAATATTTACCACCAGGTTTAAGAACTCTGTACGCCTCTTTTATAGATAATAAATACTCTGTCACATTTCTTAAGCAGAAAGAAATAGTATATTTATCAAAAAAATTATTTTCAAAATTTAATTTTTCAGCATTACCAATAAAATAGTTTATGTTTTTTTCTTTTTTTAATCTTTTTCTTCCTTCTAATAACATCTCTTTATTTAGATCTAAAAGATAGAGACTGATTGGTAAATTTTCTTTTAAAATTTCGATGGCAATATCACCAGAACCTGAACCAACATCTAAGACAATTTCATTTTCTTTTAGCTCCACAGTCTCTACAAATCTTTTTTTCCATAATCGATGCATACCTAAACTCATTAAATCATTCATTATATCGTATCTTGGAGCTACACTTGAAAATACATTCTGAACAAGTTTAGTCTTTTGTTTTGAATTTACTTTTGTATAACCAAAATTATAATTTTTTTTCATTATGCCAGAATTACCTGAAGTTGAAACTACTGTTAAAGGACTTAGAGTAATATTGAATCAAAAAATATCCAGTGTCAAAATTCATACATTAAAACTTCGTTTTAAAATCCCTAATAATATAATTAATATACTACGTAACTCCAAGATATCCAACCTAAGACGCATAGCAAAGTTCATTATCATAGACTTAGATAAAGATTACTCTCTAGTAATACATTTAGGAATGTCAGGAAGATTAAAAACTGTCGATAAAAGCTACAAAAGAATAAAACATGATCATTTTGTACTGTACTTTTTTAATAAAATGATACTTGTTTATCATGATCCAAGGAAATTTGGATTTATAGATATAGTAAAAACAAAAGATCTACAAAAACAAAAGTATATACTGAGTTTGGGTATAGATGCACTGAGTCCAGATCTTACTGCACCAATTATATTTAAAAAAATTTCAAAATCTGAGGTTCCAATAAAGCAGATTTTACTCAATCAAAAATTAATTGCTGGTATAGGTAATATCTATGCATCAGAAATTTTATTTGATTCTAAAATTTCACCACTTACTTTGGGTAAAGATTTACAAATTAGTCTCATTATGAAACTAATTAAGTCTACTAGAAAAATTTTAAACAAGGCAATTAAATATGGTGGTTCGAGTATAAGAGATTATAGGTCTACCGATGGCACATTGGGAAATTTTCAGTCTAATTTTAAAGTTTATAATAAAGAAGGAAAAAAAATAGGGGATGACGAGGTTAAAAAGATTGTTCAGTACGGAAGATCTACATTTTACTGCCCTAAACTTCAAAATAATAAGTAATTGATCAATAAATATTAATTGACTTAATTTATTTTGAATTTATACCACTTCTATGGCTAACCATGCTTCAGCTAAAAAAAGATCTAGGCAGAACAAAACTAAAAATACTGTTAATTCTCAATACTTGTCTAAATTTAGAAACGCTCTAAACAAATTTAGATCATCAGTTGAAGCAAAAAATGAGGAAGATATCCAAAGATCCTTTAGCAATGTCAACTCAATAATGGCAAGAGCTTCAAAAAAAGGTATTTTTAAAAAAGAATACATATCCAGAAAGTTATCCTCTTTATCAAAACAAATTTCAAAAAAATAATTTTTTTTTTATTTTTTTCACTTTTCTTCTTGCTAAAAATACTTAAAGGGTGTTGATTAAGTAAATTAATTTGGTGATTAAATTTTACGACTTTAGATTTTTTGCGTAAAACTTATTAAGTTATAAAATCATTGTGTTGGGGGAAAATGGATAATACATCTACTATTTTTGACGAAAGTAAATGGTTATCCTTTAAAAAAAATCTAAAGAAAAATGTTGGTGATTCTGCTTTCAATAACTGGTTGAAGCATCTAAGTTTAGTTTCTTTAGAGGAAAATACAATTACATTTTCAGTTCCAACAAAATTTTTGAGAGATTGGATAGTAAACAATTACTCAGATAAAATAAAATCAGAAGCAAAAAATTATATTGAAAAAGTTGATACTATTAAATTTGTAGTTAAACCTTTGGGTGGAAGAATAGTTCCGGGCACTACAAGAACAATTAAAAGCAATGATAACCATTGGAAATCTACTATGGATCTTAGATCTAACCAATCTTCAACATATCCAAATGAATTTGGTGCACCTTTAGATCCAAGATTTACATTTGAAAATTTTGTTGTTGGAAAACCCAATGAACTCGCGTTTGCGGCATCTCAAAGAGTATCAGAAGCAAATAAAATTACTTTTAATCCTCTATTTTTATGTGGAGGGGTAGGTTTAGGAAAAACTCATCTTATGCATGCGATAGGCTGGAAGATAAAAGAAAAACAACCAGAAAGAAAAGTAATTTATCTTTCAGCTGAAAAATTTATGTATCAATTTGTTAGAGCATTAAGATATAAAGATACTTCAGCATTTAAAGAGCAATTTAGATCAATAGATGTTCTTATGATTGATGATGTTCAATTTATAAGTGGGAAAGATAATACTCAAGAAGAATTCTTTCACACTTTTAATGCTTTAATTGAACAAAATAAACAAATAGTTATTTCTGCTGATAAAACACCAACTGATCTAGATGGAGTACAAGAAAGATTAAAATCAAGACTAGGATGTGGCTTGGTTGCAGATATTCATCCTACAACTTATGAACTAAGGTTGGGTATATTAATTGAAAAAGCACACAAAAGAGGTGTTGAAATTCCACCAAAAGTTTTAGAGTTTTTGTCACATAGAATTATATCAAATGTTAGAGAAATGGAAGGTGCATTAAATAGATTAGTGGCACATGCCACACTGGTGGGAACCGCGATCACAGTTGAGACTGCACAACTAGTTCTTCAAGATTTATTAAAGTCTTCAAATAAAAAAATTACGATTGAAGAAATTCAAAAAAAAGTTGCAGAACATTTTAATATTAGAATAACTGATATGCATTCTCCAAGAAGATCTAGATCTGTTGCAAGACCTAGACAAATAGCAATGTACTTAGCTAAATCTATAACATCAAGATCTTTGCCTGAAATTGGAAGGAAATTTGGCGGCAGGGATCATACAACAGTAATGCATGCTGTTAAAAAAATTGAGGAACTTAAACTATCCGATGTAAATTTTAATGAAGATTTGGAATTACTTAAAAGACTTATAGATTCTTAATTCTTTTTATCATATGCTTAAGTATGAAATTTAAAATATCTCGCTCAATTTTTTTTAAATCTCTTTCACATCTTCAAGGAATAGTTGATAAGAAAAACTCTCTTCCTATTTTAGCAAATATTTTAATCGAGGCCAAAAATAATCAGTTAATTTTATCTTCAACTGATATGGATATTTCAATAATTGAAAAAATTAATTGCACTGTCTCTGAAGATGGCTCCACTACTATCAATTCTCAAATATTATATGATATTGTAAGGAAAATTGACGATAAAGCATCGATAGAAATTATATCAAATAATGGCAAACTACTCACTTTGAGAGCAGATGGTTCAAGATTTTCTTTAGCATCACTACCCAAAGAAGATTATCCAATTATAGAACAAGAAAATACTGGCATAAATATAAAAATAAATTCAAAAATTTTATTTAAATTAATAGATAAAACTAAGTTTGCTATCTCAAATGAAGAAACAAGA
>CACNCX010000035.1 GCA_902619045.1 uncultured Alphaproteobacteria bacterium | reverse complement strand
CCAAAATGTAAAAATACAGAAAAATATAATTAATCTGAAACCCAAGCACAAAAACCAATAAATAAAAATAAAAGCAGTATCCAATATTTTTCAATAAAACTTGGTTCTGAACTTACACGATTTAGTTGATTATAAGTCTGAGTATTACTTGTTGTTTTATAAGAGTTATAACTACTATCGTAAGTTTGTTTAGTGTTTTCATACGGCTTATATGTCATGGTTGATTTATACATATTTCCTGCAAATTCAGTTTGTAAATAGTCAAGTTTAGTTATGTTAGATATTCTAAACATTCTATTTTCATCTCTCAATTTACAGAAAGCTTCTATATATTTTTTATCTCCATATTTATGAACTTTTAATGGGTAGATTGTTCTCTCACTTTTAATTCTATCATTTTCTGTTTCATAATTAATTTTAATTGCTCTTTGATTTTCAAGTGCCTTATAAACATATTTTGCAATCATAGATTTATCATAAACATTTAATTTTGTATGATTGTTAGATTGGTTATTTGAAGATAGTATTTGATCTCTTCTATAACTTGGTATTTTAGAATATTTTCTTTCTACAGCTTTTTCTGTTCGAGATAATTCTTTAGCAATTTCATAATTTGAAACACCATTGGCTTTAGATATTACAAGAAATTCTTCTTCATCATCTGTCCATAATTCTCCTGTTGTTTGACTAGTATTATTTATTGTTTTGAGTAGACCAAGCTTATCAAGTCTATTTTCAATATATTTTTTAGAAACTTTAAAATAGCTTGCTAAATAGTCTATACTTTTTCCTTCATTATATAAATCCTCTAAAATATCGTCATTATCTCCAGACCATTCAAATTTATTTGATGTTTTTTTTGAATAATAAGTATCATTATTTTGTTGAGAGGATTTTTTATGATGTGCATGAGGTGTTTGCGTATTGACATCAAAAGCTACCCAATGTCCATCTGACATCTGCCTTAAACTTATTCTTTGACCACAAACGTTACAAGCTCTTGTGTAGGACATAAATAAAATATATTTAATTATGAAATATGGCAAAAATCAAGTTTAGATTGAATACAATTTCCAACCAAAAACTTCGAGATCCTGTAATTAAATACATAGGTGCTAATAATTATAAAAAATTAAGTAAAGAAGAGGGCGAGTTAAAGGCTTTGAATGTTTATCAAAAAAGAAAATTAACAAAAAGAGAGATAGGTTTAAAATATGAGAGATATTTACAATTTTATTTTGAAACAAAAGGGAATTGGGACGTCTACAATAATGGTATCAGAAAAGGCTATAAGGATCTAGGAAGAGATTTAATTTGTATTAAAAATAATACTGTGAGAATAATTCAAGCAAAATATTGGTCTGTTTCAAAAAAAATTTACTCTAAACATATACATCAATTGCATGGTTCTGCTGCTAGCTATAAATATTGTAAAAATAATTTTCAAGATTACAATATTCAAAAATATTTCTGTTTTAGAAATCAAATTGACGAAGAGGCAAAAAAGCAAGCTAAATATTTAGATATTAAATTAAAAAAAATAGAGATGCCTAAATTATACCCAATGATAAAATGCAATATATCAAAAAGAGGAAAAAAATATTTTCTCCCTTTTGATTCTTATTATGATCAAGTAAAAATTTCTAAAGATAAAGGTGAATTCTATTGCAGTGAACCAATACAAGCTATAAAATCTGGTTTTATTAGAAGCTAAATGGAATACAAAATAAATTCAAAAGAAATGCTATGTAGATTGTACGCAATAATGTGTGTTGCTGATGACGAATACTCAAGACCAGAGCATGAAATTCTTGAAATTATAATGAAAGATTATGGCTTAAATTATGAAAAGGTAAATGAACTTTACAATGATTTAAGGCATGATTACTCCCATGATTATGATCGTGCATTGGATGAGACTTTAAATTCAATAACTGATAATGATATGAGAAAAGAAGCAATATCTAATTTAAAAAAACTATCGCAAAGTGATGGTGTATTACATACTTCAGAAACAGATCTAATGAATGTAATAGAAAAAAAATGGAATATTGAAATATAAAATAGAAGAATTAAAAAATTCATTGCTTAAAAATTCTAAATAAACCCAATATCACTCATTGGAGACATATTTCCATTTTCAATTTCATCGAGAGTTAATTGTGCTTTTTCAACAAGACTCATTGCCTGATTTAGAGACCATATTTGCTTTGATGCTATGTTTACATCAAATGCTTTTTTTCCATTCTCAATTTCATTCTGTTCTTCTTTAATTTTACTAATTATGTATTCAGCTGCACTTATTGCGTTAAAGGCCACATTAGATAATTTAGTAGCCTTACCCATGAATTCTTTTCGCATTTCCATTGTTTCTTGCAGACTAATTCTTTCTTTTCTTTTTCTTAACCAACCTTCATTTGCTGCTTTTTTTCTTAAAGTAGATAAGGAGTATTTAAATTCTCGAGCAACATCATAGAGGGAAGGGTACTCATCTCCTTCTCCTTTAATGTAATATTCACGAGCTTCTTTATAATCTATGCGTTTAATAGACATAAAAATACTATTGCTAATGATTCTTATGAATAAAAGTTTAAGCAAAAATATTTAGTTAAAAGATGTTTAAAAAGTGTGAGTAAATTAGTTTTTTAAATTCTGAAGGAGTAAGTCTTTAAATTCTTTCACAGCAATCGTAGCAGGCTTATGAATAGCAAAATCAAATTGATCTTGATTGCGTGATGGTTCTAGATTTAGTTCTACAGTTGGTTTTTGCATATCTTTGAACATCGAAACAAACCCAGCGGCAGGGTAGACCTCACCAGAAGTCCCAATAGAGACAAACAAACTAGATTGTTCAGCTAAGTCATGGATTTCCTCCATTTGCATTGGTATTTCGCCAAACCAAACGATATGAGGTCTTAATTGAGAGTTACATTTAGGGCATTTATGAGTTTCATTAAGGTCTTCTAGCCAATCAAATACATGATTATCATTCATGATACATCTAGCCTTATTTAGCTCACCGTGCATATGAATAATTGATGATGACCCTCCAATCTCATGTAAATTATCGATATTTTGTGTAACTATATGAATTTTATATATTTTTTCTAGTTCATGAAGAATAATATGAGCCCTATTTGGCTTAATTCCTGAATTTAGTTCTTTTCGGCGTTTATTATAAAAATCATAGACAAGAGTAGGGTTTCTATAGAATCCTTCGGGACTGGCAACATCCTCAATCCTATGGTTATTCCAAAGTCCATCAGAGTCTCTAAAAGTTTCAATCCCAGACTCTTTACTTATACCAGCACCCGTTAATACAAAGATCTGGGAATCAGCTGAAATCTGCGGTAATTGTTCCATTTGATACACTATATACAGTATTTTATTACACGTGAAAATCTATATCTAGTTTGTAATATTAGAAATTAAATTAGATAATATTTATAAATTATTGATTTATAGTAATAATATTTATCACTTGACTATTATTTACGATAACTGTAATTATCGTAATATATAATATGGTTAAAATATCACTAAATGAAAACGTAAGTAAGCTAAAGGAAAAATCCAAAGCTAAAAATACTCAGGATAAATATCAAGGAGATTGGTTAAAGTTTATAGATTATTGCGAAAATAAATACAATTGCAGTCCTTTAGATGTTGATGATCTAGATAGTGCTTACGCATTAACAGCCAATTATATGGACTGGCTACATGAAGATCCAGAAGCGAAAATACTCAAAGGATCGAGCAACATACCAGGTAGAGAAAATGTAAATAACAACCCCTACTCCTCTACTGCCTATAAAGCTTCCACTATACAAAGAATCTTAGCATCTATTACATATAAATATAGAGTTAACGGATTTCAATTTGATAGAAAAAATCCTAATATTTCCGAAACAATTAGTGCAATTGTAAGAGATGAAAAAAATAATAAATCTGGTCAAGCAAGAGAGTTGTTAAAAGCAGATATTGAAAAAATTATTGATAAAATTCCAAATGATAACGATGATTTTAGAAATATAAGAGATAGAGCTCTTATTTTAATTGGTTTTTATAGTTTTTGTAGAAGATCTGAGCTTTTAGGCATGAAATACGAACATCTAAATTTTGAAAAAGATGGTGTTCAAGTATTAATACCTTTTTCTAAGACTGATCAAAAAGGTGAAGGAAGAATGATCTATTTACCTAAAAATAATTCACCTTATTGTCCCGTATCTGCGTTAAAGAATTGGTTAGAGGTAGCGCTAATTGATTCAGGTCCACTCTTTTATAAAATTAACAAAGCTAATAATATAGAAAAATATATTCTTAATAATAAGAATCAAAAAGTAAGTTTGACTGACACAAGTTTTGTTTTAATTTTAAAGAAAAGAGCTGAGGACGCAGGTATAGAAAATTGTGATAAAATTTCTGGTCACAGCTTAAGAATAGGTTCGATTACTCAAGCTAGAATGAATGGAGTACCTACTCATGAAATTATGGCTCAAAGCGGTCATAAGACAACGCAAATGATAGATAGATATACAAAGCTAACAAATATAAAAGAAACTAGTGCAGCAAAAAAATTATAAATTAATAAAATGCAATTGCTGCTGCAATTAAAACTATTACTAACAGCCCTCTTCCACTCATTGTAGCTATTTTCATTATAGATTTGTTAGGTGGTAAATTATTTTTAGAGCAATTAAAAACGTGAAAATTTACATAAGCAGATAGGCCTAAAAGAAAACCTGCAGCAATTAATTTGATTGTAAATGCACTATTAATAATAAAGCCTCCATATAAATTAATTGAAAGAATAATTCCTGATATCCATAAGATAATAAGAGATATCAAACCTATGTAACCAAGTAATTTTAATATCTTTGCTGTATTTAAATCAGGAATTTGATTTGCTTTAGCATAAACAGACTGTATTACGCCACCGCCAACCAAAACACCGCCTGAAAAAACTATTGCAAGATAATGTATGAACTTTAGTATAATTATTATTGTCATTAAAATTTAATATTAACTTACTATTTTTATAGTATTATGATTATGTATGAAAATAAAAAAAGGAGATAAATTAGAAGAAATTACCCTACCCCGACATGATGGTAATCAATTTAATTTATCAGATACTAAAGGCAAAAAAGTTTTATTGACTTTTTATAGAGTTGCTGGATGCACTTTTTGTAATTTAAGACTACTTGAGTTTAATAAAAGATTTAATGAATTTGGTCCAAATTTCACCCACGTAGGAATTTTTCATTCAAATGTTAATCTTTTGAAATCCAATATGAAGAAGCACGGCCCCATTCCATTTACAGTTTTAGCAGATGAAGAATTTAAATATTTTCAAAAATATTCAATAGAGCGAAGTTGGTTTAAGTTATTTTTGGCAGGAATTTATAAAACATTCTCTATCTTTCCGGCCTTAATAAGAGGTTTCATGCCCATTCCTCTTGGAGGATATTTTAATACTGCAGTAACAGATATAATGATTAATGAAGAAGGTATTGTGGAAGAAGTTTTATATGCAAAAAAACATGCTGCGGATCATTTTGCATTTAATAAAGTAAAAGAATTTTCTTTAAATTGATAAAAGCTGGGAATTGAATCCCAGCTTTTAGTTACATATAAATTATATCTGACATATTATAAATAAGATATATTGATACAAATAAAAATACATGCCCTATTACTTCATCAGCGACATCACTTTTTGCATCCGGGTCTATAAATTTTAATCTTTGGGCCCAACTTAAAATCACTTGAGCAAAAGAAAGTAAAAATCCGTTTACAAAAAATATCCAGCAAGATTGAGGTCCATTTTCTCTAAATAATATCCAAATTCCAATTATTACTATTGGCACAATAAATGTCCCTATGATTCTTACAATTGGCAAAGCTTTTTCTCCTAAATCATATCTTGTAACAAGTGAATTTGGTGAAAATACAGTTAGGAAACCATAGTAAGATATACCTAATAAATTAAGTAAAAATAAAACTAGATTTAAAGTACCTCCAAAATTTTCAACCATAATTTCTCCTTTTAAAATTATTATAGATAAATTTTATCAGATAAACCATAAATTATAATTAAGTTTAATACTAGAACTACTGCTGATACAATTGGCTGTTCTATTGTCGAATTAACCTTATCTCTTCCGAATAGGAAAGCTATTTTAAAATGAAAACAAAAATTGTAGACAGTTGCCATTGCAAAGACAATAACGTTAATTATAAAGAAAGGCCAAGTACCTTCAGGTCCAGTAAATAAAATATAAAGACCAACAAAGAAAAAAGCAGTAACCCAAAAAATTCCAAAATTCGCTGCAGGTGCAGCACTTGAGTCAGTGTTATATTTTGCAAATTCTTTTTCTTTATTAAATAAAAATGTAAATGAGTAATAACCAGCTAACGCAATGTTAATTATGTATAAAATCAAATAAAAAATTCCATTAAAACTCTCAACCATAAAAGCCTCCTATAAAAATTGTTTAAATATATATATTTGTTTTTTAAGATTCTGTGACAATAGTTACCAAATTTGGCTGGTATTTTAAAAAAAATTTAGTTAAAAAAAACATATGAATTCTGAAAGAAAATTAGCAACAATTCTTGCTACCGACTGTGTAAATTTTAGTAAACACATGGAGGAGAGAGAAGAGCTTACACTCACCAACCTTAACGAATGCAGAAAAATAATTGATGAAGTTATAGCTAAATTTGGTGGTAAAATTTTTTCAACTGCTGGTGACTCTGTTGTTGCTGAATTCCCAAGTCCTGTACAGTGCGTAAAAGCTGCTATTGAATTCCAGGATAAATTATATGAAAGAAATGAACATTCTTTAACTAAGTTACAATTAAACTGGAGAGTTGGTATTCATGTTGATGATGTGATTGTAGAAAATAATAATATTATGGGCTCAGGAGTCAATATTGCTGCAAGACTAGAAAGTCAAAGTGAGCCAGGTAAAATTCTTGTTTCAAAAATTGTCAAAGATCAAGTTGATAAAAGAATTGATTATTCAATAGAAGCTGATGGTACGAGAAAACTAAAAAATATAAGCGATGAGTTCGAAGTTTTCAAAGTAAAAGGTTTAAAAATTGATGAAGATGATTTTTTCTCTGAAGAAGTAAATGAGGAAAAGAATGAAGATGAAAATAATAAAAAAGATGATAATTTAACTATTTCACGAAATTCTTCACAACCAAAAATAGCAATACTTACATTTAAGAATGTGAGTAAAAATGATGATAGTGAATTTTTGGTAGAGGCTATTACAGGTGATTTAATTATAGAGTTTTCCAGAATGAAAGAATTTGATGTTGTATCAAAAAAAACATGTGACGATCATGATAAAAGTAATGAAGACGCACTTACATTTGCAAAAAAACATAAAATAGACTTTTTAGTTGGTGGAAATATTAGATCAGCTGGTAATAGATTAAGAGTAGCAGTAGATTTAACTAATGCAAAAGATGGTTCCATTATATGGGGAGATCGATATGATAGAGTTCTTGAAGACATTTTTGATATTCAAGATGAAATTGTTCAAAAGATATCAAAAGAATTATTAGGTAATATAGAACTTACAAATTTACAAAATATAAAAAGAAAACCTACTGATAATTTAAATTCATATGAAAATTTAGTTATTGGAAGATATCATTGGCTTAGACAATCATCAGCAAAAGAACATAATGATAAGGCTTTATTTCACTTTGATAAAGCTATCGAACAAGATGAAACAAATGCAAGAGCACACTCCCTTAAAGCTTGTACAATTGGTGGTGGCCTAGGTAAACAATATTATGAAGATAATGATAAAATGATGAAAATGATTTTTCATCATATTGAGAAAAGTTTAGAGCATGATGAGAACGATTATGAAGTAAGAAGAATTAGCTCAGCTATTTCCTTAATGCAAAAAAAATATGAGGAATCAGAAGAACACGGAAAGATTGCCTACTCTATGAATCCAAATGATCCAAGAGTACTTGCAGTTTACGGTGAAATATTAGTAAGAAATAAAAAAATTGATCAAGGATTAGAATTACTTCATAAAGCACTTGAATTAGATCCTATACCTGCCGGTCAAAAAACATCAGATAACAGATATAGAGATCTTGTCTTAGGTTATTTTTGTAAAAAGGATTATGATGTTTGTATAACTCAAGCTCAAAAAATTAAAGAGTTGGAACCACGATCTTGGGTATTTCTCTTATTTTCATTGAAAGAAAAAGATAATGGAATTAATTTAAAAGAAAATGAATATTTTGTTAACAAATATGATGACTATTCAAAACTAGATTGGAAAGAGACAATTAAAAGTTTTCATCTACCAGATGAAGAAATGAATAAAAATTTAGAAAATTTTACAAATCAGGTTATTAATTAATCTTTATTTTTTCTATCTGTAAAAGCACTTGCTAATATACCAGCTGGTAAAGCAACTGCTCCAATTCCAAACAATGCAGTGCATACTGCTGCAAATCTACCTAAAAATGTAATAGGTGTATAATCACCATAACCTGTTGATAGTAAGGCTGCAGAACTTACCCATAAAGCTCTTGGGATTGATCCAAAAGCTTCAGGTTGCAAATCTCCCTCTACAACATAAAGTAAAGTAGCAGACAATAACATCAAACTTAGAGTAAGTAGTAATGAAAAAATTAATTCGTGTCTCCTGTCATATATTGCATGAAGTATAAAATCTACTGACTCACTAAAACGTCCAAATCTTAAAATACTAAATATTCTTATAGCTCTTAATAATCTTACTAAAAAACCTTCATTTATACCTATTAAAAATAATGGGATAAGTGCAATTGCATCAATTAGAGCAGGTAATGTAAAAATATACTTAAACTTACCTTTAAAACCTTTAAATTTGTCAATTTGATCTACTGCAATTAATCTACAAATATACTCAATTAGAAATACTATACCAAAAAAAAGTTTTGCTGAGTCAAAGAGTTGATAATATTGCTCATAAATCAATTTTTCTGACTCAATAACAACAAAAACACAGTTCAATACAATAAGAAAGAATATAATTTTTTCAATTAATGTAAAATCCTTCTCTTCTAAACCAAAATGTAAGTGTTCGAATAAATACTTTGAAAATGAATTCATTTTTATATAAATTCTTTATAGCAAAAATTACAAAATGAAAATTAACATTTTTTACCTACTGTCTAAGATTAGTATAATTTTAATAAGCTTGTTATGTATTTTATCTATTCTATTAATTTATAATAATGCGGTTACTTTAAATTCTTTATATATACTCATTTCTGTATTTATTATTGGCTCCGTAATACAGCTTAACAAATTAAAGAAATTTACACGAGTACTATTTACTATCATTATACTTCCCATTTTATCATATCTAATGGTAAATTTTTCCTATGATATAGTTATTCAAAAAGAATTTTTGTTTATTAATGAAACTATAAGTAACGTTACAGATAAAATCTTACTGATAACTTTATATTTTATTCCATCAATATTCATAATGATGTTTTATAAATACGAAGTATTATCACTAAATGATAAATCAGGAACAACAATACCTGAGATAATAACATTTCTTTTTCAGTTTTTATTATTTGCGATACCTGCATTTTTAGTTTTATCTTTTGTTTTTAATTTAGAACTTACAAGTATTCTTGCTGCAGGTGGTATAGTTTTTGCTGCCATTGCTCTTTCCCTGCAGTCAAGTTTATCAGATTTAATTAAAGGAATTTTTGTAAATATTGAAAGACCATTTGCAATAAATGACTGGATTACGGTTGATGATAAAACAGGTTATGTAGAAAACATTACCTGGAGAAGTACAAGAATAAGGACATTTCAAAATACCGAAGTAATCATTCCAAATGAAATCGTTGCAGATTCAATTTTAACTAATTGGAGCAAACAAGATAAAGAAAAAATGAGTGAAGGATTTCATATTTTTAATAAATTATATTTTCATCCATCTCATGACCCAGAAAATATCTCTAAGTTACTCTATAATGCTCTTAAAAAAGCGAAACCTGTTGATGGTAGAGAGCAATTAAATTTACAGTGGGTTCGTTTTATAGGTGCTAATGAGTTTGGATTAGAATTTGTAGTTGCTTTTGATTGCACAAAAAGGATTTTAAAAAATTCGATGCAAGATAGTGTGATGATGGAAATACATAAAACTTTAAGACATGCAGGTGTTCAAATGTCTGCTGGAAAACTTTATGGAAAACTTGAAGAAGATACAGGTCTACATGCTCTTGACACGCACAGAAGTCGAGAGGATTTTGAAAAAAGACAGGTTAGTGAATTTAATCCTTATAATGAGTCAGTAAAAAATAGGGTCCTACTCCAAAAAATTCCTATTTTTATGTCATTAAATTCTGAAGATTTAGATGAGATTGCTGAAAATGCAGAAAGACTCCATTTTGAAAAAGACGATTACATTATTAAACAAAATGATTCTGGTGATTCTCTATACGTTATAAATGACGGGGTAGTATCTGTTTACTTAGATAATGAAAATAAAGATAAAGTATTTTTAGCTAAACTTGGTGTTGGGGACTTTGTTGGTGAAGGAAGTCTTCTAACTGGTGAACCAAGATCTGCTAATGTTATAGCTGAAACTCCTTGCATAGTTATAAAAGTAAGCAGGGATATAATAAAAGATATATTTTCTAAAAATCCTAATGTGTATGATTATGTTGCAAATATTTTAGCACAAAGAAAGTTAAAACTTGATAAGAAAAAAAATGAAAGTCAATTAACTAAAGATGAAAATAAAAATCTTGTTAATGATATTAAGAATGCAATAATAAATTTTTTAAAATAGAATAAATCCCCTACTCTTCGTCAATTTCTTTACTAAAATCTTCTTGTAATTTTTTCAATTCTTTCATTGCAGCTTTCATATCAGAACTATCAAATATTTGAATATCCACGTGGTTACCTTTTTTCGAATATGATTTTTTTGTTTTGCTATTTTTCTTATTTTTAAAATCAATTACCTTGTAAGTTTTAACAGGTCTTACAAAACCTTTAGGAGTTATTTCTTCATACTCTTCGCAGTTTATTTGATTTTTAACTAAATTATATGTTGTATCAGAAATAATAATTTCATTTT
>CACNCX010000034.1 GCA_902619045.1 uncultured Alphaproteobacteria bacterium | reverse complement strand
CAATTACTATTAACATTGCATTTCTAAACACATGACCATAAAGAACCTTTCTTTCAGTTAAACCTTTAGACCGTGCTGTAATTACATATTGTTGATTTACTTGATCAAGAAATGAATTTTTTGTTAAAAAAGTCAAGCCAGCAAACCCGCTTACAAGCATAGCAGTTAAAGGCAGTGCTAAATGCCAAAAGTAATCTATTATTTTTTGAAACAAAGTTAATTCATCAAAATTTTCAGAAAATAAACCGCGTAAGGGAAAAATATCATAAAATCTTCCACCAGCAAAAAATACAATTAATATTACAGCAAATAAAAAATTTGGAATTGCATAACCTATTGTTACAATAGAACTTGATACAATATCGAATTTTGATCCATCTTTTATTGCTTTTCTAATACCTAGAGGTATGGAGATTAAATACACTAATAAAGTTGTCCATAAACCAAGTGATATTGAAACTGGCATTTTATCTAAAACAATAGAAGTAACTTTTTGATCTCTAAAAAAACTTTCACCAAAATCAAATGTTAGATAATCTCTAAGCATTTTAACAAATCGTTCATGGGCTGGTTTGTCCATTCCATACATCTTTTCGATTTCTTTTATAACATCTGGATCGAGGCCTTGTGCTCCTCTATATTTACTATCATTAACTGATGTAGCATTATCTCGATTAAACTCTAAAGTTTCACCCTCGCCACCCCCAGAAAATCGAGCTGTTGACTCAACAGCTGTACCAGTCATTTGTGCAATCATTTGTTCTACTGGGCCTCCTGGAACAATTTGAATGATTGCAAAATTAATAATCATTATTCCAAAAAGAGTTGGAATAATTAAAAGAAGTCTTTTTATTAAATAAGCACCCATATTGTGCTATTTTATATTATTTCTAATAAACTTTAATAATTAGTTTGATGTTCTATTTGATTGGATTATTTCAAATTTATTCTGATTAATCCACCATGTATCGAAGCCTAAAGAATATTTTGGTTTTATTTTTGGTTGATCAAAAAAATCCCAATATAGAACTCTATATGAGGAAATATGCCATTGTGGAATAACATAATAATTCCATAGAAGAACACGATCTAGAGCTTTGGTTATTGTAATTAACTCTTCTCTATCACTGGCATTAATTAGACTTTCAATTAATCCATCTACAGCATAATTTTTTATCCCAACCAACATAATTAGTTCCATCATACTCTAATGTTATTTTGTAGTTAGGCATTTATTACTTCATTAACCTTAAAACTATATCCCCGAAGAAAATCATCTTTAGAAATAGCATTTTTGCCTTCTCTTTGTAAAATGAGTGGTTCAATACTTCCATCATTGCACCCAATATCAAATGTCTCGTTAAGTATTGTCGATGCATTACCGTTAGAGTTTGATTTTCTTGCTTTAATGATTTTAATTCTTTCATTTTGTATAGTAAACCAAGCACCAGGTTTAGGTGAATGTGCTCTTATAAGATTTAAAACTTCATTTACAGATTTATTAAAATTAATTTTTCTGTTTAGTGAAGAAATTTTATTTGCATATGTTGCATCATTATCATTCTGATCAGAATAAGAAATTTTTTTATCAAATATAAAAGGAATAGTTTCCACTAATAATTTGATTCCAACCTCTGTTAATTTTTGACTTAATTCATTTTTATTGCAATCATCTTCTATATCTACTTTTTTTTGATTAATAATTGGTCCAGCATCTAATTTTTCGATTAGCTGTATTATTGATATACCAGTCTCTTTATCACCATTCATTAGAGAATGCTCTATTGGGGCTGCACCCCTCCATCTAGGCAACAAAGAAACATGGATATTGATACAACCAAATGGAGGTAAATCTAAAATATCTTTTGGCAATATTTTACCATATGCCATGACAATAATTAAATCAGGATTTAATTTTTTCACTGTCTCAATAGTATCTTTATCAAATATATTTGGACAAAAAACTTCTATTTTATTTTTATTTGCAATTTGATGGACTTCAGATTCAATTATTTTCATTCCTCTAGATTTCTTTTTTGGGGGTTGTGAAAATACCGCGGAAATTATGAAATTACTTTTAATTAAAGCCTCAAGATAGTCAGATGCTATTTTAGGCGAACCCATAAAAATTATTTTTTTATCTTTCATTATCTTTTATTTTTTAAAAATTTTTGTACTTTTTTAATCATTATATTCCTTTTTAATGAAGAAAGATAATCTACAAATAACTTTCCAGAAAGATGATCAATTTCATGTTGTAAAATTCTTGATTCCACTCCACTAACTTCTTTTGTTATTTGTTTGTTATTTTCATCTAAATACTCGACTACTATATTTTGAGGTCTTTCAATATCTGCAAATTGTTCAGGAAGAGATAAACAACCCTCTTCCATAATAATTTTTTCTTGAGAGTATGAAACAATATTTGGGTTAAACAATGTGTATTGTGTTTCTTTTTTAGTCTCTTGATCTACAAAAAATATAGTCACAATTTGTTTTAGAATTCCAATTTGATTTGCTGCTAAACCTACGCCTGGTGCTTTTATCATTATTTGCATCATATTTTTGGCAATTTCTTTTTCCTTAATTCCAACAGACTGAATTTTATCTGCTTTTTGGCGTAATAGTGGATTTGGTACGTAAAGTAATTTATCCATTTTTATTTATGTAATTTTTTTTCTAGATTGGAATGCTGTATTTAATGTATTTTCATCTAAGTAGTGTACTTCTCCACCCATAGGGATTCCTTGTGCAAGTCTTGTTACATTTAAATCTTTAAATTTTTCTAGTTTATCTGCAATAACAAAAGATGTTGTTTGTCCTTCCATAGTTGTGCTTAAGGCAAGAATAATTTCTTTGACATTGTTTGTTTCAATTCTCTTTAGTAGATTTTCTATTTTCAATTCATCAGTTCCTATACCTTGAATCGCTGATAATGAACCGCCTAAAACATTATAAAGCCCACGATAAAATCCTACTTTTTCTAATGTCCACAAATCTGACACATCCTCCACGACACAAATTGTTGCTTTATCTCTTTTAGGATTTGCACAAATATTGCATGGATTTACCATGTCTATATTTCCACATCCTGAACACTCAATAATTTTATTATAAGATAAGTTTAAACTCTCAATTAAAGGAGATAAATTTTTATCTTTATTTTTTAATAAAAAAAGAGCAATTCTTTGCGCCGATCTTCTTCCTAATCCTGGAAGTTTTGAAATATCGTTTATTAATTTATCTATTGGGGATTGCTCCATCTTTAAAAAGGAAGTTTCATTCCTGGAGGTAATGGTAGGCCACCTGTGAGATTTTTCATTTCTTCTTGGGCTGCAGCTTCTCCTTTTTCTTTAGCATCATTTATTGCTGCTACAATCAGATCTTCAAGTATTTCTTTCTCATCTTGTTTAATCAAGCTATCATCAATTGAAATTCTTTTGTAAATACCTTTTGCTGTAGCTGTTACTTTAATTAGACCTCCTCCAGAAGTACCTTCAACTTCAATATCATTTAATTTATTCTGTGCTTCAGCCATTTTCTTTTGCAACTGTTGAGCTTGCTTCATCATATTACCTAAATTAACCATTATTTCTCCTTTTTGATCTTTGGTTGATTTATATCTGTCTCATTATCATTTATTTCACCTAGTTCTGTAATAGCGTGAATTTTACTTTCAGGAAATTCATTTAATATTTTTTTAACTTCTGGATGATTTTTCATTATTTCAATTTCTTTTTGTTGATTAATAATATCCTCATCATGTAAACTTTTTCCAAGATTACTTGTAGATGAATGTATCTGCCATATTCTTCCTGTCCATTTAGAGATTAATTTTGCAACTGTTCTATTGAAAGCAGTGTCATTAATTTTAGAAGTATTTAAGGTAACTTCTCCATCTTTAAAAGAGACTAATTTCACATCATTGTATAGCTTAGTATGAAGTAATCCTTCTCTATTTTTAAAAAACATATCGACAAAATGTCTGAAGTCTTGAACATGTTTTATATCTAAATTTTCTTTTGGTAAAATTTCTTTTTTATTTTCTTTAAAGTTTAGTACTTTGCTACTTTCATTAGTTTCATTTTGCAGTGCAAGATTTTTTTTTAATGGTTCTTTTTCGACTACTTCCTTGTCCAATTTTTTAATTAGATCTTCAGGACTTGGGCCATCGTGTAAGTAAATAATTCTTAAAATAATCATTTCACCATGTTGATATAAATGAGAACTATTTTGCAGTTCTTGATAACCTTTGAATAAAATTTGCCATATAATATTCAAATTATTTAATGTCATTTTTGATGACAATTCAGCTCCCTTATTTCTTTCAAATTCAGGAATATAAATGTCATCTTTTAAATCTGGTGCTATTTTTATTTGAACAAGGAAGTGTACTACGTTTAATAGTTCATCAAATATCATTGCTATATCTGCTCCTAATTCATACAATTCTTTATACTTGTTCATTGCACCAAGCGCATCTCCTTCTAAAATAATTTCAACTAAGTTAAATATTTTTTCTCTATCAGCTAATCCCAGCATGCTTATTACGGTTTGCGAGTCAATTTTTTCATTTGGGCTAGTTATTGCTTGATCTAATAGACTAAGACCATCTCTTACAGATCCATCTGCCGACCTAACAATTAACGAAATAGCGTCTAAATCAATATCAATATTTTCTAGTTTAGAAATTTTTAATAAATGATCTGATAAAATTTTATTTTCTATTCTATGTAAATCAAATCTCTGACACCTTGATAAAACAGTTATTGGTACTTTTTTAATTTCTGTTGTGGCAAAAATAAACTTAACATGTTCTGGTGGTTCCTCTAAAGTTTTAAGCAGCGCATTGAATGCACTTTTTGAAAGCATATGAACTTCATCAATTATAAATATTTTATAATCACTGATAACAGGTTTATATTTTACATTATCAATTATTTCTCTAATGTCATCAACGCCAGTATTAGAAGCTGCATCAATCTCAATAACATCAAGATTGCTGTCTGAAGTTGTTGATTTGCATGAATCACAATTTCCACATGGTTCACAATTTTTTTTATCTCTATTCTTACAATTAATACTCATAGCTATAAGTCTAGCAGTGGTGGTTTTTCCAACACCTCTGACACCTGTTAGAATATATGCGTGAGCTAAACGGTCATTATTGATAGCGTTTGATAGAATTTTTACTAATAATTCTTGACCAATTAAATCTTCAAATTTTTGAGGTCTGTATTTTCTAGCTAAAACTTTATATTTTTTTTCTTCTGTCATTATAATCAATGGAAGGAATTGAGACCCAAACAAGATTGTTACAGCTGCTTCTTTTCAGATCTGACTGGATTAGCAATTTATTTGCCCTCAATCCTCCCTGTAGCAATATAACATTAATGTAAATAAAATATAAATAGACTTTTCAAAAATACTATTTTTTCCTGAATGAAGATTTCTCATATACCCCAAGGATTTCTATCTTTTTACAAAAAAATTTCATCTCTTCTAATGCTAATTTTACAGATGTATTTTCAGGATGTCCCTCAAAATCTACATAAAATTGTGCTACATCAAAACCCTGTGGGTGAATATAACTCTCAAGCTTAGTTATATTAACACCATTACTAGCAAATCCACCAAGACATTTATATAAAACCGCTGGAATACTTCTAACTGTAAATACTAATGTTGTAAGAATATCATTTGTTTCTGGATTTATATCTAATAAATTTTTTTGCATAACAAGAAATCGGGTTACATTATTTTGGGTATCTTGGAAATTTTTTTCTAATATATCAAGATCATATATATTAGCAGCAAGTTCAGATGCTATAGCTGCATCTTCGATATTATTTAACTCTGAAATTAATTTAGCAGATCCAGCTGTATCAGCTTCAACAATCATTTGCTTATCTAATTTTAAAATTTTGTTTCGACATTGAGCAATTCCCTGTTCATGACTTCTTATTCTTTTGATATCTGAGATTTTCGCACCTCTAATTCCAAGTAAGTTATGATTTACTTCATGAAAATATTCATAAGTTATTTTTAAATCGGAGTCGGGTATCAATCTTTGAGTATCCGCTACTCTTCCAGCAAGAGAGTTTTCTATTGGAACCATAGCTGCTTCTGATTTTCCTGATCTAACATGTTCAAACATATCTTCAAAAGTTGCACACGGCATACTTGTTGCGTTTGGAAAAATATTTTTTCCTGCTTGTTCACTATAAGCACCACCTACACCTTGAAATGAAAAACTGTCAACTTTAATCATTTTGCTCTCTTATATTAGTTTCAATATTTATTAAATCCTCTTTTGTATCTACACTTATTGGAACTTCAGGAACATATGTAACTCCAATTGGAATATTAGAGTCCATAGCTCTCATTTGTTCTAAACTTAGATCTATTTCATTTTTTGATTTAGGAAGATTGATAAATGTATTTATTGAATCTGGAGTATAACTGTAGATACCAACATGATGGTATAAGTTTTTATTTTCTATCGTAACTTCTCTATAAAAACTTAACGCCTGCGCTATTTCATTTTTTTTAAAATCAACTTCAACTTTTGTTACATTGGGATTATTTAATTCATTATCATTTAAGTTTGTTGCAAGTGTGCCAATAGTAAAATTTTTTTTTATTGGATCAATGACTTTAAGAATATGGTCCGGATTTATAAGAGGCATATCACCTTGTAGATTAATTATTATGTCAATATCTTGATTATTATTTATCTTTAAAAAAGCGGAATGAACTCTATCAGTTCCAGAGGGGAGATTTGGATCTGTCATAATAGCATTGCCACCATTACTTACGATTAAATCATGCACTTCAATTTCTGAGCAAGCAACAAACACTTCTCCAATATTTGACTCAATTGCTCGTTGCCATACTCTTTGTATCATTGGAATACCATCTATAGCCATTAATGGTTTACCCGGCAGTCTAGTGGAAGCCATTCGTGAAGGTATAATTACAACATTTTTCATAATTTATGCGACAATTAGGCAAGAGAATTTAAATTTCATACTCACGACAAATATATTCTTTCTTCTAAAAAATCTGTATATGTACTTATACATGTCTGGGCTTGAAGTTAATAAAATTTTAGCATCTATTATATTAGCAGTCTTAATTGTTACCCTAATTGGGCATTTTGGAGATTTAGTCATTGATATTGATCATGATGAAAAAATAGAAACAGCTTATAAAATAGACGTTCCTGAAGATTCTACTGGTGTAGGAGTAGTAGAAAAAAAAGAGGAAGTAATTGAACCAATTTCAATGTTACTAGCAAGTGCTTCTCTCGAGAATGGGGAAAAATTATTCAAAAAATGTGCAACATGTCATAACTATGAGAAAGGTAGTGCAAATAAAGTAGGCCCTCACTTATGGAACATCATAAATAGACCAAAAGCAAATGTTGAAGGTTTTGCATACTCTAAAGCTTTAGCTGAATACGGTGGAGAATGGGGATATGAAGAATTAGCAGAATTTTTATATAAACCAAAAAAATATATAAAAGGTACAAAAATGAACTTTGCAGGTTTGAAAAAAGTAAAAGATAGAGCAGACTTAGTTTATTTCCTAAGAGAACACTCAGATAATCCAGCACCCCTTCCGTAAACTAAAGTAATGATCTTAGATACAGAAGAGTTTTCAAAATTTGCAAACTCTTTAGCCGATGATGCATCTAAAACTTCGATGCATTATTTTAGAAACAAAATTGAAATAGAAATTAAAGATGATGAAAGTCCTGTAACTTTAGCAGATAAAGAAACAGAACAAGTATTAAGAGAGAGAATAAGAAAAGAATATCCTGATCATGGAATTTTGGGTGAAGAGTATGAAAGTGAAAAAATAGACTCTGAATTTTTATGGGTATTAGATCCCATAGATGGAACAAGAAGTTATATAGCTGGACATAAAGATTTTGGTAATTTAATTGCATTACTTCATAATAAAAAACCAGTTTTAGGAATTATTAATTGCCCTGCACATAATGAGCGATGGATGGGAATAAAAAATCAAAAGACAAAATGTAATGGAAAAAATGTTCAAACTAGTACAATTAATCAAATTAAAGATGCCTATCTTTTTACATCTGGATTATATTTTAATGAACCTCAAATCAGAAAAGGATTAGAATTACTAAAAGAAAAATCCCGATACTATAGACTTGGTGGTGATTGTTACATGTATGGAATGTTAGCCTCAGGTCTAATTGATATTGTTTTAGAAGATACATTAAAAGTGCATGATTATATGGCTCTTGTAAATGTAATTGAAGGAGCTGGCGGAGTAATTACGGATAAGTTTGGACAAGATATATCTTTAGACTCAGATGGCAGTTTAGTTGCATCAGGTACAAGCTCTCTTCATGATGAAATAATTAAATTAATAAACTAAAATTTATTTTAATTTTTAATAAATAGACATATATTACAAGTATGAAAATACTCACTTTGATCTTTACATTTACTTTAATTTTTCAATTTAAGGCACAAGCAAATACTAATATATCACATGCAATTGCAATGCATGGTGAGCCAAAATACTCAAAAGAATTTGAAAACGTTGAATACATTAATCCAAACTCAATCAAAGGTGGGTCAATAGTAAGAAGTGCCATTGGAACCTATGATAGTTTCAATCCATTTATTTTAAAAGGTACCTCGGCAGCTGGAATTGGAGGATTGTATGAAACATTAACAACAGGATCAAGTGATGAAGCATTTACAGAATACGGATTATTGGCAGAAACGATTGAATGGCCAGATGATAGATCTTGGGTTTCATTTACATTAAGAAACGAAGCGTATTGGCATGATGGGAAGAAAATTACAGCTGACGATGTTGTTTGGACATTTAATACTCTAATGGAAAAAGGTCATCCATTTTATAAATACTACTATGGAGATGTAAAAGAGGTAATTAAAGAACAAGAAAATAAAGTTAGATTTAATTTTACAACAAACACGAATAAAGAATTAGTATTAATTGTTGGTCAATTACCTGTATTACCGAAACATTACTGGGAAAATAAAAACTTTGAAGAAACATCTCTGGAAATACCAATTGGAAGTGGTCCATACAAAATTAAATCATTTGATAGTGGAAGATCGATTACTTACGAACTAGATCAAAATTATTGGGGTTTTGGTGCATCAATACCAATTAAAATTGGTAAAGATAACTTCGGCACAATTAGATATGATTATTACAAAGACAGAGGTATTGAAAGAGAAGCTTTTAAATCTGGTGAGATTGATTTCTTCTCAGAAAATTCATCAAAAGAATGGGCAACTGCGTATGATATAAACGCTGTGAATGAAGGCTTAATTAAAAAAGAATTAATAAGTCATGAAAATCCACAAGGTATGCAAGGTTTTGCATTTAATATAAGAAAAGATAAATTTAAAGATAGAAGAGTAAGAAAGGCTCTTGCTTATGCTTTTGATTTTGAGTGGTCTAATAAAAATTTATTCTTTGATGCATATAAAAGAACGGATAGCTTTTTTGAGAATTCAGAACTTGCTTCCTCTGGTCTTCCTTCAAAAGAAGAATTAAATTATTTAAATCCGTATTTTGATGTACTACCAAAAGAAATATTTACAGAGGAATATATAAATCCAGTTACAGATGGTTCTGGTTATATGAGGATGCAATTGCAAGAAGCTTCAAAACTTTTAGAAGAATCTGGATGGGAATTAGTTGATGGTAAGCTTATACACGCTAGTACAAAAGAGCCTTTTGAATTTGAAATCTTATTACGATCACCTGCTTTTGAGAGAATAGTTTTCCCATTTAAAGATAATCTTGAAAAATTAGGAATAATTGCCGAAGTAAGAACAATCGATAGTGCACAATATCAAAAAAGAATGGAAACATTTGATTTTGATATGGTTGTGCAAACCTTTGGTCAATCTTTGTCTCCAGGTAACGAGCAAAGAAATTTTTGGGGTTCTGATGCAGCAGATACTGATGGCTCTAGAAATGTTGTTGGGATAAAAAATTATGCTGTAGATGGATTAATTGAAAGTCTAATTAATGCCAGTGATAGAGAAGAGTTAATTACAATAACCAAAGCTCTAGATCGTGTTCTTCTATGGAATTATTATGTTATTCCACAATGGCATATTTCCTCATATAGAGTTCTATATTGGGATTTTTTTGATCAACCAAAAATAAAACCAAAATATTCTTTAGGCTTCGATACATGGTGGATTAATCAGAATAAATTTGAAATAATCCAATCAAATAGAACATCAAACTAATTATTAAAGTTTATTAGAAATAATATAAAATAGCACAATATGGGTGCTTATTTAATAAAAAGACTTCTTTTAATTATTCCAACTCTTTTTGGAATAATGATTATTAATTTTGCAATCATTCAAATTGTTCCAGGAGGCCCAGTAGAACAAATGATTGCACAAATGACTGGTACAGCTGTTGAGTCAACAGCTCGATTTTCTGGGGGTGGCGAGGGTGAAACTTTAGAGTTTAATCGAGATAATGCTACATCAGTTAATGATAGTAAATATAGAGGAGCACAAGGCCTCGATCCAGATGTTATAAAAGAAATCGAAAAGATGTATGGAATGGACAAACCAGCCCATGAACGATTTGTTAAAATGCTTAGAGATTATCTAACATTTGATTTTGGTGAAAGTTTTTTTAGAGATCAAAAAGTTACTTCTATTGTTTTAGATAAAATGCCAGTTTCAATATCACTTGGTTTATGGACAACTTTATTAGTGTATTTAATCTCCATACCTCTAGGTATTAGAAAAGCAATAAAAGATGGATCAAAATTCGATATTGTATCAAGTTCTATTGTAACAATAGGTTATGCAATTCCAAATTTTTTATTTGCTGTAATATTAATTGTATTTTTTGCTGGTGGAAGATTTTATGATATTTTTCCCTTACGCGGTTTATTTTCTGAAAATTTTGATGAATTAACTTTGTTTCAAAAAATAATAGATTACTTTTGGCATTTAGCACTGCCTTTAACTGCTATGCTTGTAAGCGGGTTTGCTGGCTTGACTTTTTTAACAAAAAATTCATTTCTTGATCAAGTAAATCAACAATATGTAATTACAGCACGGTCTAAAGGTTTAACTGAAAGAAAGGTTCTTTATGGTCATGTGTTTAGAAATGCAATGTTAATAGTAATTG
>CACNCX010000033.1 GCA_902619045.1 uncultured Alphaproteobacteria bacterium | reverse complement strand
ACCTATTCCGGATAATTGAAGAATTTTGGGAGAATTAATTGAACCTGCACAAAGTATAACTTCTTTATTTGCTAAATATTTATTTGTTATATTTTTTTTAATTGTTTCAACACCAATTGCAGTATTATTTTTAAAAAGAATTTTTTTCACATCAATATTATTTATTATTCTAAGATTTTTTCTATTTTGGATAGGTTCTAAATATGCCTTAGCAACACTTTGTCTGACACCGTTGTTTATTGTTACATCAAAAGTTCCAAAACCTTCATTATCAGTATTATTAGAGTCATTAAATATTTTATATCCAGCTTCTTTTGCAGCCTCTAAAACTTTTTTGAATAAAGGATATTTTTTATCTATGTTTGATTTATTTACTTTTAATGGCCCTTCTTTACCTCTTTCATTACTATCATGAGACCAAGTTTCTAATTTTTTAAAAAAAGGTAAAACTTTTTCATATGACCAATCAGTTAAACCACTTGAAGACCATCTATCAAAATCCTCTTTATGACCTCTGGCAAAAACCATGCCGTTATGTGATGAACACCCTCCAATCATTTTACCTCTTGGGCAATATAAAGATCTATTATTTAGAAATGGCTCAGGCTCTGTATAATATTTCCAATTATACTTTGGATCATGCATTGCATATAGAAGTGCGCTTGGCATATCAACTTTCCAGGTTTTACTTGATGGGCCAGCTTCTAATAAAATTACAGAATTCTTTGATTGTGAAGACAATCTGTTAGCTAAAACACAACCTGCTGACCCTGCTCCAACAATGATGTAGTCAGCTTTTTTATCCACTAATTCATTCTTTCAGTATTTCCATCAACAGTCATAATTTGACCAGATACATTTTCTGAGGCATCACTTAATAAAAATAAAGCCATTGAAGCAATATCTTCTTTTTCTACAAATGTGTTTAATGAAACCATTGACTCTAATTCTTTTCTTACTTTTTTATTTGAGGAATTTATTAGTTTAGCTTTTGCATTTATTACTCTATCCATTCTATCGCCATTAACAGATCCAGGACAAATTGCATTCACACGTATTTTAAATTTTCCTAATTCAACAGCTAATGTTTTAGTTAATCCAATTACTGCCCATTTACTTGATGCATATGGTGAACGTTGAGCAAAACCATATAACCCTGCAGTTGAAGATAAATTAATAATAGATCCTTTTTTAGCTTTTTTTAAAAATGGAATAGCAAATTTTGCAAAATAAAAATGTGAACTAAGATTTGTTTTGATTGTTTGATCCCATTCATCTATCGAAATATTTTGAAGATACTTTGTAGGTCCTGCAATACCAATATTATTTATTAATCCATCTATTTTTTTTAAGTTAGATAGAGATTTAAAATATTCTTTAATGTCTTTTGGATTTGTACAGTCTAAGTGTTTAGCAAATATTTTATTATGATATTTTTTATTTGAGTTTATTTTATCAATTTTTGATTTATTTATATCAGATAAATATACTTTTCCACCTGAACTGATTATTTTATTTGCTATGGCAAAACCTAAGCCATCTGCACCAGCAGAAATAACATAACTTTTTTTACTAAGATTAATTTTCATTATTGAATATTATCTATCTCTTTTTTAGAAATATATCCAATAGTTTTACCTTTATTGTCAGTAACTACTATTGTTAAATTATCTTCGAGAATTTTATTTTTAAAATTTTTTAATTTTATATTTTGATTTACTTTGTAAATTGAACCTAATGTTAAATTATCTTTATTAAAATCGTTCTCAATTATCATTATATTTTTTGCTTCTAGATTATCTATTCTATTTTCTTTGCTAGAAAAAAAATTAAATAAAAATTTAAAAATATTCATTATTTTAAATTATATTGACTATGAAGATCTTTTATTCAAGAGATTGGTTAGCCAATCAGGATCCATTTCTGGGACTGAAGACAATAATAGTTCTGTATAATCAGGATATGGTGGATTTAAAATTTTACTTTTCAATCCTTGTTCCACTACCTCGCCTTGATACATAACAACTATTTCATCTGAGATTGCCTTAACTGTTGCTATATCATGGGTTATAAAAATATAAGTTACGCCAAGTTCTTTTTGTAATTTTTGGAGTAATTTTAATATTCCTTCTTGAACTATTTGATCTAGCGCTGATGTCACTTCATCACAAATAATTAAATCTGGGTTAGCTGCTAAAGCTCTTGCAATGCATATTCTTTGTTTTTGACCTCCAGATAATTCGGATGGTAATCTATCTAAAAAAGTTTCATCTAGCTCAATCATTTTTAATAATTCAATAACTTTTGCTTCTCTTTCTTTCCCTTTTATGCCTTGATAAAATTCTATTGGCCTTCCTATTATTTCATCAACAGTTTGACGAGGGTTCATTGCGGTATCTGGCATTTGGAAAATAATTTGAATTTTTCTTAATTCTTCTTTTGATCTTTGTTCAAGTTTTGGAGATAATTTTTTTCCATCAAATATTATTTCACCTTTTATTTGTGGAAGTAACCCTGTAATTACCCTTGCTGTAGTAGATTTTCCAGAACCACTCTCTCCAACTATGGCGACTGTTTTACCCTTAGGAATATCAATAGAAACATTATGCAGAACCTTTGATGACCCATATGCTGCATCAATATTTTTTATTGATAGAATATAATCTTGATTTGTTTCTTCTGGTTTTATTAACGATCTTACCGACCAAAGAGATTTAGTATATTCTTCTTTTGGATTAGATAGCATATCTCTTGTTTTAGCTTCTTCAACTTCTTCACCGTATCGTAGAACCTTAATTCTATCGGCCATTTGAGCAACTACTGCTAAATCATGGGTGATATAAATTGCTGCTGTATTAAATTTATCTACTATAGATCTCATAGCAGATAACACTTCAACTTGAGTAGTTACATCTAAAGCAGTTGTTGGTTCGTCAAAAATAATTAGTTCAGGTCTTGGTGACATAGCCATTGCGGTCATTATTCTTTGAAGTTGTCCGCCAGATACTTGATGCGGATATCTGTCTCCTATATTTTCCGCATCTGGAAGCTGCAGTGATTCATAAAGTTGAACAGCATCTTTTTTTAGTGCATCTGTTGGATTTAGTTTTAATCTATTAGCAGCACTTATTGTTTGATCCATTAACCTATGAGCAGGATTAAACGATGCTGCTGCTGATTGAGCAACATAAGATATTTTGGTTCCCCAAATTTTTCTCTTTTCAAATTCTGTTAGTTTTGCTAGATCTATTCCATTAAAATTAATTTCTCCCTTTATAATCTTACAACCTGGTTGAGTATAGCCCATTGCAGCTTTACCCATGGTCGATTTTCCAGCACCACTCTCTCCTATTAATCCTAGTATCTCACCTCTGTATAAAGTCAAATCTACACCCTTTAAAATTTTATGCCATCTCTCATCTGAAAATCCATCAATGTGAATATTTTTCATCTCAAGTAAAAGTTCTTTTGATTTATTTGACATCATCTTTTAATCCACTAGTAATGTAAAGATACCAATCAACAACAAAATTAATTGATACACAAAGTAAAGCAATTGCAGCAGCAGGAATTAGTGGTGTTAAGCCTGCAGTTATATCATATTGAGCATATTGGATAAGTATTGCATTTTCTCTTACCATTGATGCCCAATCTGCAGAAGGAGGTTGGATTCCAATTCCTAAAAAACTCAAACTAGAAATTGTAAAAATTACAAATATAAATCTTAAACCAAATTCAATTATCAATGGCGAAGCAATGTTCGGGAGTATTTCTTTAAAAATAATATAAGATAAGTTTTCACCTCTTAATCTTGCTACCTCTACATATTCTAAAACAACTTGACCTACTGCAACTGACCTTGATATTCTGAAGAATCTAGTAGACTCTAAAATTCCTAAAATTACAATTAAATTAAAATTTGTAGGACCAAAAACTGATAAGAGTATAAAAGTAAAAATCATTACAGGTATAGCCATAAGCGTATCAACTATCCTGCTTAATAGCTGATCTAAATACCTTCTATCTAGAGCTGCTATAATTCCAAACACTGTTCCAATTCCTAAAGCAATAAAAGTAGCCAATAAACAAATACCAATTGTATTTCTAGCAGCGTAGATAATACGAGAGAAGATATCTCTTCCAATTTGATCAGTCCCAAATATGTGACCATCACCCCAAGGAGCATAAGCAACGGGAAATATTTCTGCTTCTCCGTGTGGGGCAATTAAAGGGGCAAATATTGCAGCAAAAAAATATATAAAGAGTACAATCATCCCAAACCAAGCTGACATTGGAGCTTTTGATAAAGCAATTTTTAATCTCTCTAATCTAGTCCTTCTTTTAATTAAATTAGCAACTTCACTTTTTGCAGAATAAGATAAATTTTCGCTCATTTTGGATATAATAACCTCGGGTTAGAAATAATACCAATCAAGTCAGCAATTAAATTTAAGATTACATATGTTGATGCAAAAATTAATGCACAAGCTTGTACAACTGGAAGATCGCGATTGTAGACTGATCCGACCATAAGCCTTCCTATACCTTGATAATTAAAAACATATTCAACAACAACTGAACCAATCAACATGTAAGCTAAGTTTATTGCAATTACTTGAGAAATAGGTGCCCAAGCATTTGGAAGTGCGTGCTTAACAACTACTTCATATCTTGAGGCTCCTGATAATTTTGCCATTTCAATATATTCACTTGATAAAATATTAATTATTGCTGACCTCGTCATTCTCATCATGTGACCCATCGTAATTAATGTTAATGTAAAAACTGGAAGTGCCGTCCTGTAAAATCTTTCAACTAAAGTTGTAGTTTCATCGACAGTAGAAATAGTTGGAAAAACTGGAAACAGAGTTGCTAGTAAAAGAATAAAAATATATGCAGTAAAAAATTCTGGTGATGATACAGTCACCAAGCTGACTCCAGTTGCTGATCTATCATAATAAGAGTTTCTATATAATGCTGCTGAGATACCTAAAATTAAAGACAGAGGGATAGCCAACATGGCGGCAACTCCTGTTAAAAATAGAGTATTCTTTAGCCTGGGAATGATTAATCCAACAACTTCTCTAGATCTATCACCTTGATCCCCTTGTACTTTAGATCGTCCAGAAAAAGAGCTGCCAAAATCTCCCTGAAAAACATTCCCTAACCAATCAAAGTATCTTGTTACAGGGGGTTTATCTAAACCTAATTCTGCTCTAAGAGCTTTTACAGCAGATTTTGTAGCACTTTGGCCTAATATTTCTGTGGCAAAATCTCCTGGTAAAAAGGAGAATGTACTAAATATTATTACCGAAAATGCAAAAACAGTGACGAGACCAAGAGTAAGTCTCAACAAAATTGTTCTAAATATTGGATGAATTCTAGTAATGATACCCCCCTTAAAGATACAATCTTAATTCTTAAAGTTTTGTATAAATTAGGTCAACATACAAGCTAAAATTAATAATTAATTAATAATTTATACGTTGAATTAAAACGTTATATATGTTTTTATATATTAACTTAAGTTTGTTTTTTGTTAAATTTCTAGAAATTATGAACAAAAATCTTAGGTTTTTGTTCAATTATAAGGGAGGACAAATGAAAAATAAGAAAATAGACAAATACATTGAAGAACAGTCTTCAAAGCTTACAAAAGGGCTTATCGACAGAAGACAGTTCATGATGTCTGTCCTTGCTACTGGTGTAACTCTGCCAATAGCTGTATCACTTGCTGATAAAGCTGTTGCTGCTACTCCAAAAAAAGGTGGGCATCTAAGATGGGCTAATGGTGCGGCTGATACTACAGATACACTTGACCCTGCAACATATCAAAGTTCATTCATGCAAGCTACAGCTTGGTCATATCAAAACTGTTTAACAGTTGTTGATTCTGATCATACTATTGTTGGAGAGCTTGCTGAATCAATTGAATCTGATGATGCTCAAACTTGGGTATATAATCTTCGTAAAGGTGTTGAATTCCATAATGGAAAATCAATGACTGCAGAAGATGTTGTACTCAACTATCAGTATCACATGAATCCAGATACCGCTTCAGCAGCAGGTGGATTGTTATCTCAGATTGATACAGTCTCAGCTGATGGAAATAATAGAGTTATTTTTAAGCTGAAGGGTGCAAATGCCGATTGGCCTGCAATAACAACTGATTATCACATTATGATTAAACCAACAAAAGATGGAGTTGTTGATGCTCAATCTACTATTGGAACTGGTCCATACATTATGGATGAATTCAATCCAGGTGTTGGAGCAAAATTTGGAAAAAGAAATCCAAATTATTTCAAAGGTGATAGTGTTGCACACTTTGATTCAGTTGAGGTAATCGGAATTAATGATCCTGCTACAAGACAAGCAGCATTATTAAATGGTGAAATAGACTGGATGAACGGTGTTGACTTAAGAACTGCAAATTTATTAACTAGAGATCCAAATGTTGAAATTACTGCAGCATCTGGATATGCACACTATACAGCTCCTATGAGATTAAATGTGCCGCCATTTGATAATTTTGATGTTCGTATGGCAATGAAGTTTGCAATCAAAAGACAAGAAATTGTTGATAAGATAATGCTAGGATATGGAACAGTGGGTAATGATCATCCGATCTCTACTGCTCACCCATATCATAATAATGCTTTAGAGCAGAGAGAGTTCGATGCTGATAAAGCTGCGTATCACTGGAAAAAATCTGGAGTAAGTGGACCAATTGAAATTAGTACTTCTGAGGTTCCTTATGCGGGATGTACAGATGCAACTAACTTGATAGCAGCATCTGCTCAAGAATGTGGTATCGATCTTCGAGTTAAAAAAGAACCTGAAGATGGTTACTGGAGTAACGTATGGAACACTAAAGGTTTCAGTATGAGTTCTTGGGGTGGAAGACCTACAGAAGATATGATGTGGTCTGCTGCATTCACAGATGATACTGAGTGGAATGAAGCTGCTTGGGGCAATCTAGTTCAAACTGATTCAACTGTTCGTTTCAATGAACTTGTTAGAGCTGCTAGATCAGAACTTGATGCAGAAAAAAGAAAATCAATGTACTGGGAAGCACAAGCTCTTTGTAACTACGATGGTGGTGCAATTGTTTATGCATTTAACCAATACGTTGGTGCTGGTTCTACAAAACTTGCTCACGGTGAAAATGTTGCTGGTAACTGGGAAAGTGATGGTAACAAACTTTCTGAACGTTGGTGGTTTGCATAAAATTTTAATTTTCTTTGTGGCGCATTTAAATGCGCCACATTATTTCTATTAATCTTCCAAAAAATGTTTTTAAAAAATAAGAAATACCTCTTTGATGGAGGTTCCGGTCAAACTTTAATGGAAATGGGTTTAGAAACAACCGGTGATCTTTGGTCTGCACAAGCTTTATTAAATGAAAATAATCACTCATTGGTCTTAGATATGCATAAAAATTTTATAAATGCAGGATCACAATTAATCGTTACCTCAAATTTTAGTGTCAGAAGAAGGCTATTAAAAAAGTACAATTTACTTGAAAAATTTGAATTTGGAATAAGATCTGCTGGAGTACTAGCATTAAAAGCAAAAAATGAAAGTGATAAAGAAGTTATTCTTGCAGGCTCTCTACCAAACCAAGGTAATACATATTCCCCAATACAATTTGAAACTGATGAAACAATGTTTAATTATTTTCATGAAATTGCAAAAATATTAAAAGATTACGTTGATATATTTTACTTAGATGTTTTGTGCTCCATCAAAGAAATAAAAATTGCTTTAGAAGCTTCAAAAGAATTTAATAAACAAGTTCTTGTAGGTGTGCACTTACGTTATGATGGAAAATTACCATCTGGAGAAAGTCTTGATGAACTTTTTGAAACTATACAAAAATTTAATTGTTGCGGCATAGTATCAGCCTGCGTATCTCCTGAAATTGTTAATTTGAGTATTCCTATGTTCAATAAACAAAAGCTTCCTTTTGGTTATAAAATGAATTTATTCAAACAACTGCCTACTAGTAATAAAGAAAAATTCAATTCAGAGGGTTTTGAAGGACATTATGATTATATTGATCCCGTTGAGTTACTTGGAAGTCGAACTGAAGAATTTGGAGAAGAAAAATATAAAAACTTTGTTTCTAGTTCTTTAAATGAAGGTGTTACTCTAGTTGGTGGATGCTGTGAAGTAAAACCACGACATATTGAAGCTATTAAGAATTTATTTTAAAATTTTTTTTTCATTATTTTGTGATAAGTTGAGTAAATTTTATGGGAGATTTAGTTAGTAATTATAGATTTGTAGTAAAGCCAGTTATTAAAGAAACTGGTAGATCTATAGATTTGGCTAGACCCATGAAAATACATCCTTTAACTTATCAAGAGTTACCACTTAACCCAGAATATACTAACTACGCTGATGGCAGATTTACACTTGAAAAATTATCTCATGCTACAGCAGATGAAATGTATTGGAAAGCTAGACAAGAAATAATTTTACGTCATACGGGTGAGCATCCATACGAAATCTCTGGTCTGGATGCTGAAAATTTACTTCAACAAATATTTCCTAGAGATATTTCAAAAGTAAAAATAGGACGATGTTCTTATCAATTTGCTTGTTACCATGATGGAGGAATGATTTCAGATGGATTATTATTAAGATTAGAAAAAAATAAATTTTGGTTTGCACAAGGTGACGGACATTTATATAGTTGGTACAAAGCTCATTCAAAAAATTTAGATGTTGAAATTAAAGATCCAAATGTATGGGTCAGTCAAATACAAGGACCTAAATCTTTAAAACTTTTAGAAAAACTAGTTGATCAACCATTAAAAAATAATTTTAATTATTTTGATTGGATTGAAACATCAATTGCTTCAGAACGAGTGATTATAAGCAGAACAGGGTTTACAAATGAACTTGGCTGGGAAATTTATTTAAGGCCAGAAAATGATTCAAAAAAAATTGGAGACTTAATACTCAGTAAAGGTGAAGAAATGGGAATGATTCTAACAGCCTCACCAGGATTTAGATGTAGAAGAATTGAGGCAGGTCTCTTATCTGCAGGGAGAGATTTTACGAGAGATACATCTCCATTTGCTGTTGGATTAGGAAAGTTTATAGATTTTAATAAAGGAGATTTTATTGGAAGAGATTATTTACTTAATGCAAGTAAAGATTGTTTAACATGGGGTATGAGAGTGGAAAATAGCTTTGCGTTGGTTGATTCTGAAATTTCTATTAATAATAAAAAAGTTGGAATTGTAACTTCAAGTACTTGGTCGCCACTTCAAGTTTGTGGTGTTTCTATAGTTCATATGGATGAAGCAGAATTTGGACCAGACACAATAGTAGATGTTAGATGTGATGATGGTACTTTACAAAAAGGTGAAATATGTACTTTACCAATGTATGATGAGAAAGGAGAAATACAAAGAGGTTTAAAAGAAGATATTCCATCTAGCCCTATACCTTGGAAGGGTATTTCAAAAAACTAATATATTTTATAATAGAATTATAAATTATATTAGAATACAAATATTAAAATGAATGATCTCATTAAAGCTAGCACTAAAATCCATACAATAGATGATGCAATTAGGTTATCAAAAAAGAGATTACCAAAATTAGTCTTTGACTTCATTGATGGAGCATCAGGAGATGATAAACTTGCTGAAATTAATAGTAAGGCATTAGATCAAATTAGACTTGAGCCTAAGGTTTTCAGAAATGTCGAGAATAGAAATTTAAGTAAAAAAATATTCGATTTTCATTTTGATTATCCATTTGGATTTGCACCAATGGGAATGACAAATCTTTCATGGCCTGAAGCAGATAAAATGATAGCAAAAGAAAGTGCGTATAATAATATCCCAACATGTGTTTCGATGGCTTCTAGTACTACGCTTGAAGATATGTTTACTTTTTCTGAAGGTCATTCATGGATGCAAATATATATTTTTCAAAGTGAAGAATTTATTATGGAATTATTAAAAAGAGCAGAAAGCATTGGATACAAGGTTTTGATCCTCACTGTTGATGTTCCAATTCTTTCAAGAAGAGCTAGAGATGATAGAAATGGCTTTGGTTATCCATTTAAAATTGGCCCAAAACAATTTTTAGATTTTGCACTACATCCTCAATGGAGTTTAACAACTTTGTTTAAAGGTGCTCCACAACCAATGAATTATGTTACCTCCAAAAGTGGTGATCAAGTTTTTAGACGAAAAGAAAGTAGAGGAGCAACTGATTGGAATACTCTAAAAAGGGTTCGAGACGCTTGGAAAGGAAAATTAATAATAAAAGGAGTAATGAATTCTGAAGATGCTTTGAAAATTAAAGAGGCTGGTGTTGATGCAATTCAAGTATCAAATCATGGTGGAAGACAATTAGATAGTGCTACTGCATCTATTAATGCTTTACCATTAATACGAAAAGCTTTGGGAGACGATTTTCCAATACTTTTTGATAGTGGAATTAGAAGTGGTAGTGATATTTTACGCGCGTTAGCTCTGGGAGCTGACTTTGTTATGTTTGGCAGGCCTCTAATGTATGCCATTGGTGCGGATGGCGCAAAAGGTCTTAGAAGAATCATTAACCTTATTAAAGAAGAGTTAAGTACAAATCTTGGCTTAGTGGGATTAACCGATATAAATGAAGTTGATAAAAAAATTATAGCAGAGAAATTTTTTAAGGATATAAAGTATTAAAATGGGAGATAAAAAGATTAGAGGTGGGGCATTAGTTGCAAGAGCTCTTAGAGACAAAGGTATTGATAATGTATTTACACTTTCTGGAGGTTTTTGTAATCCAGCACTTGAAGGATTTATGGAGTGTCAAATTAATGTAATTAATTGTCCTCATGAACAAATTGCTGGTCATTTAGCCGATGGTCATACTAGAATATCAAGAAAACCATCCGTTTGTATTGTAGGGCCAGAAGGTTTTGCAAATGCAGTGCCTTCAATGATGGAAGCATGGGGTGAAAGATCACCTGTTATTTTTATAACTGGATCAAGTAGCTTAAAAAGACAAGGAGCAGGCGGTTTTAAGGAAATAGATGATGTATCTATTGCAGCACCGTTAACAAAATACAGTGCAAGTATAACAGACGGTAACAGAATAAGAGAGTTCGTAGATAAAGCATATAGAATTGCAACAAATGGCTATCCTGGTGCAGTACATTTAAGTGTACCAGTAGATATAATGTTTTCATCATTTGCAGATGATGCAGGTTTAGAAGAAAGACCTTTTACT
>CACNCX010000032.1 GCA_902619045.1 uncultured Alphaproteobacteria bacterium | reverse complement strand
TTGAAACCCTCTGTTGCCAATCCAGCTGCCATTGTAACAGCATGTTGTTCAGCAATACCAACATCAAAAAATCTTTTTTCAAAATTTTTTTGGAATAATTTTAATCCTGTTCCAGACATCATAGCGGCTGTTATTGCTACAATTTTTTCATCATTTTCGGCAAGTTTTGATAATGTTTCACCAAAAACATTTGAATAGGATTTTAAATTTGTTTTTTTAACTGAGTTCCCAGTATTAATATCAAACTTTTCAACTCCGTGAAATTTATCTTCTGATTTTTCTGCTGGACTATACCCTTTACCTTTTTTGGTTATACAATGAAGAAAAACTGGTTTATCAAATTTGTTATCTCTTATATTTTCTAGAACTGAAACCATATCATCTATATTATGTCCATCTATAGGACCAAGATAATAAAAACCTAATTCCTCAAATAGAGTTCCGCCAGTGATAAGTCCTTTAGAGTACTCTTCTGTTCTATAAAGAGTCTTTGATAGATTTGATGGTAAGGTTTTAGATATTTTTTTAATAATATTTCTTAAACTTGAGTAAGATTTAGATGATAGTAACCTAGTTAGATATCTACTCATAGCACCTACTGGTTTGTCTATTGACATTTTGTTATCATTTAAAATGACAATTAAACCTTTTTTTTGTGCGCCTGCGTTGTTTAATCCTTCATATGCTAAACCTGCGCTTAAGGCACCATCTCCAACAACGCATATAACTTTTGAGTTGTCTTTATTTATATCTTTCGCTGCTTTAATTCCTAAACCTGCAGATACTGCTGTTGAACTATGGGCTGTGCCAAAAGGATCATATTCACTTTCTGACCTTCTTACAAAACCATAAACACCATCTTTCTTTCTAAGTGTATCTATATTTTTTTTTCTTCCTGTGATGATTTTATGAGGATAAGCTTGATGTCCCACATCCCAGATTAATTTATCATGTGGAGTGTTAAATACATAGTGGATTGCCACGGTTAATTCAACAACACCTAATCCAGCACCTAGATGACCACCAGTTTTTGAAACAGTCTCAATTGTTTTAGCTCTCAATTCTTCTGAGATTTGCTTTAGATCTTTCTTTTTAAATTCTCTTAAGTCTGATGGAAAATTAATTTTATCTAAAAGATCATAATCCATAATTTATTTTACTATTTTTACCTAGATTTGATATTTTTATATCTGGAAAAAAACAAGTGTTTGTGGAAAGATTTTAGAGATAAATTTTAAAGTTAAAATCTCTAGACTTTTTAGAATTTAAAAACTAATTATAATTTAATGTTTTATGATGTAGATACAAAAAAGATTGATAAACTTGCACATCTATCTATTAAAAGAGGAGTTGCACTTCAAAAAGGTCAAAACCTTTTAATAACAGCACCTTTAGAATCTTTACCTTTAGTTAGAAAAATAGCTGAATATGCTTACAAAGAAGGAGCTGGACTTGTGACCCCACTTTTCAATGATTCTGATATTACATTGTCTCGATTTAAGTATGGCAATGATGAATCTTTCAATGTTGCAGCAAATTGGCTTTATAATGGGATGGGTGAAGCTTTTGATAATAATACGGCTAGAATGGCTATTGCTGGTGATGACCCAATGCTATTATCTGAAATTGATCCTGATAAAGTTTCGCGCGCAAACAAAGCTAATGCTGTTGCATACAAACCAGCTAGAGAAAGAATTACTGAATTTAAGATTAACTGGAATATAATTTCTTGGCCAGGAAAAGCATGGGCAAAAAGAGTCTTCCCAGATCTTGATGATAGTGAAGCAATTAAAAAATTAGGAGATGCAATATTTCATGCATCAAGAGTTAGTAATGATGATCCTGTAAGTGAATGGGACCAACATAATAAAAATTTAAGAGATAAAACAGATTGGTTAAATGCTAAAAATTTTCATTCCTTAAAATACTCTGGCCCTGGAACATCTTTAACCGTAGGTCTTGCTGATGACCATGAGTGGATGGGAGGCGCATCAGAGGCACAGAATGGTATTGTTTGTAATCCAAATATCCCATCTGAAGAAGTGTTCACAACTCCTCATGCTGCTCGTGTAAGTGGTGAAGTCTGTTCAACCAAACCTTTATCTTATCAAGGAATCCTAATTGAAGATATTAATGTTCGCTTTGAAGATGGTAAAATTGTTGATGCAAAATCCTCTAAAGGACAAGATGTTTTATTAAAAGTTCTTGATTCAGATGAAGGCTCAAGAAGACTTGGTGAAGTAGCCTTAGTCCCGAATAGCTCACCTATTTCGCAATTAGGAATAACTTTTTATAACACTCTTTTTGATGAAAATGCTGCCTCTCATATTGCCTTAGGACAGTGTTACTCAAAATGTTTCAAATCCAAAAAAGACTTATCAAAAGAAGAGATTACTCAAAGAGGTGGTAATTCAAGCATGATACATATTGATTGGATGATTGGCTCAGGTGAAATTGATGTCGAGGGTGTTGATAAGGATGGCGCTGCTACGCCAATATTTAAACAAGGAGAATGGTGCAATTAGTTTTTCTATTTTTTTAAATAAGGTCCAAAGCTAAGATCTAAACCAACACCAACTCTAGCTAATGAATAAATAATAACTAAGAAAAAAATTACTATAACTAAGTTTCGTATAATCTTTTTTTCATCCATAAAATTACGCTATTTGTATATTTGTATTAGATAATGGTTTTTCTCTAATTGGTAAATGGATTATTGCAGAAAAGGCGCCTACTCCTATACCAACCCACCATACAATATCATAACTGCCATAGATATCATAAAATAGACCACCTAACCAAACACCTACAAAAGATCCTAGCTGATGAGAAAAAAATACAATCCCATATAATGTACCCATAAATTTTAATCCATAAATATGGCCTATAATTCCTGAAGTTAAAGGAACTGTTGCTAACCATAAAGCACCCATAACTATTGAAAATATTGCAATAGATATTGGTGTAATAGGTAGTAAGATAAATAAAATTGCCGCAATAGTCCTTCCAGTGTAAATTAAAGATAAAAGATATTTCTTATAATGTCCCTTTCCTAAGGCTCCAGCAATCAAACAACCAATTATATTAAACAAACCTATAAGAGCCATAGATAATGCTCCTAAACCTTCTACAGAACTACAAACCAAACTTATTAAACTTCCTTCTATAATTGGACTACTAGATTCAACAATAAATGCTGGAAAATGTGCAGTAATAAATGCTAACTGAAAACCGCAAGAAAAAAAACCAAAGAACAACATTGAGTATGTTGGATCTTTTAATGCAACAAATACAGCATCAGTAATTTTTTCATTTTCATTATTAATATTTGTATTTGATAATTCTGTTTTTAAAATTGGAACAAGTATCAATGTTATTAATAATATAATTGAAAAGATTTCAAACACTGAAGACCAAGGCAAAAATGATAATAGAATAGAAGCAAGTGGTGGGCCAACCACTTGTCCAGCCGATCCAGCAGCAGTTGTAATACCTAGTGCTAAAGATCTTTTTTCTGGAGATGTGGCTCTTCCAACTACTGCTAAAATTGGACCAAAACCACTACCAGCTATACCGAAACCAATTAATAGGTTTAAAGTTTGATGCGCCTCTGGAGTCGTAGCAGTACTACTTATAAAAATTCCAATTGCATAAAGAATTAAGCCTAGCGCTATTGCTTTTCTATCACCATATTTTTCGGCAAAAGCACTAAATAGTGGAGTGCCTACCCCCCAAGCTAAATTTTGAATAGCAATGGCAAGAGAAAATTCTGAACGGTTCCATAAAAAATCAGACGCAATAGGAATTTGAAATAGGCCAAATGTTGAACGAATTGCAAAACTTATTAAAAGAATTAAACTTCCTCCAATTAAAATAGGAGTAAATACAGAATTAATTCTCTCATCTTTCATATTTTACTTGATAACAGGAAGAATTTTTATTTCTAGAATTTTTATTATTATTAAATCGTATTATTTAATTCTGTCTTTTCGTTTTCTTCTTTTTCAGGAACAACATATGCAACAGCACAATGATCTAAACAATAAGGCTTATCTTCAAATCTATCTTTGCCACAAAAACGAAAGTCAGCTTCATCAGGATGACCTTCAGGCCATTCACAACCTCTCTTTGGAGCTGCAGTGAATATATTTTTAACAACCGGTTGAAAAACAGCAGGCTCTTTAGAGACAATCTCTGGTTCTTTGGTGCTTTCAAAATTTAATTTTGGCATTACTGGAGATCTAGCTTTTTTTCGATCAGGCTTAACAGCTGTTCTTCTTATAGGTGATGGCCTTCTTTCGAGTCCAATTCTATGAGCTTTTCCAACCACTGCGTTTTTGGTAAAACCTAATAATTTTCCAATTTGAGCTGTAGGTAGACCTTGGTCCCATAAATCTCTAAGTTTTGCTACATTATTATCATCCCAAGGCATAATCAAACTCCATTACTACATTTAGTAGCTTAAAAAAGGTTTAATATACTAAATATATGTATTAAAAAAGATAAAACTGCAAATTTTTAAAAAAAATCAATGATTTCCAGCATTTTTTTTATATACATGTGAATAGAAATGAAAGAATTAAGAGATCTAGACTGTAAAAATAAAAAAATAATTGTTCGAGTTGATTTAAACGTACCAGTTTTGGAAGGGACAATTACAGATCATTCAAGAATTCATGCTATTTTACCAACACTAGAAAAACTAATTAAAAATAAAAATAAGATATTCTTAATTGCTCATTTTGGCCGACCTAAAGGTCAATTTAATAAAACATATTCCATTGAGTTTTTATGTTCAGAATTAAAAAAATTTTTAAATTTAAACACAATTCATTTTTTAACTAACTGTGAAAAAAAAATAATTGAGACAAAAATTGCTGAAATGGACATGGGGGAAATTTGTCTATTAGAAAATATTCGTTTTAACGCTGAAGAAGAAAAAAATGATCTTAATTTTTCAAAAGTATTAGCTTCAAGTTTTGAGATATATATTAATGACGCATTCTCTGCATCTCATCGTAATCATGCATCTATAGTAGGTATTACTAAATACATACCTTCATACGCTGGATTAAGTTTCTCAAAAGAAATTGAAAATTTAGATAAATTTTTAGAAAATTCAAATAAACCAAATTTAGCAATTATAGGTGGCTCAAAGGTTTCAACAAAAATAAAAGTTTTAGAAAATATAGTTGAAATTTTTGACTCTTTAGTGATTGGTGGTGCAATGGCTAATACTTTTTTGCTATCAAATAATTATAACGTTGGCTCTTCTCTGGTAGAAAATGATTTTATTGAACTATCAAAAAAGATACAAAAAAAAGCAGAATCAAAAAATTGCAAAATACTTTTACCAATTGATGCTGTGTGCTCAAAAACAATAGAAGATAGAGTAAATGTTAAGACTTATTCAATCAATAATATTCCAAATGACCAAATGATATTAGATGTTGGTGAACAAACAACAAAACTAATTTCAGATGAAATATTAAAATCTAAATCAATTTTATGGAATGGGCCTTTAGGCGCATTTGAGTATAGTCCATTTGATAAAAGTACAATTTCAGTTGCAAATATTATACAAAATTATTCAAGTAAATCTCAATTAGATGCTCTAGCAGGAGGAGGAGATACACTTGCAGCAATAAAAAAAGCTAAAGCCAATGATGCATTTAAATATTTATCTACAGCTGGAGGTGCATTTTTAGAGTGGCTTGAGGGAAATAAATCACCAGGATTTATAGCATTAAGAGAAAACAATTTTTAACTTAATCTTCAATTTGATATTTTTTAATTAAAGGGAATTGTGTCATCGTAAAAATAAACGTAATTGGCAAGATACCAAAAACTTTAAAATTTACCCAAACATCAGTACTTTGTGTTCTCCAAACAATTTCATTTAAAACAGCAAGTGCAACAAAAAACGCAATCCACCTTTGAGTTAATATTCTCCATCCATCTTCTTCTAGTTTAAGTGCAGCACCTAAAAGATACTTTAAAAGAGGTTTTTTAACAATCACTCCTCCATATAAAATTAATGCGAAGACCATATTTATTATTGTTGGTTTCATTTTAATAAAAATTTCATTGTCAAAATAAATTGTTAGACCTCCAAATATTAATACTATCGCAGCCCCAAGAGTTGGCATAATTGGTATTTTTTTTTCAAGTATATATGAAATGATTACTGAAATTACAGTTGCAATCATAAGAGGAAGTATTGCTTCTTGAAGACCACTTCTTGTATAAAAAATAAAGAATACAGCAAGCGGTCCTATATCAATTAATAATTTATAAACTGACTTCATTTTTGTTCTTCTAGATTTAAAATAGACCTAGCAAAGTTTTGAGAATTAAAGCTAACAAGGTCCTCAATACTTTCTCCAAGACCAACATAACTTATAGGGATTTCAAATTTATTTGCAATTGAAATTAATGCTCCACCTTTTGCTGTTCCATCCAATTTAGTTACTATAAGACTTGATACATTAAGTTCATTTCCAAAGATTTCCACTTGCTTAATCATGTTCGAACCATTCGTTCCATCTAAAACTAACACAGTTTCAATATTAAAAGAGGAATTAACTTTTGAGATAACATTCTTCAATTTAATTAGCTGATTAATGAGGTTAGTATTATTTGATAATCTTCCAGCAGTATCTATAAGTAAAAAATCATAATTTTCTTTTCCAAATTTTTCAGTTGCCTGATACGCTATGCTTGCTGGATCTTGATTACTTTCTCCAGCGATAAAACCATTATTATTTTTTTTTGCCCAATTTTCCAACTGCTCAACAGCTGCTGCCCTAAATGTATCACAAGCCGCAATCAGAATTTTTTTATTTGATAAAATTTTATTTGCAATTTTACCAATAGTGGTTGTTTTTCCACTTCCGTTTACTCCAACAAATATTAATATTTTTTTTTCATCATTTTTTTCATTTATCAGAACATGTTCTCTTGGAAGTAATATACTTTCTATATTTTGAGCTAAGATTTCTAGTACATCTTTAATTCCATCATTATTTGAAATTTTTATTTTTTTTATAGAATCTATTAGCTGATTTACAACATCCAAACTAATATCAGATGAAATAAGAACATTTTCTAATTCTTCTAAAGTTAAATCGTCTATTTTTTTGTTTTTTAAAATCTCTACAATATTAAAAGAAAGTATATTTGAAGTTTTACTTAACTTATCTTTAAATAGTGAGAACAAACTCATGCTATTCTTGCTAATAACGTATCATTTTCTACGCCTGTGTATATACAGGAAATTATATTTCCCTCTTTAAACTCTTCTTCAAGTTTTACTTTTAAAAAATGCTGATCTTTTCCAAGTGAAAAATTTTCTTTTCTACTTTCAATTAAAATTTGTTCCTTCTTTCCAATATTTTTTTTTAAATGTTGTTTTAATTTTTCAATACCTTTTTCTCTAAGTCTTCTTGCTCTATCTTTGATAATATTTTTTTGAACTTGAGGCATTCTAGATGCAGGAGTGTTTTCTCTTGGTGAATAAGGAAAAATATGAAGATGAGTTAAATTACACTCATCAACTAGTTTAATTGAATCTTGAAACATTGTTTCTGTCTCTGTTGGAAAACCGGCAATTATATCAGCACCAAATGTTGCATCTTTCCTAATAGATAAAACTTTCTTACAAAAATTAATTGCCATTTCTCTTGAATGTCTTCTTTTCATTCTTTTCAAAATTAAATTGTTTCCAGCTTGTAAACTTATATGAAAATGAGGCATCAATCTTTCGTCCTTTAAAACATCCCAAAAATCTTCGTCTATTTCAGCGCAGTCAATTGAAGACAAACGCAGCTGTCTTAATTCAGGTACTAATTTTAGAATTCTTTTAATTAAGTTTGAAAAAGTCGGTTTTGCTGGAAGATCTTTTCCATAATCAGTTATATCTACTCCTGTTAAGACTACTTCATTATATCCATTGCTAACAATTTTTTTTATTTTATTTACTATCTCTCCAGCAGGTACACTTCTATTATTGCCCCTGCCAAATGGAATAATACAAAAAGTACAACGATGGTTACAACCTTGTTGTATTTCAATATAAGCTCTCGATTTTCCTTCAAATTTTTCAATTGAATTAGGTACTGTTTTACTTTCTTCTAATATATTTCCTACTTTAAGATTTTTAGACTGATCGATATTTCTCCATGTTAAAGTTTCTAATTTTTCTGTGTTCCCAATTACTGAGTCTACTTCTTTTAAATCTTTATATTTTAATGGATTGATTTGAGCCGCGCATCCTGTAACTACTATTTTATTATTAGGAAAATTTTTTTTTGCCTTTCTAATTTCATAAGAAACTTTTTTCTCAGCTTCTTCAGTTACTGCACACGAATTTATGACTGTAACATTATTTAAATTATTTGTTTTAAGATGGTTTTTTATAATTTCACCTTCATAAATATTCAATCTACAACCTAGATTGACTACGTAGTTTTTATTCTTCATAAATTATATTTCTAAACTACCTCGATAACTTATTTCTGCAGGTCCTGTCATAATAGATTCATTATTAACTATATTTATGTGCAGTGATCCTTTTTCAAGTTTCACTTCAGCGTTATTTTCAATTAATCCTTTTTTCCACGCCGCATATACAGCCGCACAGGCACCACTACCACAAGCTAACGTGATTCCAACTCCACGTTCCCAAACTCTCATTTCAATTAAATTTGAATTAATAACTTCAACTATTTCAACATTAGTTTTTTTTGGAAAGAGCTCATGATTTTCTATTTTAGGACCTATACTTTCAAGATCTGTATCTTTGATCGATTTCCCAAAAAAAACTACATGTGGATTACCTACATTAACAGCAACCCCATTACTATATCCATCAATTGAAATTGGTATATTCATTGTATCGACTTCTTTACTTAAAGGAATCTTATCCCAAGTATTTTTTATTGAACCCATGTTGACACTTATATTGTTATCTATTTTTTTTGATTCTAATATACCTGCATCAGATTGAATTTTTAAAATCTCTTTATTTGAATCTTCATCAAATAGTATTTTTGCCACACAGCGTGTTCCATTACCACAAGCTTCGGCTCTATCACCACCAGGATTAAAAATTTCAATTTCAGCATCAGCACTTTGATTAATTGTATTATTAATTGTGATTAATTGATCACATCCTGCTCCAGTTCTTCTGTCACTGAGTCTTTTAATAACATCTTCAGTAATTGCGATATTGTTAGACCTTTTATCTATGATAACAAAATCGTTCCCAAGCCCATGCATCTTTATAAAGTTTACTTTTTGCATATTTGTTTTATAACCTAATTTATCGATAAATCTCAGTAAATATGGGAAATTTAAGAATACTTGACTTTCAATTATTCAGCTAATAGAGGGTCACAAACAAATCCTATATTTGTAATCGAATTGAGCTTGTTACAATTGTGATAGGTACTCTAGCCCACGAGTTTCGTGCCCTGGAGTTAATAGGCTATTGGAGATTTATGTTTGATACACTGAACACAAAATTTGAAAAAATTGTTCAAAGTATTCGGGGTAAGGCTGTTATATCAGAAACAGATCTTGAAATTACATTACGTGAAATTAGAATTGCTCTCTTAGAGGCAGATGTTTCCTTAGTTGTAGTAAAAGAACTTATAAATTCCATCAAGTCAAACATTTTAGGAAAAGAAATTCTCAAATCTGTCAAGCCAGATCAAATGATCATAAAGCTTGTGCAAGATGAGCTTGTAAAAATTCTTGGATCAGAAAATAAATCTCTAAATTTATCTTCTTCTCAATTAACTAAAATATTATTTTGTGGATTACAAGGATCTGGTAAAACAACATCAATTGCCAAACTTTCCTTTTTGTTAAAGAAGTCTTCAAAGAAAAAAATTTTATTGGCATCAGCAGACATTTATCGACCAGCAGCACAAGAACAATTAAAAGTATTAGCTGAAGAAACCGGCTCAGATTTCTTTAGTCATAATCTATCATCAGTCAGTAATATTGTTGATGATTCTATAGACTATGCTCAAAAAAATTTATTTGATATTCTTATTTTAGATACTGCTGGACGACAAGTTGTAGATAAAAAGTTAATGAGTGAATTAATTGAAATTGAAAATAAGTTTAAACCTGACGAAACATTATTAGTAGCAGATGCTCTAACAGGACAAGACGCTGCAAATGTAGCTAAAAGTTTTAGTGATGCAATAAATATCACTGGATCAATTTTAACTCGAATAGATGGTGATAGCAGAGGTGGTGCAGCACTATCAATTAAATCGATAACAAACTCTCCTATAAAATTTATAGGACTAGGTGAAAAAGTAGAAAATTTTGAACCTTTCCATCCTGAAAGAATTGCACAAAGAATTTTAGGTATGGGAGATATTGTATCTCTTGTCGAAAAAGCTGCTGAAAATATTGATAAAGAAGAAATGGAAGATATGGCAAAAAAGATCGCTAAAGGAAAATTTGATCTTGAAGATTTTGCCAATCAATTAAAGCAAATGGGTAAAATGGGTGGAGTCTCCGGTTTACTTTCTATGATGCCAGGTGTTTCAAAGGCACAGAAGTTAATGGCAGAAAATAAAATTTCTAATTCAATGATTGATAAACAAATAGCTATAATCAGTTCAATGACAAAAAAAGAAAGGGCTGATCCAGATATTATAAAGGCTTCACGTAAAATTAGAATTTCAAAAGGATCTGGCACAAAAGTTCAAGACGTTAACAGGTTATTAAAACAGTTTCTCCAATCACAAAAAATGATGAAGAGAATGAAATCAATGGGCAAAGGAGGAATTCCCAGTGATTTAATGCAAAAATTACAAGGAAATCTTCCTCCAAACATAAATTAGAAAGGAAATAAAATGCCAGTAAGAATAAGATTATCAAGAGGTGGTGCAAAGAAAAGACCATTTTATAGAATAGTAGTTGCTGATTCTAGAAGAGCTAGAGATGGAAAATTTATAGATCAAATCGGAACTTATAACCCAATGCTTCCAAAGGATAGCGCTGATAGAGTTAAAATGGATTTAGACAAAGCTAAGGAATGGATTGCAAAAGGAGCAAAACCATCAGATAGAATTTCTATTTTTCTTAGCAATCTTGGTGTGATGGAAAAACCAGTTATTACTGAAAAAACAAAAAAACATCTACCTAAGAAAAAAGCACAGGAACGTTTGGCTGCTGCTAAAGAAAAAGAAGAAGCTGCGAAAGCTGCAGCAGAAGAACCAAAAGCAGAAGAAGCAGAAGCTAAGCCAGCTGAAGATG
>CACNCX010000031.1 GCA_902619045.1 uncultured Alphaproteobacteria bacterium | reverse complement strand
TTTCTACACCCATTAAATAAATGGTAAAAAATACCAACAGTCCAAATCATTAGAACTAGTTTAAACAAAATACTCTTAGAAAGAGTTTCAAAATAAATATAAAATTCAGGACCAAAACTAATTAAAAAAAACCAAATTGAAATTAATAGTGCACCCACACTTAATCCTATTCCAGATATTCTATGAAAAATTGAAAATACTGCTGTAAGTACTCTTTTGTGAATAGATAGGTGAGGTGATAATGGTCTATTATCAGTCATTTTTTTCATTTTTTTTATGTTTCATAAGTAAGTATTTTTCCTCAAATTTCAAAATATTAATGGTTTAGTTATTTTTTTCTTACTATCACGGAAGTTTGTAAAATGTTGATAAAAAGTGCCAAATTTTATGAAAATCATCCAAATTTAATGCCGAATTTAACTAAAAATCTTGAATTTTAAATAGATAGATATTACTCTTAATAAGCCGGATAATACTCGTTTCTTAGCTTCGGAGGAACGCCAAGAATTTTAATTATCTTACCCGCCGTTTGATAATTAGTTGAGTTTCTTATTCTAGAGAGGTGTCTGCCAAGGTACAAACTAGTTTTAGAGTCCGGCCTACTTTAAATTTTTATTAAAAAATTCTTCCATCTTTTTAGAGTATACTTCGGGATATTTAAACATAGCATCTACATGAAAAGAGTTTTCAACTAACCAAAACTCAGCATTAATTTTATTTTGATTTGTGTATTCTTTAAAATAATTAAAATGTCTTGTTAAGATTCTTGTATCAGAGTCGCCATGAGTAAAAAAATAATATTGGTTCTTTGATAATTTTTTAGCTGGAGATAATTCTCTTGGATCTGTTCCAGTTAAGATTCTTCCAGCTAAACTAACTACTGGCCCAAATTCTATAGCAAGACCATATCTGGCTATTTCATCTTTTAAAATCATATTAAATTCAGCAAGTGAACTATCTGCCCACACTGCACGTATTTCTGGTTCTGCATGTGCTGCAAAAATAGAGGTGCTTGCACCAAGAGATATTCCATGTAATCCAATAGTATTAGACTTAAAACCAATTTTTTTTAAAAAATCAAATGCACCCAGAATATCATTATATGACTTTAAACCTAAATCATCATAACTACTTACAGTATCACTTTGGCCGTAGTTTCTTAAATCTATCGTAAGAACATTAAATTTTTTATTAACTAAAAAACTTGCAATAAGATTTGCTTCAGACTTACATTTACCATTCGGGCTTATACCGTGTGTTACAATTATAATTGGTCTATTTGGAAAATAATTAAACAGCCATCCATTAATCTTAATGTCTGAGTTACGAGATTGAAAGTATACATCTTGCCATTCATCTAAATAATAGTCTTTAAAGTTAAAATTTTCTCTTACTTTTTGTCGTGCAAGAATAGAATACTCATGTGAGTCAACTGTTGTACTCCATGAATTAGGAAGAGATCCTTCGTGTAAACCACAAGTTGGATCTATTTTTAAAATTTGATAAGCAACATAAAAACCTGCAGTAAAATAAACTACTGTTAATAAAACTACAGTGCTTACTAAAAATCTGATTATATATTTCATCAATCTGGTTTTACTATAGTCATTTCATATAATCTGCTAGCAGTTCTTTTAAATTCTTCTGCTAGAGTATTTATATTATTTAATGAATTTATAGGTTTTGACGCTAAAATTACTATTGAACAATTATTTTCATATAACATATCAATTAATCCAATAAATCTCCTGCACGCATCTTTTTTCTGATTATCAAATTCAGGAACATTTTTTAAAAATACCAACTTAAATTTATCTGCAATATTTTTGTAATCTTCATTACCAAAATTTACTTCACAAAGATTTTCAAAATCTATCATCATTAGATTTGATGTGCATTTATCAAACTCTAGTTCACGACTTTTAGATTTTATTTTTACAGTTGTTAAATGGGAGGGATCAACAAAGCGATTAAATAATTTTTCAAATTCATTTGACGTTTCAGTTGTTATAGGTGTGAAATATGTCTTTGATTGATTTAACGTTTGTCGACGAAAATCAGTTTTAATACTAATATCATAAAGAAAAAAATTTTTTTTAACTAAATCAATAAATGGCAGAAAGTCATTTCTCTGCAAACCATCTTTATATAAATTATCTGGATGAAAATTTGACGACAGTAATACAAATATTTTATATTTAGAAAAATAATTAAATATTTTTTTTATTATTAGTGCGTCAACAATATTAAAAATATGTAATTCATCAATAAATATTATTTTGTAATCTCTACTTAAATTTTTTACATAGTTTTCGATTGCAAGTTCTTTATTTTCTGATTTTTTAACTTGTTCATGGATTTCATTCATTAAGTTATTAAAATGAATTTTTTTTCCAATCTTAGTATTTTGATAAAATAAATTTAATAAAAATGTTTTTCCTGTTCCAACTTGACCATAAAGATAAATTCCTTCAAAAATTTTATCCTTAAAAAATAACTTTGTTTTACTAAAAGATGACCATACATTATCTGCTTGTTTTAAAAATTCAATTTGATCTTTATTTTTTTTAATAAAATTATTTTCAACAAAACTATTGTATTGATCAATAACATTAAACATTATTTTTTACCTAAGTACTGTTCAAGTTGTTTTAAAGTTTCTAGTTCACCACTGCTGATGCTTCTATTTTCTTTTTTCTTTTTTAATCTTTTATATTCCTTGATTAGAAAATTAAGACTCTCCATTATTTGTTTATTCATGTTTTATAAATTATAGGTAAAATTGATGATACAACAATCATAATGGAGCTTATTAAAAATATAACTGATATTCCATAACCCCAATCAATAATATAACCAAAAACTACAGGCGATAAGGCACTCGCAAAAACCCCAACTGCGTGTAGTAAAGCTTTAGCAGTTCCAATACTTTTCACTCCGTAAATTTCTGCCCAGAGTGATCCCATAAACGGTGCTGATAAACCTAAGTTAAATCCAAATAAAGACATGTAAAGCACAAATGACCAATAATTATTAAAGAAAAAAAGAATAGTGATACAGAGTAACAAAGGTAATAGCACAAAAGGTATTGCTTTCTTTGTATTTATCTTATCTATTAAGGGCCCTCCTATTAATAAACCTAAAATAGAAAATAATCCAAAATATATATAACCGTTTCCAAGCATTTCCATTGTCCACCCTTTAGCATCAAAAATATAAATCTGATGAAACATTAGCCCAGTACCAATAAATGGAAAGGCTGCAGCTAATGGAAAATAAATGAAAAAAACTCGGTCTTTTAAAATTTCTGTAATGGTCCAACTTTTATGTGTTTTCTCATTATCAATATTTTTTTGAAGAGCAGCATCCCTGCTTTTTTGATTATGAAGAATAAAGTATATTATTGGTATTAAGATCAAAAGAGTCAAAGTTGTTAAAAACCAAAGAGTTTTAAAATTAAAGTATGAGTCCAAATTAACGATAATCTTTGGTAAAAACATTATACCTAACATTCCTCCAAGTGTTGCAACAGATATTGCCTTACCTCTATCAATTAAAAAATATCTTGCCATTGAAGTTGAGCCGGCATGTGTCATAGCTCCCTGTCCAAAAAAACGTAATAAAAATAAAATAAGAAAAAGATGAAAAATATTATCGAAAATAAAATAAAAACCAATGCAAGCAAAAGCTAAACCAAGAATAATACCTATGGAGTATAATCTTAAATCAATTTTATCTATTAATTTAGCAAAGTTTATAAATAAAAATGAACTTACAAGCGTTGCTATGGCATAAACTAATCCAAACTCACCATCAGTTATTTTATATAGATTTCGAATATCATCGTTAAATAATGCAATGTAAAAAGTCTGTCCAAAACTTGCAAAGAAGACCATGACAAATCCGTATACTAAGAGATTAGGATCATTTAAAAAAAAATTTTTCATTATAGTTTAAAGCAATTTTTTAATACTATTTAAAAGCTTTACCATTTTACTTTTATCTATTCTTCCTGTGTTAACATTTCGTGGGCTTGGATGATAACTACCAACTAAAATTTTCTTATCGGGTAAAATATTCATAGATCCATGAGAAAAAATAAAATCTTTATTTCGTATTTCATATTGTTGCTTATAATAATTTACACAGGCGTCATGACCAATTTTACCAAGGGCAACAATGACTTTTATTTTTTTTAAGAAAGCAATTTCTTGATTAAAAAAATTAAAACATGTTTTCAATTCTTGTGAAGTAGGTTTATCTTCTGGGGGTACACATTTAAGAGCAGTAGTTAAGTACATATTTTGAAGTTCCAAACCGTCACCTCTATCTACTGAATCTGCTTGGTTTGCAAATCCAGTTTTATATAAACAGGAAAATAAAAAATCTGCAGATTTATCCCCTGTAAAAACTCGACCTGTTCTATTTCCTCCATGCGCTGCTGGCGCAAGACCTACCATTAATAATTTAGCTTTTTCATCTCCATAGCCAGTAATGGGCTTACCCCAATAACTTTGATCAATATATTGTTTTCTTTTTTCTTTAGCAATTTTTTCACGGAAGTTAACTAAGCGTTCACACTTTCTGCAATGAATAATGGATTTGTTTAAATTACTTAATGTCATTTGGAAGATATATATTTATATTACAGCTCTGTGATTAATGAAAGAGCTAAAGCTATTCTAGAATTTTGTTTCATCAAAACTCCACTTGAACAGTGGTTTAAAAAAGATGATGAATTTGATAATATATTGAAAAGTAGTTTTATGGATGATTACATTAAGGCTATTAATAATGAGTATGATAATTGGAGAAATGATGCTGAAGAATGTGTAGCTTTGATTATATTACTTGATCAACTATCAAGAAATTTTTTCAGAAATAATTCAAAAGCTTATGACCAGGATACTAAGTGTGTTTTAATTGTTAAAGAAGCAATAAATAAAAGATATTTAGATAGCTTAGAAATTGATAAAATACATTTTTTATTACTGCCATTAATTCATAGTGAGGACATCATGGATCATGAACTTGGTCATAAATTAGTCGACCAATATTTAAATAATCATCCAGAATATACTAATATAAAAAAAGCTTGGAATGATCATAGCGTGGCAATTAAAAAATTTGGAAGGTATCCGCATAGAAATAAAATACTAAATAGAAAATCAACAAATGAAGAAGGAGTATTTTTAACACAACCGAATAGTTCTTGGTAAATTAAGATATGCTTTTAGAAAGAAATTTTTCAGATATTTTAAAACAACTTAAGTTTAAAAAAGGGAAAATTAAAGCAATTCTTGATACAGACACCTACAATGAAATTGATGATCAATTTGCTTTAGTGCAAATGTTGTTTTCAAAAGAAAAAATAGAAGTGCAAAGTATAAATGCCGCTCCTTTTTCAATGAACAATCGTTCAGATAATCCAAAGAAGGGAATGGAGCTTAGTTATGATGAAATCTATCGATTGTTAGAAAAAATAAATTTTAAAAAAAAAAATTTTGTTTTTAAAGGCTCAACAAGATATGTAGGTTTTGAAAAAAAACCAATTAATTCGCCTGCAGCGGATAATATCATTGAAAGTGCTTTAAAATGTTCTGAGGAAGATCCTCTATACGTATTGGCTATCGGCGCTATTTCAAATGTTGCCTCTGCTTTGTTAAAAGAGCCAGAAATTATAAAAAAAATTGTTGTAATTTGGTTGGGAGGTAACGCGCTTTATTGGCCACAAAATATGGAATTTAATCTAAAGCAAGATATTGGAGGTGCTCAGGTTTTATTTGATAGCGGCGTTTCTCTGGTTATGGTTCCTTGTAAGGGAGTAACTTCACATCTTATTTCAACAGTTCCAGAAATAGAAAAATACATAGAACCTCATGGTAAAATCGGTAAATTTCTTGCAATGCGATTTAAAGAGTACAATAGTATCCATAAAGGTTGGTCAAAAGAAATTTGGGATATGGCAGCTGTTGGTTATGTCTTAAATGAAGACTGGGCACCAACTAACACAATTCCATCTCCAATTCTTTTAGATGATATGAAATGGGCTTCAGATAAAAATAGGCACCCAATTAAAATTGTCTATGAAATAAAAAGAGATCCTATTCTCAAAGATTTCATTCAAAAATTAGAAAATTTCAATAATAAATAATTATAATAAATGGTCTCGTGGTGAAATGGATATCACACGTGTCTTCGGAACATGGATTTGGGGTTCGAGTCCCTACGAGACCGCCAATTAAATATTTATTTTTTCTGAATACTTTGAGATTATTAACTCAGCAATTTGAACAGCATTGAGCGCTGCTCCTTTGCGCAAATTATCCGAGACCACCCACAAATTCAAACCATTGTCTATTGATTGATCATTTCTAATTCTACTAATATAAACTTTATCCTCTCCAGCAATTTCAACAGGAGTCACATAACCTTCATCTTTTCGATGATCAATTACTGAAATACCTTCAGAGTTAGATAATATTTCGTTAGCTTCTTTTTCATCTAATGGTGAATCAAACTCTATATTTACAGCTTCTGAATGACCAATAAATACAGCTGTTCTAACACAAGTTGCTGAAACATTAATTCCCTCGTCTAGAATTTTTTTTGTTTCATCAATCATTTTTTGCTCTTCTTCAGTATTACCATTTTCTAAAAAAGCTCCAATGTGTGGAATAGCATTAAAAGCAATTTGTTTTGTAAACTTTTCTTTTTTTAATTCTTGATTTGCATAAACATTTTGAGTCTGATTAAATAATTCATCCATACCTGTTTTACCTGCTCCAGAAACAGCTTGATATGTTGATACAACAACTCTGTTTATGATTGCTTTTTCATGAAGTGGTTTTAATGCAACAACCATTTGTATAGTTGAACAGTTAGGATTTGAAATAATATTAGTTCTGTTTTCATCATCAAAAAATTCATTAAGTGCATTAGCGTTTACTTCAGGAACGATTAAAGGAATATTTTGTTGCATTCGAAAATGAGAGGTATTGTCTATAACAATACATCCTTTTTTAGCTGCTTTTGGCGCATATTCTGCAGAAATTTTACCACCAGGTGAAAATAAACCAATGTGAGCTTTTGAAAAATCAAATTCTGATAAGTCTTCTACTACAATTTCTTTATCTTTAAACTCTACTTTTTTGCCTTTTGATTTTGATGATGCAAGTAAATATAAATTATCTATTGGAAAATCTCTTTGCTCTAATATTTGAACTATTTCTGTTCCTACCGCACCTGTTGCTCCTGCTACTGCTATATTGTATTTTTGAGTCATTTAATTTCCAGATAGAATTTTTAATTCTTCAATAACAGCATTGCCCATTTCTTGAGTTGAGATAATTTTTTCTGCTCCATCTTTTATATCAGCTGTTCTTAAGCCTTTTAGTAATACATTCTGTACAGCTTTCTCAATCATTTGACTATCTTCTTGCATATCAAAACTATATTTCAACATCATAGCAAAGCTCATGATCATTGCTAAAGGGTTTGCTTTAGACTGACCAGCTATATCTGGTGCACTACCATGAACGGGCTCATACATTGCTGCTCTAGTTCCATTTTCTTTAACTGGTCCAAGAGCTGCTGAAGGAAGCATTCCTAAAGATCCTGTTAGCATAGCTGCAGTATCACTTAAAAGATCGCCAAATAAATTATCTGTGAGTATAACATCAAATTGTTTTGGATAACGAACTAACTGCATTGCACAATTATCTGCAAGCATGTGTTCCAGATTAACATCAGAATATTCCTTTTTATGTAAATCTGTTACGGTTTGTTTCCAAAATAAACCTGTTTCCATTACATTTGATTTTTCTACTGATGTAACTTTATTATTACGCAACTTTGCTAAATCAAATGCCACTCGTGAAACTCTATTAACTTCTGATGTGGTATACAGTTGAGTATCAACTGCCTTACTTTCAGTCTCACTAATTTTTGATATACCTCTTGGTTGTCCAAAATATACACCACTTGTTAACTCTCTTATTATCAAAATGTCTAATCCTTTAACAAGATCAGATTTTAAAGATGATGAATCTGAAAGAGCATCTAAAACAACCGCTGGTCTTAGATTAGCAAAGAGATCAAGGTCTTTTCTTAATCTTAATAAGGCTGCTTCAGGTCTTTTATCTCTTTCTACGTTATCCCATTTAGCGCCTCCTACTGCACCAAATAATACTGCATCACAATCCATAGCTACTTGCATTGTTTCATCACTTATAGAATTACCTTCTTTATCATATGCCATACCACCAACTAATCTTTCAGAAATATCAAAAGATAAAGATTTCGTTTTTTCCATCCAATCAATGATTTTTAATACCTCAGCCATAACTTCATTGCCAATTCCATCACCAGGTAAAATTAAAATTTTTTTATTACTCATTTTTGACTAGACTATCCAAGGTTGGATACTGTGTATTTTTTCTTCGTGAACATCAATTTTTTTATTTTTTTGAAGCGTCAAACCAATATCATCCAAGCCCTCTAGCAAACATTTTTTTCTAAATGCATCAATTTCAAATTCTATTGTTTTATCATTTTGATAAGTGATTTTTTGATTTTCTAAATCAACTGAAACATCATTTTTATTTTCTGCTTCGTTCATTAATATATCTACCTTTTGTTGGTCTAACTTAATTGGCAGTATTCCATTTTTAAAACAATTATTATAGAAAATATCTGCGAAGCTTGGTGCAATTATTGACTTAAAACCAAAATCTAAAAGTGACCATGGTGCATGCTCTCTACTTGATCCACAACCAAAATTTGCCCCAGCAATTAAAATTTTTGAAGTTTTATAAGGGTCCCAGTTAAGAACAAAATCATTCTTTATGTTACCTTGAATATCATATCTTAATTCATGAAATAAGTTTTTTCCTAAACCAGATCTCTTTATTGTTTTCAAAAATTGTTTTGGAATAATCATATCTGTATCGACATTAATCATTGGTAGTGGTGCAGGGATACCAATTATTGTTTTAAATGATTCCATTTATAAATCCTCTGCTGTTGCAAAAGAACCTTTGATTGCAGAGGCAGCAGCTATTGCAGGACTAACAAGATGTGTTCTACCTTCTCTTCCTTGTCTACCTTCAAAATTTCTATTTGATGTTGATGCACATCTTTCTTGCGGTTTTAATTGATCTGGATTCATAGCTAAACACATGGAGCAACCTGGCTCTCTCCAATCAAATCCTGCTTCAATAAAAATTTTATCTAAACCTTCTTCTTCAGCTTGTTTTTTAACTAGACCTGAACCAGGAACGATCATTGAGTCTACAGAAACTTTTTTGCCCTCTACAACTTTGGCAACTTCTCTTAAATCCTCAATTCTTCCATTAGTGCAAGAGCCAATAAATACTTTATCAATTTTAATTTTTTGTATTTCTTGTTTGGGTTCTAAACCCATATATTCAAGAGAACGTTCCATAGCCCTCTTTCTATTCGGATTACTCTCTTCTTGTGGGTTTGGTACTATACCATCTATAGCAACAACGTCTTGTGGGCTTGTGCCCCAAGTAATTTGTGGTGAAATATCTTCAGCATTAATTAAAATTTCTTCATCATATTTTGCGCCCTCATCAGATGGAAGAGATTTCCAAAATTCTACCGCTTTATTCCAATTATCTCCTGATGGAGCGTAAGGTCTACCTTTAATATATTCAAAAGTTTTTTCGTCAGGAGCGATTAAACCAGCTCTAGCACCTGCTTCAATACTCATATTGCAGATTGTCATTCTTCCTTCCATAGAAAGAGAGGAAATTGCATTACCAGCATATTCAATAACATAACCAGTTCCACCAGCTGTTCCTATTTTTCCTATTATATGAAGAATAATATCTTTTGCTGTAACACCTAAGTTTAACTTACCTTCAACAGAAATTCGCATATTCTTTGCAGGTTTTTGAATTAAGGTCTGAGTAGCTAAAACATGCTCAACTTCACTTGTGCCGATACCAAAAGCTAGTGCACCAAATGCTCCGTGTGTTGCTGTATGACTATCACCACAAACTATTGTCATACCTGGCTGAGTAATGCCTTGTTCTGGTCCAACTATATGAACTATACCTTGTCTGCTATCTAATAATGGAAAAAGTGTAACATCAAAATCTTTGCAATTTTTTTCTAGTGTTTCAACCTGAATTCTACTTTCTTTATTTTCTATACCTTTAGATCTGTCTGAGGTTGGAACATTGTGATCAGCTACAGCAAAAGTACTTTCGGGTCTTCTAACTTTACGATTATTATTTCTTAAACCTTCAAATGCTTGAGGGCTTGTAACTTCATGAACAAGGTGTCTATCAATATATATAAGACAAGTTCCATCTTCTTGTCTATCAACAAGATGATGTTCCCAAATTTTATCAAAAAGAGTTTTAGGATTATTTATTGTCATCCGATTTATTTTCGGCTGCTTTTTCCTCTTCTTTACTAGATTCCTCTGCAGCTTCTGCTTTAGATTCTTCTGCTGGTTTGGCTTCTGCTTCTTCTGCTTTTATCTCTGCTTGTTTTGCTTCTACCTCTTCAGCTTTTGATTCCTCTGCAGCATTTGTATCTGTATCTGCAGTTTTTGTTTCTTCTACCGGAGGAGCTTCCTCTATATATTCATATTGATCAGCTTCATCGCCCCTATCTTTATCTGCGATCCTTGCTTTCTTTCCAGATAATTCTCTTAGATAATATAGCTTAGCTCTTCTTACATCGCCTTTTCTAACAACTTCAATTTTTTCCACTAATGGACTGAATAAAGGGAATACTCTTTCAACACCCTCTCCATGAGATATTTTTCTCACAGTAAAGTTAGAGTTTACTGAATTATTTTTTCTTGCAATACAAATACCTTCAAATGCTTGAAGTCTCGACTTACTTCCCTCTGTAATTCTTACAGTAACTTTTAAAGTATCACCTGGACGAAAAGCAGGAACTCTTTTTTTTGAAGTTAACTTTTCAATCTGTTGTTTTTCAAATGTCTCTAATAAATTACTCATTTTATATTTCCTTTTTATAAAGATCTGGTCTTAATTCTTTAGTTTTTTTAACCGATTTTTCTTTTCTCCATTTATCAATTTTTTCATGATGACCTGATGTTAAAACATCTGGAACTTCATGTTTATTTCCCTGAATATCTTCCCAGGTTTGTGGTCTGGTATAATGAGGATATTCAAGAAGATTATTAGAAAAAGATTCTTCTAATAAACTTTGTGGCTGCCCTAATACTCCAGGAATGAGACGAATACAACCTTCAACTAACACCTGGGCAGCAATCTCACCACCAGATAGGACATAATCACCGATACTTATTTCCTGAAAATCAAGAATTTCTATAGCTCTTTGGTCAACCCCTTCAAATCTACCGCATAAAATAAGCATTTCATCATGTTTTGATAGATTATTAAGTTTGGCTTGAGATAATTTCTGACCTGACGGTGTTAGAAAAATTTTGCAGTAATTATCGGTTTTGAAAGTGATTGAATTTAATGCTTTTTCAATCACATCTGGACGAATAACCATTCCAGGGCCTCCCCCAAAAGGTTCATCATCAACACTTCCTCTTTTGTCAATTCCAAAATTATGTAGATTGACTATCTCGAGAGAAAATTTTTTATTGTTTAATGCATTTCCGATTACAGAATATCCTAGTGAACCAGGGAACATCTCAGGATAACAAGTTAAAATTACTACTCTCATTTTAATCAAGAATACCAGGTATTGGATCAGCTATAATTTCTTTTTTATTAATATTAACTGATAAAATATTTGTTTTATCAAAAGGTATAAGAATAAGTTTGGTGTTATATTTGACTTCTAATAAATCACCTGCCCCAAAATTTTGAACACTTAAAACTTTTCCAATACTAGTATTGTCTTTCAAGAAAATCATACATTCGATTAGATCGTTTATATAAAACTCATTATCTTTTGTTTTTGGAAAAAATTTCTTATTTGAAAAAATTTTTTGACCTTTAAGCTCTAAAACATCTTCTCTAGAAATGTATTTTTCAACTTGAACAACACACTTATTATTTTTGAATAAAATATTTTTAAAATTCCAAGAAACTGAACCATCAAAATTATAATAGTTTTTTAAATTTTTAAAAACTTCAAACGAGGTAGTCATCATATTAACTTTTATTTCACCATTTAATCCTACAGGAGATCCAAACTGACCAACAAG
>CACNCX010000030.1 GCA_902619045.1 uncultured Alphaproteobacteria bacterium | reverse complement strand
GCATATATTACAGGATAAATTTGGTGTTTTGTACGATAAGCATCTGGTAGCTTTATCAACTATAATTAACTTACCACTTTCTGAAATTTATGAAGTTGCAACTTTTTATGCTCACTTTAATATTATCAAAGATAGTAAAGATTATAACCCATTAAATGTTGTAAGGGTTTGTGAAAGTTTAACTTGTGAATTATTTGGTGCACACAAATTACTTCAAGATATAAAAAAATTAGAAAATAAAAATATAAAAGTTGTACCTGGGCCTTGTATGGGAAGATGTAATGTTGCTCCTACTGTTTGTGTGGGAAAGAATTATGTTGATGTGGCTAATTTTGATAAAGTAAAAAAAACAATCGATGAAAAAAATTTTGACCCCTTCATTCCAGATTATATAAATTTATCTTCTTATAAAAAAAATGGTGGTTATGAAATTGCGAACAAAATAAAAAATGGTGTGATCTCAAAAAAACAAGTTTTGGATTCATTAAATGAAAGCGGGTTGAAAGGTAAGGGTGGCGCTGGATTTCCTACAGGAAAAAAATGGGAAATTGTTTCAAATTACAATGGTAAAAAATATGTTGCTGTTAATGGTGATGAAGGTGAACCAGGAACATTTAAAGATAGGTCATATTTAGAAAGTGATCCACATAGATTTTTAGAAGGAGCTTTAATAGCATCCTATTTTATAGATGCTCAAAAAGTTTATATTTATATGAGAGATGAATATCCAACAGTTATAAAAATTTTACTTGATGAAATAAATAAAATGGAAGATGAAGAAATAATTCCAAAAGACTTTTTCATAGTAAGAAGAGGGGCGGGAGCTTATATTTGTGGAGAAGAGTCAGCAATGATAGAAAGTATTGAAGGCAAGAGAGGATTGCCAAGGCATAGACCCCCTTATGTGGCTGAAATTGGTTTATTTGGATGTCCTACTTTAACAAATAATTTAGAAACTCTTTTTTGGGTAAGAGATATAATTCAAAAAGGAGCAAAGTGGTTTGCTGAAAAGGGGTCCAATGGAAATAAGGGTTTTCATAGTTTTTCAGTATCTGGAAGAGTAAAGAGCCCAGGAGTAAAAGTTGCCCCAGCTGGTATAACAATTCAACAATTAATTGATGACTATTGTGATGGAATGGCAGATGGACATACTTTTAAAGGATATCTTCCAGGAGGTGCATCTGGCGGTATTCTACCGGCCACTATGAATGATATTCCACTTGATTATGGATCGAAAGAATTAATGGATGCCGGATGTTTTTTAGGTTCAGCGGCAGTAGTTGTATTATCGGATCATGATAATATGAAAGATGTTGCACTTAATTTACTAAAATTTTTTGAAGAGGAAAGTTGTGGTCAATGTACACCATGCCGTTCCGGTACTGAGAAAACTGTAAAATTAATGCAAGAAAAAAATTGGAATAAGGAAAAATTAAAAGATTTAAGTGAAGTTATGGCTCAAGCATCGATATGTGGTTTAGGACAAGCTGCAACAAATCCATTAAATTCTGTTTTAAAATATTTTAGCAATGAAATAACTTATGACTAAAGAGAAAACAAAATTTTATTTAAACGAAAAGTTAGTTGAAGCAAATGCTGATGAAACTATTTGGCAAGTTGCAAATAGACTTGGAACAGAAATCCCACACTTATGTTATTCCGATAAACCTGGCTATAGAGCAGATGGAAATTGTAGAGCATGTATGGTTGAAATTGAAGGAGAACGTGTGTTGGCAGCATCTTGTATTAGAAAGCCAACTGATAGTATGAGAGTAAAAACTTCTTCAGAAAAGGCTAAAAAATCTAGAGAGTTAGTTTTTGAATTACTTCTAGCAGACCAGCCAAAAAAAGAAATTGCTCATGATAATAATTCTGACTTTTGGAAATGGATAGATAAAATTGAAGTTAAAGAAAGTAGATTTCCAAAAAAAACTTCATGTGAGGCAGATGTTTCTCATCCTAGTATGGCTGTAAATCTAGATGCATGCATCCAATGTAATCTTTGTGTAAGAGCATGTAGAGAAGTTCAGGTTAATGATGTCATCGGAATGGCATACAGAGGAGAATATTCTAAAATTGTATTCGATTTTGATGATCCAATGGGTGATAGCACATGTGTGGCATGTGGTGAATGTGTACAGGCTTGTCCAACTGGAGCATTAATGCCAGCATCTATTGTAGATAAAGATGGGGTTGGTCACAGTAAGGTAGATAAAAAAATTGATAGCGTTTGTCCTTATTGTGGTGTGGGTTGTCAGATAGAATACAATGTAAAAGATAACAAAATTAAATATGTTAATGGTGTTGATGGTCCTGCAAACAAGAATAGATTATGTGTAAAGGGAAGGTTTGGTTTTGATTATGTAAATAATCCAGAAAGACTTACAAAGCCATTGATTAGAATTAAAAATAAACCAAAAGACTTACACCCTAGTATTAATTTTTCGAATATTCATGAATATTTTAGAGAAGCATCTTGGGATGAAGCTCTAGATTATGCTGCACAAGGATTTTTAAAACTTAATAAACAAAGAAAAGGTAAGAGTAATCTTGCAGGTTTTGGATCAGCTAAATGTTCAAATGAAGAAGCTTATTTATTTCAAAAATTAATCAGAACTGGTTTTAATACAAATAATGTTGATCATTGTACAAGACTTTGTCATGCGTCTTCTGTAGCTGCGTTATTGGAAACTATTGGTTCAGGGGCTGTTACTGCTCCATTCTATGAAGTTGAACATTCTGATGTGATAATAGTCATTGGAGCAAATCCTACTGAAAACCATCCTGTTGCAGCAACTTTTTTTAAAAATGCTGCTAAAGAGGGTTCTAAATTAATTGTGATGGATCCTAGAGGTCATTCCTTAAAAAAACATGCAACTCATATGTTACAATTCAAACCAGGATCTGACGTTGCTCTCTTAAACTCAATAATGAATGTTATTGTCGAAGAAAATTTATTTAATTCCGAATATATTAAGAAACAAACTGAAGGATTTGATAAATTAAGAAAACATTTAATGAATTATTCACCTGATAGAATGGAAAACGAAACCGGTATCGATCCAGACCTTATAAGAGAAGTAGCACGCTTATATGCAAATACAAATAAAGGAATAATTTTTTGGGGGATGGGGATTTCTCAACACACACATGGTACCGACAATGCTAGATGTTTAATTTCTCTAGCTTTAATGACAGGTAATGTTGGAAAAAGAGGATCTGGTTTACATCCTTTAAGAGGACAAAATAATGTTCAAGGAGCGTCGGATGCCGGCCTTATACCAATGATGTACCCTGATTACCAATTAGTTGATAAAGATAATAATAAAGATTTTTTTGAAAAACTTTGGAAGACTCCTTTAGATGATAAAAAAGGTCTAACTGTTGTTGAAATTATGGATGCTATTCACGAGAATACAATTAAAGGTATGTATATACTTGGCGAAAATCCAGCAATGTCTGACCCTGATCTAAATCATGCAAGAAAAGCTCTACAAATGTTAGAGCATTTAGTTGTTCAAGATATCTTTTTAACTGAAACCGCAACATATGCGGATGTTATCTTCCCAGCTTCAGCATGGCCTGAAAAAAATGGAACAGTGACTAATACAAATAGACAAGTACAGATGGGAAGAAAAGCTTTAGACTCTCCAGGTCAGGCCAAAGAAGATTGGTGGATAACAAACGAACTTGGAAAAAGAATGGGTTTAGATTGGAAATATAATCATCCCAAGGAAATTTATGAAGAAATGTCACTAACAATGCCTTCATTAAACAATATTTCTTGGGAAAGATTAGAAAATGAAAACTCTGTAACTTATCCAAGTAAATCTCCAACTAAACCAGGGGACGAAATCGTTTTTGGTGATAAATTTCCAAATGAGAATGGTAAGGGTAAATTTGTTCCAGCTAGTGTTACTTCACCAGATGAAGTACCCGATAAAGAATTTGCGATGATACTAACCACAGGAAGACAATTAGAGCATTGGCATACTGGAGCTATGACTAGAAAGGCATCAAATTTAGATGCTATCGAACCCGAACCTTCAGTATCAATATCACCTAAAGATATAATTAAAAATAATATAAAAGCTGGTGATAAAATAAAAGTTTCAACTAGAAGGGGCTCTTTAGATATTAGAGTAAGGCAAGACAGAGCGATTCCTGATGGAGTTATATTTATTCCATTTTGTTATAATGAAGCTGCCGCTAATCTATTAACTAACCCAGCGTTAGATCCGTTTGGTAAAATTCCTGAATTTAAATATTGTGCAGCAAAAATAGAGAAGTTATAAATAATTTATGATTAAAAAAACTTTAATAATTCTATTTCTTGTATTTAGTCCAATCACTGCATGCTCTACGCTAAGTGAAATAAATGAAAGAGTAAAAGGTGATGGAGTTCCTTATATTCCTGGGATCTAATTTATAAAATTCTTGTCGAATTTATAATTTAATATAAATGCAATTTTAATGCCGCGTTAGCTCATTTGGTAGAGCAGTTGATTTGTAATCATCAGGTAGTCAGTTCGATTCCGACACGCGGCACCACCTTAATAATATTTAAGTTGAGTAAAACTGATGTAAAGCAATTGATGTTGCATTAGAAACATTCAAACTATCAATTTCGAATTTTAAATTGCTCTTCATATTAATCTGAATTATTTCATCACATTCCTTTTTTACTAATTCTCTAATTCCTTTTCCTTCAGAACCAAAAACTAATCCTGATTTTTGTGAAAAATTTAATTTTGAATTATTATTTTTCGAACTGTCAAAGCCATAAATCCAATAATTATTTTTTTTAAGAAAAGAAATAGCTCTTCTAATATTTGTCACTCTAATATAATTTACAATTTCTGCTGCGCCAGAAGCTGATTTGTAAAGTGATGAAGTCAATTCTGGTGAATTATCTTTGCCAACTATAATTCCCCCACAATCAAATAATGCACATGATCTCATTATTGAGCCAATATTTTGAGGATCAGTTACTTGATCTAAAATTAAAATTACTGATTTTGATTTTTTAGCTTCTATTTTTACAAATTCTTCTAAATCAGGCCTAGCAAAGTCTTTTGTTTTTAGAACTACTCCCTGTGTTGTGTTATCGTTTCCAAATCTCCTTGTGAATTCATTTTGAGGAAGAATGGTAATTTTTTGCATTTTAGATTCATATTTTTTGGAAAAATGGATCTGATTTTTACTAATTATTAGCTCAATATGCTTTCTTTTATCATTTTGGAGGGCTGCTTTAACAGAATGTTGACCAAAAATTGTATGAATTCCTTGATTTTTAATAGATTTATTATTTCTAAACTTACTCATGGTTTAATATCACAGATTTGTTTAAATTATACAATCTAGATATATACAAAATAGCATTTTTTGTCTAAAAGGCCGTTGCTTTTACGAGTATACGTATTTTGCAAAGGTGAAGCTGCTGTTTTAGATTGACATATATACTAATTTATTAGTATTGGCCAATTTCTTCAAACGGAGGGGTGGTCGAGTGGTTAAAGGCAGCGGACTGTAAATCCGCCCGCGTGAGCGTACGTAGGTTCGAATCCTACCCCCTCCACCATTATGGAGGTAATGGGATGAAAGCATTAAAGTGAGTGTGTGAAGCAGTCAGTTTAGTTGCGGGTGTAGCTTAGTGGTAAAGCTCCAGCCTTCCAAGCTGGCTACGAGGGTTCGATTCCCTTCACCCGCTCCATAACAAAATATTATTGGGGTAAAAAAATGGCTAAAGCAAAATTCGAAAGAAACAAACCGCATTGTAACATAGGTACTGTTGGTCACGTTGACCATGGTAAAACAACATTAACAGCTGCTATAACAAAAATATTAGCTGAGACAGGTGGAGCAGAATTTACAGATTATGCAAACATTGACAAAGCACCTGAAGAAAGAGAACGTGGTATTACAATATCTACTGCACATGTTGAATATGAAACTGAATCAAGACATTATGCTCACGTAGATTGTCCTGGACACGCAGATTATGTTAAAAACATGATTACTGGTGCAGCTCAAATGGATGGTGGTATTTTAGTTGTTAATGCCGCTGATGGACCAATGCCTCAAACAAGAGAACACATACTTTTAGCTAGACAAGTAGGTGTACCTGCCCTTGTTGTATACATGAACAAAGTTGATCAAGTAGATGACAAAGAACTAATTGATCTAGTTGAAATGGAAATTAGAGAACTTCTCACTTCATATGAATTCCCAGGTGATACTATCCCAATCATTAAGGGTTCAGCTTTAGCAGCGCTTGAAGGTAGAGATGATGAAATTGGAAAAAATTCAATTATGGAATTAATGAAAGCAGTTGATGAACATATACCACAACCTAGCCGACCTGTAGATCAGCCTTTCTTAATGCCAGTTGAGGATGTATTTTCAATTTCTGGAAGAGGTACAGTTGTAACTGGAAGAATTGAACAAGGTCAAGTTAAAGTTGGAGAGGAAATCGAGATCCTAGGAATAAGAGAACCTCAAAAAACTACTTGTACTGGAGTTGAGATGTTTAGAAAACTTCTAGATTCTGGTGAAGCCGGTGACAACGTTGGTGTTCTTCTTCGTGGAACAAAAAGAGAAGAAGTTGAACGTGGTCAAGTATTAGCAAAACCAGGTTCAATTAAACCACATACAAAATTTAAAGCAGAAGCATATGTATTAAAAAAAGAAGAGGGTGGAAGACATACCCCATTCTTTTCAAACTATAGACCTCAATTCTACTTTAGAACAACTGATGTAACTGGCACAATTAAATTACCAGAAGGAACCGAAATGGTAATGCCTGGTGATAATATTGCTATGGAAGTTACTCTTTTGTCTCCAATTGCAATGGATAAAGGTTTAAAATTTGCAATTAGAGAAGGTGGAAGAACAGTTGGCGCTGGAGTTGTTGCTGAAATTATTGAATAGTTTTAGGGACCGTTCTATCAGTTAGCCATTACTTATTAGGAGTGTAGCTCAACTGGTAGAGCACCGGTCTCCAAAACCGGGGGCTGCGGGTTCAAGTCCTGCCACTCCTGCCAAGAGAAACGAAAATATGAATATTGAAAAAAAGAAAACATCACCAGCTCTTTTTGTAAGACAAGTTAGACAAGAATTACAAAAAGTAACATGGCCTCAAAGAAGAGATACTTTTATCTCTTCTGCAATAGTCATATTGTTAATAATATTATTTTCATTATTTTTTCTATTAACCGATCAAATATGGTCTTTTTCAATAAGAAAAATAATTGAAATAGGCTCGGGTTTTTAATGAACAAAGCAAGATGGTACGTTCTTCATGCCTACTCAGGCTATGAAAAAAAAGTAGCTGATAGCATTATAGACCAAGCAACAAAACTTGGTATTAATGAACATATCGAAGAAATATCTGTTCCCGTTCAAAACGTTGTTGAGGTAAAAAGAGGTGTAAGGGTTAATACTGAGAGGAAAATATTTCCTGGTTATATACTTATTAAAATGAGCTTAAATGATGATACTTGGCATATTATTAAAACCACTCCAAAGTTAAGTGGATTTTTAGGTAATAAAGGTACACCAATTCCTATTAGCAATGCTGAAGCAAAAAGAATATCTGAACAAGTTATTGATGGTGTTGAAAAATCTAGACCTGCGATAATGTATGATGTTGGAGAACAGGTTAAAGTAATTGATGGACCTTTTGCATCATTCAATGGAGAGGTCGAACAAATAGATGAAGATAAAGCAAGATTAAGAGTAGCTGTTTCAATTTTTGGAAGATCAACACCTGTTGATTTAGAATATTCTCAGGTAGAAAAGGTATAAACTATGGCTAAAGAAATTTTAGGTTTAATTAAATTACAAATTCCTGCTGGAGGAGCCAACCCTTCACCCCCCGTTGGTCCTGCCCTTGGACAAAGAGGATTGAATATAATGGATTTTTGTAAAGCATTTAATGATAAAACAAAAGATTTAGAAAAAGGTGCACCAATTCCAGTAATTATAACAGCATACAAAGATAGAAGCTTCGATTTTACTACAAAATTACCACCTGTAAGTTTTTATCTTAAAAAAGCAGCAAAAATAAAAAAAGGAAACTCAACTCCTGGAAGATCATTAGTAGGTAAAGTCTCAATGCAAGATATTGAAAAAATTGCTAAAGAAAAAATGCAAGATTTAAATGCTATTGACCTAGATGGAGCAATGAACATGGTTAAAGGATCCGCCGTTTCAATGGGTATGGAGGTAGTTGGTTAATGAAAATAACAAAAAATAGAAAACAAATGTTAAATAATTTTGATACTTCAAAGATTTACGAACCGTTAGAAGCAATTAAAATTTTAAAAGAAAAATCTTTCGTTAAGTTTAAAGAAACTATTGATATTTCTATCAACCTCGGAATTGATAGCAACAAAACTGATCAAAATATTAAGGGTGTAGTAAATCTTCCTAATGGAACAGGAAAAACTGTAATAGTCGCAGTAATTGCAAATGATGACAAACAAAAAGATGCAAAAAGTAATGGTGCCGATTTGGTAGGGAGTGATGATTTGATTGAAACAATTTCTAAATCAAAAATAGAATTTGATATTTTAATTGCGACTCCGGATATGATGCCTAAACTAGGTAAAGTAGCAAAAATACTTGGCCCAAAAGGATTAATGCCAAATCCTAAGCTTGGTACTGTAACAAATGAAATTTCTCAATCAGTAAAAGACGCTAAGTCAGGTCAAGTCAAATTCAAAAATGATAAATCTGGTATCGTTCATGCTGGTGTTGGCAAACTAGATTTTAGCGAAGAAGATTTGTTAGAAAATATTAAAACATTTTATTCTTCAGTTAGTAAAAGTAAACCTGATGCTGTTAAGGGTTCTTTTATAAAAAAAGTTACCATAGCTTCAACTATGGGAGTTGGATTAAATATTAACCAAGCTAGCTTGCGTTAATTAATCCAAAAGATGATCTTTGATCATCACCTGTCAAAGACTGCAGGAGCTTTAAGCTTAATTTCCTGCATAGACTGAAGCGAGTCATTGATTTGCTTCTTGACAGGCTTTAAGTTAGTTTGGTGGGCAAACTAATTTTAGCTAATATTGGATCTTTTAGATCCAATTAAAACCGAGGTTGACGTGAAACGTTCTGAAAAAAAAGATTTTGTAAGTAATCTCAAAGAAGACTTTTCAAATGCTACTTCTGTAATTGTGGCTGAATATTCTGGGCTAACAGTTAATGAAACAGAGCAACTTAGAAAAGAAATGAGAGATAATGGAGCAAAATTTAAAGTAACTAAGAACAGACTCACTAAACTTGCTATATCTGAAACTCAGTTTAAAGATATTTCAGAGTTTTTCAAAGGTCCAACAGCGATTGCTTATTCTGATGATGCAGTAGCACCAGCAAAAGTTGCAGTTAGTTTTGAGAAAAAATTTGAAAACTTTAAAATTATTGGTGGAGGTTATAATGGAGAGAAAATTGATAAAGAAAAAATTGATTTTCTTGCAAAATTACCTTCTTTAGATGAGTTAAGAGGAAAAATAATAGGATTAATTTCAGCACCTGCTCAAAAGATAGCTTCAATTACAGCTGAACCTGGAGCACAAATTGCAAGATTAATTAGTTCTAACAGTAGCAATAAACAAGAGTCGAACTAGGTAAATAAGGAGAAATAAATGGCTGATTTGAATAAAATTGTAGAAGATCTTTCTTCCCTAACAGTTCTTGAGGCAGCTGAATTAAGTAAATTGCTTGAAGAAAAATGGGGCGTATCTGCTGCTGCACCAGTTGCAGTTGCTGCAGCTCCAGCTGCGGGTGGTGGAGAAGCTGCTGCGGAAGAGAAAACAGAATTTGATATTGAGCTATCAGAATCTGGATCTAATAAAATTGCTGTTATTAAAGAGGTAAGAACCATTACTGGTCTTGGGTTAAAAGAAGCAAAAGATCTTGTAGAAGGGGCTCCTAAACCATTGAAACAGGGTGTTAAAAAAGAAGAAGCTGAGGAAATGAAAAAAGCATTAGAAACAGCTGGCGCAAAAGTTACACTTAAATAAAACAAAATGTAGGCCTTAAAGGCCTACATTTTATTAAAAATTATATTAAGGAGAAAAAGTGAGTTTAGACCATATAAATTTTAAAAAAATAAGAAAATCTTTTGGAAAAATTCCTCTAGTTACTTCATTACCTAACTTAGTTGAGGTTCAAAAAAGATCTTTTGACAGTTTTTTACAGCTAAACATCGATCCAGAAAAAAGAGAAAATATTGGTCTTCATTCAGTTTTTAAATCTGTTTTTCCAATACATGATTATACGGAGAGAGCTACAGTAGATTATGTAAGTTATAATTTAGGTGTTCCAAAATATGATGTTGAAGAGTGCTCACAAAGAGGTATGACGTATGGCACTCCTCTTTTAGTAAACTTTCGACTCATAATTTGGGATATAGATGAGATTGCGGGTACAAAGTCAGTTAGGGATATAAAGGAACAAGAAGTTTACATGGGGGATATTCCTCTCATGACCAAAAACGCTACTTTCGTAGTCAACGGTACAGAGAGAGTTGTAGTAAGTCAAATGCATAGATCTCCAGGAGTTTTCTTTGATCATGACTTTGGGAAGACTCATACAAGTGGTAAATATTTATTTAACGCTAGAATAATTCCTTACAGAGGATCTTGGTTAGATTTTGAGCATGATGCTAAAAATAATATTCATGCAAGAATTGATAGAAAAAGAAAGTTTCCAGTAACAACTTTATTTAAATGTCTATTAAGTAATCTATCTGAAGAATACATTCAAGAATGTGAAAAAAATAAAATAGAACCAGATCCTAAAAAAATTCTTGGTATGACGGGAGAGGAGATATTATCTTTATTTTATCAAAATATATCTTATAAAAAAAATGAATTTGGGTGGTCATTCAAATCCGATTTATCTTTTTTTAAGGCTAAAATTCTGAGTTATGACCTTCTTGATTCTAAAAATGGTAAATTGCTTGTAAGTAAAGGTACAAAAGTAAATCAAAAGGTAATTAACGATTTAAAAAAGAAAAATATTACAAACCTATCTATAAGTGAAGAATCCCTTTTGGGTTTTTACTTAGCTTCAGATATTATAGATGAAAAGACAGGTAAAATTTTCTTTGAAGCGGGATACGAGATAGATGAATTATTTATTGATTTTGTTAAGGAATACAAAATAAACAAAATTGATATCTTAAAAACTGATAATATTGAAATAGGTTCTTATATAAGAAATACTCTACAACTGGATAAAGCAAGATCCAGAGAAGAGGCATTATTTGAAGTTTTCAAAATATTAAGGCCAGGAGAACCTCCAACAATTGAAACTGCAGAAAATCTTTTCAATAATCTTTTTTTTAATGCAGATAGATATGATTTATCATCAGTAGGTAGATTAAAAATAAATGCTAAATTTAAAAGTAACACTTCTATTGAAAAAAGAGTTCTCGACAAAAAAGATATTTTAGATGTTGTGCAACACATGCATAATCTTATTGATGGTAAAGGTGAGATAGACGATATTGATCATTTAGCTAATAGAAGAGTAAGATCAGTTGGTGAATTGTTAGAAAACCAATACCGTATAGGTCTTTTAAAAATGGATAGGGCAATTAAAGAAAGACTAAGTTCACTAGAAGTTGATAACATAATGCCTCAAGATGTTGTTAATGCAAAACCTGTAGTATCCTCTATAAAAGAATTTTTTGGATTAAGTCAGCTCAGCCAATTTATGGATCAAACAAATCCATTAAGTGAGATTACACATAAAAGAAGAGTATCTGCATTAGGTCCAGGAGGTCTTAATCGAGAAAGAGCAGGTTTTGAAGTTAGAGATGTTCATCAAACTCATTACGGTAGAATATGTCCGATAGAAACGCCTGAGGGAGCAAATATTGGATTGATAAACAGTCTTGCATCTTATTCTAGAATAAACAAATATGGTTTTATTGAAACACCTTATCGAATTGTCAATTCAGGTAAAGTAACAGAGAAAGTAATTTATTTAAGCGCAATTGATGAAGAAGATTTTGTAATTGCTCAAGCGAACGCAGAAGTTGATCCAAAAGGCAAATTTGCAAATCAAATTGTAAGTTGTAGAAAAAATGGAGAATTTATCAATGTTGATGTTGATGCAATTGACCTGATGGATGTCTCTCCACAGCAATTAGTATCAGTTGCATCTTCGTTGATACCTTTTTTAGAAAATGATGATGCAAACAGAGCTTTAATGGGATCTAATATGATGAGACAAGCTGTTCCACTCATTAATCCTAAAGCTCCTCTTGTAGGCACAGGGATGGAGTATACAGTTGCTAAAGATAGTGGTTCTACTATTGTTGCAAAAAGAGAAGGTGTAGTTGATCAACTTGATGCAAATAGAATAGTGATTAGAATCACTGACAAAGATGATAAATCGTTAAACAAAATTGACATCTATAATTTAGCAAAATTTCAAAGATCAAACCAGAACACATGTATGACTCAACGACCTCTTGTAAATGTTGGTGATAAAGTTGCCAAAAACCAAGTAATTGCTGA
>CACNCX010000029.1 GCA_902619045.1 uncultured Alphaproteobacteria bacterium | reverse complement strand
ATTTCAAAATCAAATATTCTTCTAGTTGGTCCAACTGGAACAGGCAAAACATTATTAGCTCAAACATTAGCAAAAATATTAGATGTTCCTTTTACAGTAGCTGATGCAACGAGTTTAACTGAAGCGGGCTATGTTGGGGAAGATGTGGAAAATATAATTCTTAAGTTATTGCAAGCGTCTGATTACAATGTCGAACGTGCACAAAAAGGAATAGTTTATATTGATGAAATTGATAAAATTGGAAGGAAGAGCGATAATCCATCTATCACAAGAGATGTTTCTGGAGAAGGTGTGCAACAAGCTCTTCTTAAAATTATGGAAGGAACTATAGCTAGTGTTCCTCCGCAGGGAGGAAGAAAACATCCTCAACAAGAATTTTTACAGGTAGATACTTCAAATATACTTTTTATATGTGGTGGCGCTTTTTCTGGTTTAGAAGAAATAATAAAATATCGTTTAAAAGGAACTGCTATAGGTTTTAACTCTAAGTTAGAATTAGAATCTGAAAAAACTGTTGGAGCATCACTTAAAAATTTAGAAAATCAAGATTTATTAAAATTTGGAATGATACCTGAATTTATTGGAAGACTTCCAGTAATTACTACTTTAAGTGAATTAGATGAAGATATGCTAATTCGAATAATGACTCAGCCTAAAAACGCTATTGTAAAACAATTTGAATCTCTAATGAAAATGGATGGAGTAAAATTAGAAATTAAAGAAGATGCTCTAAAAGCAATTGCAAAGTTGGCTGTATCACAAAATACTGGAGCAAGAGGTTTAAGATCTATAATTGAGGATTCGTTAATAGATCTTATGTATAAAGTACCAGATCAGAAAGATTTATACAAGGTGGTAATAAATAAAGATGTAATATCAAAAAAATCTGATCCAATATTAATTTATTCAAATAAGGAAAACAGTCAAAAATTAATGTCTAACAACTCTTGAATTTAATTATTATATAAACATCTATATATCATGGAAAAAAATACAATTCCTGTTCTTCCACTTAGAGACATAGTGGTATTTCCAAATATGGTCGCCCCTTTATTTGTAGGTAGAGCACAATCAGTAAATGCACTTAATCATGTGATGAAGGGCGATAAAAAAATTTTTTTAATTTCTCAAAAGAATTCAAAAGTTGATAATCCTAATAAGGAAAATTTATATTCTTTTGGAACTGTTGCTAAAATTATACAACTTTTGAAACTTCCAGATGGTACCCTCAAGGTTCTAGTTGAAGGTATACAAAGAGCAAAAGTTAATCAAATAAATTTTAATAAGGAATATATCACTGCATCCATCACTGAAGTAAATCACAAAACAAAAAAAAATTCGAATATTAAAGCTCTTCAAAAACTTATTGTAGAGCAGTTTATTGAGTTTCAAAAAATTAATAAAAAAGTTTCTCTCGATGTTATTAATAATGTCAAATTATCAAACAACCCTGATAAAATTGTAGATATCATTGTATCAAACATATCAATTTCGATAGCTCAAAAACAAGAAATTTTAGAAATTATAAACACAGAAGAAAGATTAAACAAAATTTATGGCTATTTAGTCTCTGAAATTGATTCTTTTCAAGTTGAGAAAAAAATAAAAGGCCGCGTTAAAAGGCAAATGGAGAAAACTCAGAAAGAATATTATTTAAATGAACAAATGAAAGCTATTCAAAAAGAATTAGGAGAAAATGAAGACCTAGATGAAATTGCTGAGCTCGAGAAAAAATTAAATCAATATAATTTATCTAAAGAAGCTAAAGAAAAATGTACATCAGAAATTAAAAAGTTAAAAAATATGAGTCCTATGTCAGCTGAGGCAACTGTGATTAGAAATTATCTAGACTGGGTAATGTCTATTCCGTGGAATAATCCTGATCAGGTTACCCAAAATATTAATAAAGCATCTACCATTTTGGAAAGAGATCATTATGGATTAGATAAAGTTAAAGAAAGAATTCTTGAATATCTAGCAGTCCAAAAAAGAACCAATAAACTCAAAGGTCCGATTTTATGTTTAGTTGGACCTCCAGGTGTTGGAAAAACATCTCTAGGTAAATCTATTGCAAATTCTACAGGAAGAAGCTTTGTTAGAATGTCACTAGGAGGTGTAAGAGATGAAGCGGAAATCAGAGGGCATAGAAAAACATATATTGGATCAATGCCTGGAAGATTTATCCAAGCAATGAAAAAGTCAAAATCATCCAATCCATTAATTCTTTTAGATGAAATTGATAAACTTGGTTCTGATTGGAGAGGTGACCCATCTTCTGCGCTCTTAGAAGTGCTTGATCCTGAACAAAATAGTAAATTTAATGACCATTATTTAGAGATTGACTATGATCTTTCTGATGTAATGTTCGTATGTACAGCGAATACACTGAATATTCCTCCAGCTTTGCTTGATAGAATGGAAGTTATTAGAATACCTGGTTATACTGAAAAGGAAAAAAATCAGATAGCAAAAAAATATTTAGTACCAAAACAAATCAAAAATCATGGAATAAAAAAATCTGAACTTTCATTCAACTCTAAAGTCTTAAACTCTATAATTAGAAATTACACTAAGGAAGCTGGTGTAAGAAATCTTGAAAAAGAAATTTCTAAAGTTTGTAGAAAAACTGTAAAAAAACTAGAAACTTCAAGATTAAAAAAAATTAGTTTAAACGTCAAAGCACTTCAAGATCTCTTAGGTATTGCAAAATTTAGATCAAACGAAATTGAAAAAAAGAATTTAATAGGTGTTACAAATGGCCTGGCATGGACAGAAGTAGGAGGTGAAATATTATCAGTAGAGGTTATTTTATCCATAGGAAAGGGGAAACTAACTATTACTGGTAAATTAGGAGAAGTTATGAAAGAATCAATTCAAGCTGCCACATCATATGTTAAGTCAAAATCAATCAGTTTAGGAATAAATCCTAAAGATTTTGAGAATTACGATATACATATACATGTTCCAGAAGGCGCAACCCCGAAAGATGGACCTAGCGCTGGCATTGCCATATTTAATTCATTAGTCTCTTCCTTAACCAACAATAAAGTTAAAAGAGAAGTTGCTATGACAGGAGAAATTACACTAAGAGGTCGGGTTCTTCCTATTGGCGGTCTCAAAGAAAAAATCTATGCAGCTAGTAGAGCTGGAATAAAAAAAGTACTCATACCACATGAAAATTATAGAGAAATTTCTGAGTTTGATAAAGAGGTCATTAAGAATATTAAAATCATACCAATTTCTGATGCATTTGCCATTCTTGAGCACACCCTAACAAAACCAATAATTTCATTAAATTTACCCGAATCTCAATTAAAAAATAGCCAAAACACTAGTAGTACACATTAATAAATTAATTTAAAAAAATCAGCATTTTAGCCATTTAATTACTAAACCCCTTTATTTCTGGGAAATTTTTTATAATATTATTGACTTGTTGGGAAAACAGACAATTATCTTCATAATTTAATAAAGGAGACTAAAAGTGAATAAAAATGATCTTATCGCATCTGTAGCATCTTCCGCTGGACTATCAAAATCTGACGCAACTAGAGCAATTGAAAGTTTTCTAGATTCAATAACTAATGCTCTTAAAAGAGATGAAAAAGTTAGTATAGTAGGTTTTGGTAATTTTAGCGTTAGTCACAGAAAAGCTACTACTGGTAGAAATCCTAGAACTGGTGAATCTATTCAAATACCAGCATCTAAAAGACCAAAATTTACTGTAGGAAAAGCTTTAAAAGACTCAGTAAACAATTAATTATCTTTTTTTCTTGCACCGGCTGTTAAATAAATTTAACAGCCGTTTTTATTTGGGTGTTTAGCTCAGTTGGTAGAGCATCTCGTTTACACCGAGAGGGTCGGGAGTTCAAGTCTCTCAACACCCACCATGCGCGGGAGTAGTTCAGCTGGTTAGAACGCTGCCCTGTCACGGCAGAGGCCGCGGGTTCGAATCCCGTCTCTCGCGCCACTTATTTCAGTGTTTTTTGTGTACTAAAGTCGCAACGAGACACATTGTTATTGTTGAATAAATCGTTAAATACATTACTAATTTAATTGTGAGATTATAGTGTCAGAGCTTCTATTTGAATATTTACCAATATTAATTTTTATTTTCATAGCCTTGGCATTAGCTGTTGGAATGACTTTATTATCTTTTGTAGTTGGAGACTCTCAGCCAGATCAAGAAAAATTATCTGCTTATGAGTGCGGATTTGAGGCTTTTGACGATGCTCGTGGAAGATTTGATGTAAGATTTTATTTAGTAGCAATCTTATTTATTATCTTTGATTTAGAAGTTGCTTTCTTGTTTCCATGGGCAATAACACTTGGTAAAATTGGATTGTTTGGTTTTTGGTCAATGATGATTTTCCTGACAGTTTTAACTATTGGTTTTATTTATGAATGGAAAAAAGGAGCTTTAGAATGGGAGTAGATCAAGCAAAAAAAATTGTTGATGATACTCTAAACACAGAATTATCCTCTAAGGGTTTCTTAGTTGCAAGCTATGATAAAATTCTTACATGGGCTAGAACTGGTTCTTTATGGCCAATGACTTTTGGTTTGGCATGCTGTGGAGTAGAAATGATACATTCTTATATGGCAAGATATGATCTAGACCGTTATGGAGTAATACCAAGAGGTAGTCCTAGACAATCTGATGTAATGATTGTTGCTGGCACATTAACAAATAAAATGGCTCCAGCTTTAAGAAAAGTTTATGATCAAATGCCAGAACCACGATGGGTTATATCAATGGGTTCTTGTGCAAATGGTGGTGGATATTATCACTATTCGTATTCAGTAGTTAGAGGGTGTGATAGGATAGTGCCTGTTGACGTCTATGTACCAGGGTGTCCCCCAACAGCAGAAGCATTAGTTTACGGCATATTGCAATTACAGAAAAAAATTAGAAGAGAAAACAAATTTAAAAGATAATTTTATATGATTAAAATTCTTACTAAAATAGATGGCATAAATAATGTTTTAGACAATAATAATTTGTTAGAAATTGAATTTGAAAAAAATAATATTATAAAAATTTTTAATGAATTAAAAGATAACACTGAGCTTAATTTTAATCAATTATTAGATATTACAGCTGTTGACTATCCTTCAAGAGAATTTAGATTTGATTTGATTTATATTTTGCAAAGTCTAACAAAAAATAAAAAAATTATTCTTAAAACTTTTATTAAAGAAAACGAAAACATAGAAACAATAACCAATATTCATAAATCTGCGGATTGGTATGAAAGAGAATGTTATGATTTATTTGGAATTGAATTCATTAATCATCCTGATTTAAGAAGGATAATGACAGATTACAATTTTGAAGGCTATCCATTGCGCAAAGATTTTCCTTTAACAGGACACACAGAAGTTCGCTATGATGAACTTGAAAAAAAAGTAATATATGAGCCTGTTAAGTTAGCTCAAGAATTTAGAAATTTCGATAGTGAATCTCCTTGGGAAGGAATGGAAAACAAACTTTTTGGTGATGATAAAACTACGGGTGAAAATTAAATGAAAGAAGTAGAGCTTAATACAACTACAATTAACTTCGGTCCCCAACATCCAGCGGCGCATGGTGTTTTACGTTTAGTAGTTGAGTTGGAAGGTGAAGTAGTTCAAAGAGCAGAACCACATATTGGATTGTTGCATAGGGGAACAGAAAAATTAATTGAATATAAAACTTATCTTCAGGCAGTTCCTTATTTTGATAGACTTGATTATGTTTCGCCAATGTGTCAAGAACACGCTTTTGCACTAGCAACTGAAAACCTCTTAGGTATTAATGTCCCGGAAAGAGCTAAATATATTCGTGTTATTTTTGCTGAAATTACAAGAATACTAAATCATTTATTAAATATACCTGCTTATGCAGCTGACATTGGTGCAGTGACACCATTTTTATGGTGTTTTGAAGAAAGGGAAAAGCTTTTAGAATTTCATGAAGCAGTATCTGGGGCAAGATTTCATGCAGCCTATTTTAGGCCTGGTGGCGTTCATCAGGATATGCCAGAAGGAATGGAAGAAAAATTATTTAAGCATTTTAAAACTTTTCCAAAATTTATTGATGATCTTGAAAGCTTGCTGACAAATAACAGAATATTAAGACAAAGATCAGTTGATATAGGAATAATTTCAAAGTCAGAAGCAATTGAATGGGGGTGTTCGGGCCCTGTGTTGAGAAGCACAGGAGTAGCATGGGATTTAAGAAGGTCTCAACCTTATGACGCCTATGATCAAATTGATTTTGAAGTTCCTGTTGGAAAAAAAGGAGATTGTTTTGATCGATATTTGGTACGCATAGAAGAAATGAGACAAAGCATCAGTATTATTAACCAATGTTTAAATAAAATCAAACCAGGCCCAATATCAGTTGAGGATAATAAAATTACACCTCCTAAAAGAAATCAAATGAAAAAATCAATGGAAGCTTTAATTCATCATTTTAAACTTTTCACCGAAGGTTACCGTGTTCCAGCTGGTCAAGTTTATAGTGCAGTAGAAGCGCCAAAAGGTGAATTTGGCGTTTACCTTGTTTCTGACGGATCTAGTAAACCATATAGATGCAAAATAAGAGCACCAGGATTTGCACACCTTCAAACATTGGATCATTTATCTAAAGGTCACTTAATGGCAGACATAGCAGCTATACTAGGTAGCTTAGATATTGTTTTTGGAGAGATAGACAGATAATGCATCATCCTGGTACAAATAATAAAGTATATAAAAAAATTAATGATAACTTTGAATGGTCATCAGAAAATTTTAAAAAAATTTCTGAAATCATAAAAAAATATCCATCAAACCGTATTCAAAGCGCAGTTATTCCTTTACTTGATTTAGCACAAAGACAAAATAATGGATGGCTAAGTAAAAACTCAATGGAAAAAGTAGCTGAAACTCTAAGTATGTCTTATATAAGAGTGTTGGAAGTTGCCACTTTTTATTCGATGTTTAATTTAGAACCTATTGGTAAAAATTTTGTCCAAATTTGTAGAACGACACCTTGTTGGTTAAGAGGGAGTGATAAACTGTCTAAAGTTGCACAAGAAGTTTGCGAAACTAATATTGGTGAGACAAGTGACGATGAAATATTTACAGTTGTTGAAGTTGAATGCTTAGGTGCATGTTGCAATGCTCCTATGGTCCAGATCAATGATGATTATTATGAAGATTTAGATGAAGAGAGTTTTAAAAAAATACTTCAAGATTTAAAAGATAATAAATCAATAAAAGTAGGTTCACAAATTGGTAGAAAATCATCACAACCTGAAAGAAAATTTGATGCTTAAGGAAAAAGATAAAATTTTTAAAAATTTATACGGTTTTGAAGACTGGAAACTAGAAGGTGCCAAAAAAAGAGGTGTTTGGTCAAATACTAAAGAACTTATTAAAATGGGCAGCGATAAAATTATTGAGGAAATTAAAAATAGTCAATTAAGAGGAAGGGGAGGAGCAGGTTTCCCTGCGGGACTTAAGTGGTCATTTATGCCAAAAGACTCAGGAAAAGATCATTACCTAGTTGTTAATGCAGATGAGTCAGAACCAGGCACATGTAAAGATCGAGAGATTATGAGAAACGACCCACATCTTCTTTTAGAAGGTTGTTTAGTTGCTGGCTTTGCTATGCATGCACATACTTGTTATATTTATATAAGGGGTGAATATTATTCTGAATCTTCTAATTTACAAAAAGCAATAGATGAAGCCTACGCAAATAATTTAATTGGTAAAAATGCATGTAGTACAGGGTGGGATTTTGATATTTATCTTCACAGAGGAGCAGGAGCATATATTTGTGGTGAAGAAACTGCTTTACTTGAAAGTTTAGAGGGTAAAAAAGGCCAACCTCGATTAAAACCTCCGTTTCCCGCTGGCGCAGGTTTATATGGATGCCCAACAACAGTTACAAATGTTGAAACTGTTGCCGTTTCACCAACTATTTTAAGACGTGGTTCAAAATGGTTTGCTGATTTAGGAAGTGCCAACAATACAGGTACAAAAATTTTTAGTATTTCAGGACACGTTAATAATCCATGCAATGTAGAAGAGGAAATGGGGATACCATTAAAAGAACTGATTGAAAAACATGCAGGTGGTGTAATTGGTGGTTGGGAAAATTTATTAGCTGTAATTCCTGGAGGTGCAAGTGTGCCTTTATTACCTAAGTCTATTTGCGATACAGTTAAAATGGATTTTGATAGCCTAAAAGAAGTTCAAAGTGGATTAGGAACTGCTGCTGTTATTGTAATGAATAAATCAACAGATATTGTTGAAGCAATAGCTAGATTATCACATTTTTATAAACATGAAAGCTGCGGTCAATGTACACCTTGCAGAGAAGGTACTGGATGGATGTACAGAATGATGGAAAAAATGGTTCATGGAAATGTTGAACATCAAGATATTGATAAAATTTTAGATGTGACTAAGCAAATTGAAGGTCATACTATTTGTGCCTTAGGTGATGCTGCTGCTTGGCCTATTCAAGGTTTGTTTAGACACTTTAGACCTGAAATTGAAAAAAGAATTCAAGAAAGAAATAGAAGAGTAGCCTAGTGCCAAAGATAACAATTGATAATAAAGAATACGAATTTGAAAACGGCATGACCGTAATGCAAGCTTGTGAACAAGCAGGAACTGAAATTCCAAGATTTTGTTATCATGAAAAACTCTCAATAGCAGGAAACTGTAGAATGTGTTTAGTAGAAATGGAAAAAGCTCCAAAACCTATTGCATCATGTGCCATGCCAGCTGCAGATGGAATGGTTATAAAAACAAAAACAGAAACAGTTAAAAAAGCCCGAAAAGGTGTAATGGAGTTTCTTCTCATTAATCATCCATTGGATTGCCCTATTTGTGATCAAGGAGGAGAATGTGATCTTCAAGATCAAGCGATGTATTATGGTTTTGACAAAACTAGATATGAAGAAAACAAAAGAGCAGTTCAAAATAAAAATATGGGACCACTTGTCAAAACAATTATGACAAGATGTATACATTGTACAAGATGCGTAAGGTTTTCTACTGAAGTTGCGGGTGTTGATGATATAGGATTACTTGGCAGAGGTGAAAATGCTGAGATCACGACGTACTTAGAAAAAACTATTGAGTCAGAATTATCTGGAAATGTAATTGATTTATGCCCCGTAGGTGCTTTAACAAGTAAACCATATGCATTTAAATCTAGACCATGGGAGCTAACCAAGACAGAAACATTTGATGTGTTTGATGGTATAGGTTCAAGTATAAGGATTGATACAAGAGGAAAAAAAGTTTTAAGAGCTCTTCCTAGAATAAATGAAGAAACCAATGAAGAATGGATAAGTGATAAATCTAGATTTGCAGTTGATGGACTCTCAAGTCAAAGATTGGATAATGTATATTCTAAATCAAATAATAAACTCCAAAAATCTTCATGGGATAATGCATTTGAATTAATAAAAAAAGAAATTACAAAAAGAGGTAAAGAAAATACTGTATTCCTATCTGGTAAGTTTACCGATATTGAAACTTTATATTCCGCACAAAAATTTAGCAATTCACTAAAATCAAAAAACTATGATTGCAGATTTGATAATACACAAATTATCGATAATTCATCTTCAAGTTATAAATTTAATTCAACAATTCAAGAAATTGAAAAGGCTGATGCTATTCTTTTAATTGGATCAAACCCTAGATGGGAAGCAGCGGTACTAAACGCTAGAATTAGAAAGGCATATATTGAAAATAACTGTAAAATTGGCCTTATAGGTCCTAAATTAGATCTTACTTACGATTATCATCATTTATCTGATTCTTTAGATTACCTTAATAAATTATCTAATAATAAATCTGAATTCAATAAAGTTTTAAAATCTGCAAAAAACCCACTTATAATATTAGGTACTTCAGCAATAAATAATGATCATGGAAAAAAAATATTAGAAACTGCAGGATTAATTGCGAAAAAAATTCAAAAAAATAAAAATATAAATCCATTAAATATTCTTAACCAAGATATTTCTAGAGTAGGAGCATTAGATTTGAAATTTTATAATAAAAAATTTGATAATGATTACAACAAACAATTAAAAAAACATATTGATAAAACAAAGCCTGTAGTTTTCTTAATGGGGTTAGATGAGATAAATTTTTCAACATTTGAAAATGCTTTTGTTGTTTATCTTGGTCATCATGGAGATGTTTCAGCATCTATAGCTGATATAATTTTACCAACCCCTGCATATACTGAGAAAAGTTCTACTTATATGAATATAGAAGGTAGAGTTATTCAAACAACTAAGTGTCATAATCCAATAGGAGAAGCAAAAGAGGAGTGGAAAATTTTTAGAGTTTTAAGTGACTTATTTGAAAAAAATTTAAATTTTAATAATCTTGGGGAGCTTCGAAATGAGCTTACAAGTACCTATGGTCAATTTGCTCTGTTAAATGAAATTAATTCTATTGGCGAAATAACTTTTGCTAAAAATAATAAAATTGAGAATATTAAAATTAAATATAACATTGAAAACTTTTATATGAATGATTCTATTTCTAGATCTTCTGAAACAATGGCAAAATGTACTAAAGATATTTTAAATAAGGCAGCATAATAATTAGATGACTTATGATATATTAATTACAGGGTTAATAATCATTGCCCAAATACTTGCTGTTGTTGTGCCAGTTTTAATATCTGTAGCTTTTTTAGTTTATGCTGAAAGAAAAGTATTAGCATTAATTCAATTAAGAAGAGGCCCAAATATAGTAGGGCCTTTTGGTATATTGCAAAGCTTTGCTGATGCATTAAAACTTATTACTAAAGAAAATATTATACCTAGTGGATCAAATAAAATCGTTTTTATTTTAGCACCCATAATAACAATGGTACTAAGCTTAGCAGGTTGGGCAGTAATACCTTTTGCTCCAGGATGGGTAGTCTCTGATATTAACGTAGGTATCATGTATCTGTTTGCAGTATCATCTCTTGGAGTATACGGAATAATAATGGCTGGATGGGCTAGTAACTCTCAATATCCTTTTCTAGGAGCATTAAGATCAGCTGCTCAAATGGTTTCATATGAAGTATCTATTGGATTTGTAATAATTACTGTATTGTTATGTGTAGGTTCTTTAAATTTATCAAAGATAGTTTTAGCTCAACAAACTGTATGGTTTGCAATTCCATTATTACCTATGTTCATCATTTTTTTTATTTCTGCGTTAGCTGAAACAAATAGATTACCTTTTGATCTTCCTGAAGATGAATCAACACTTGTTGCAGGATTTTTTACTGAATATTCATCTGCTTCATTTGTATTATTTTTTTTAGGTGAATACGCGAGTATGATTTTAATGTCTTCTATGACTGTCATTCTTTTTTTAGGCGGATGGCTTCCTCCATTTGATGTATACCCATTAAATGTTGTTCCTGGAGTAATATGGTTTACTATGAAAGTAATATTTATATTATTTTTATTTATTTGGGTTAGAGGAACTTTCCCAAGATATAGATATGATCAGTTAATGAGACTTGGATGGAAAGTTTTTTTACCGTTTTCTTTGTTTTGGGTTGTGGCAACTTCTGGTTTTTTAGTATATTTTGACATGCTGCCAAATTAATATGTATAAATTAATTAAATCTTTTACTTTATTTGAATTATTTCAAGGACTATTTTTAACTTTCAAATACATATTTAAATCTAAAGTTACAATAAATTATCCTCACGAAAAAGGTCCATTAAGCCCACGTTTTAGAGGCGAGCATGCTTTGAGAAGATATCCAAGTGGGGAAGAGAGATGTATCGCATGTAAACTTTGTGAAGCAGTATGTCCTGCTCAGGCAATTACAATTGAAGCAGAGCCAAGAGAGGATGGAAGCAGAAGAACAACAAGATATGATATAGATATGACTAAATGTATTTACTGTGGTTTATGTCAAGAATCTTGCCCAGTTGATGCGATAGTAGAAGGACCAAATTTTGAATTTGCCACTGAAACAAGAGAAGAATTAATTTATAATAAAGATAAACTTTTAGAAAATGGAGATAGATGGGAGCAAGAAATTGCTCAAAATATTCATCTCGATAGAAAATATAGATAAGAATGGTTCTTTATTCATTAACATTTTATCTTTTTTCATCTGTTGCAGTTCTTTCTGCTCTAATGGTTATAAGTGCAAAAAATCCAGTTCATTCAGTTTTGTTCTTAATTTTAAGTTTTGTTAACGCATCAGGACTCTTTGTTTTATTAGGTGCTGAATTTTTGGCAATGATCCTTGTCGTTGTATATGTTGGAGCTGTTGCCGTCCTTTTTCTATTCGTTGTAATGATGCTTGATATAAATTTTGTAAAGTTGAGAGAAGGTTTTTTGCAATATTTACCTTTTGGAGCATTATTAGGGATAGTTTTAGTAATTGAGCTTGGAATACTTTTTTTAACAGATAGATCGTCTAATATTTATAACAATCAAACACCACTACAACCTATAGTTAATGAAGTGGAAAATACAAAAATGATTGGGCAAATACTCTACACTGAATATTTTTATTTATTTCAAATATGTGGGATAATTTTATTAGTCGCAATGATAGGCTCTATTACACTTACATTAAGAGATAAAGGTGGTGTTAAAAGACAAAATATAGCTTCTCAAAATACAGTTGATGCATCAACAGCTATAGAAAAGAAAAAAGTAAAAATAGGCGAAGGAATTTAATTAATGATTACTCTTGAACACTATCTTTTTCTCGGCGCAATTATTTTTACTTTAGGTGTTTTAGGAATATTTTTAAATAAGAAAAATTTAATTATAATTTTAATGTCTATAGAACTTATCTTGTTGTCGGTAAATATTAATTTTATTGCTTTCTCAGCGTATAT
>CACNCX010000028.1 GCA_902619045.1 uncultured Alphaproteobacteria bacterium | reverse complement strand
ACTAAAATGGAATATCCATAGGTCTTTCTTTTCATATGATGATTTCCACACATACCTGTTGCCACAATAAATACATTGTTCTCTATTGCTCGTGATCTATTCAAAACCTCCCAATGATCTTTTCCAGTTGGTCTAGTAAAAGCAGCAGGAACTAAAATAATTGAACAATCTTTTTTAGCAAGTTGCCTATATAAATTAGGAAATCGTAAATCATAACAAATTGTCATTCCTAATTTAATATTATTAATTTTTGTAAAAATTATTTTATTACCAGCTTTGAACAAAGATGATTCCTGATGTTTTTCTTTATTATTAATTTCAACATCAAACATATGTATCTTATCATATGTTTTTTTTATGACTCCATAATTGTTTATAAAAAAAGACCTGTTAATGAGCTTTTTGCGATTTTTGACTTTTAAAAGTAAAGAACCAAGATTTATACTAACTTTGTTTTTTTTAGCAAAATCTTTAGCCATCTTCAAAACTGGACAGGAATTTTGATAAGGTGCGTTTAACATTAAATAATTTTTATCATTTGTAATTATATTCGAACATTCTGGAGTGCATATTAAGTGAGGTTTAAATTTGATTGCCTTGTTAAAATTTTGTTCAAGAAGTTTAGAATTAAAATTCGGTAGATGACTTGCAGAAAATTGGACTTGAGATACTTTAAGCTTATTCATTTAAATTTTAGTAAGAAAACTAATCCAGAGGTAAACACTATAATACATAATAAATACATATTTAATGTAAGAGAATAAGCTTCAGCTAAAAATCCAATTCCAGCAGGCATAATCATTGTTGATGATAATCCGATTGTTATAAGGTTAGTCACAGTCATAGGAATACTCTCATTAGACTGTTTAACTGCCTGTCTAATAATAATGGGTACTAAATTGGCTATAGCAAATCCATAAAAGCTTAAAACAACCAGAATAATATAAAAATTATTGGTTAACAAAGATAAAAGCATTATTGATGCACCAATCATCACAAAGTGGCAACCTACAACTTTTTCACTAAATAAATTGATTAATGAATTAGAAAATAAATTAGCAAAAATTGCTCCAATACTAAAGAAAATTAAACCCATACTTGCCAAGTAAAGTGGGGCATTTAAATCTTTTGATAACCATAATGTTGACCAATCCATAATTATTCCACCGGAGCCAAAAATAAAAAATAATAAAAACCCAAACAATAGAACATTAGTTTCAGGTATTTTGAATTTTTCACCAACACCTTTAAAGTCTAAATTACGCGGTAATCCAAATGAGAATACAAAAAAAGATATAAAGATTGATAAAAAAGACAAGATAGTTAAAAATATATAAGGTTCATAATTATATCTCATAATTATGCCTGCTAACCCTCCTCCAATTAGAATACCTAAATTAAATCCCATCGCATAATATGGAGTAATAATTTTCTTAAAATGTTGTTCAATTAATTGAGTATGTATTCCACCTATAGGGCCAGATGCGCCCCAACCTATTCCAGCTGGTATCGATGTTAATAAAAAATAAAAATACGAAGGAGACACAATTGAAAGTAAAGTAGAAAAAGTAACAAGTGGAAAAGCCAAAGACATTATCAATTTTGTTCCATATTTTGGAACAAGTATTCTTCCAGCTATCTGGTTAGAGATGATAAAAAATATTCCAAATAATAGTATTGCAAAGCTTAAATCAGACTCATCTATTGATAGTCTATTCATATTCCATGGAGTTACACCAAAGTAGCAGCCAACTACTATCATGGGATAAGTTGATGTAATTATTGAAGCAAGTGTTGCTCTTCTAAATATTTTAATTTCTTCTGACACAAAAATTTTTACCAACGATGATGAATATCATCAAAAAAATATTTTGTGTAAACACTATTGATTTCATTCATTAAGGATGAAATTTCATTTAATTCTGATGCAGAAGTATTCAAACCTACGTGATCTTTATTTTTAGCGCCAGGAATAACAATACTTACTGCATCATGCATTAAAATCCATTTCAGTGACAATTGAGACAATGTAATCCCTTCTGGTAATATATTTTTTAACTCATCAACAGCTTCTAATGCTTTATTAAAATTTACCCCAGAAAATGTTTCACCTACATCAAACGCATCTCCATTAATATTGTAATTACGATGATCATCAGGAGCAAATGAGGAATCTTTATTAAATTTTCCAGTTAATAATCCACTTGCAAGGGGTACTCTCACAATAATTGCAACTTTTTTTTCTTTTGCAATTTTAAATAATTTTTCAGCAGGTTTTTGTCTGAAAATATTGAATATAACCTGAATAGATTTTGTATTTGGTCGTTTGATGCATTCAAGAGCCTCGTCAACTGTTTGAACACTAAAACCATAATTTTGAATTTTACCTTTACTCACTAAATAATCTAACATTTCGAATGTGTTGTCAGATGAATACACTTCTGTTGGAGGACAATGCATTTGTAAAAGATCAATTGTTTCAACATTAAGGTTTGATAAAGATTGATTTACATAAGATTCCATTAAATCTTTATCATAGTATCCCTTTGCAACATGGGGGTTGATTTGTCTTCCAGCTTTTGTTGCTACATAAATTCTTTCAGATACTGATTTAAGGAACTCGCCTACAAATTTTTCACTTCTGCCCATTCCGTAAACATCAGCGGTATCGAAGAAGTTTACACCATTTTCATACGATGATTTTAAAATTTCTTGAGCGCTGTCTTCAGTTACATTCCCCCAATCAGCTCCTATTTGCCAACAACCTAAACCAACTTCGGAAACATTCCAATCCAGTGAGCCAAATTTTCTATATTTCATTATTTATTCTACAATGACTTCATCGGTCACCATAGTTCCATCTTCAACAATTAATCCCATAGCTCCATTTTCAAGCACATCAGAATTATCAGTGAACTCTAAAACAACTTTATTATCAAGATAACCAGATAATTTATTATCCTCAACTTTAAGCGATAATTTATAATCTTTATAATATTCAAGATCAAAATCTATTTCTTTCAACACTTTTGGCTCATTAATTACTTTTATTAATTGAAGTTTATTTGATGCATTAATCACTAAACCATAATATCTATTTAATCCTTGCACTCTTACAGCAAGACCGCCTGTTTTTACTCGCTGAATTGCAATATCGGAAGTAACCTTATAGTTTTTCCATAAATCAGTTCCTGTAATTAACATTCCTCTACCACTATCTTTACACACTCTAAAAGTTCTCTCTCCACTATCCCATTTATCTAGAGCATCGACCCAACTAGCTTTCCACATTTTAGCATTTGAAAATTTAACACCCCTTTTATGTTTTCCAATGTGGTTAGGTTTAGAAAATTTACAATTTGGCTCACCCGTGAAAGTTAAATAATTTAAAATTAAACTGCCAGAATTTGCTTCATCTGCTTCTATAGAAAAACCAACTTGTGTAATAGGATTGCCTTCTGTTGAAGGAATTTTCCATTTAAGTTTTTGTGATTTATCAGGAAAAAGCACAACGCTATCAGAATTTATTCTTTCGTAATTATCCTCTTCTCCAAAAACATTGATAAAACAAGTAACCGTTATTGGTTTTTGAGAATTCGACTTAAAAATGATTTCGCTTTCTATATTTTGTCCTGAATATAAAAGTGGACAGGAAATAAAGTTATAACTTTGAAAAAATCTTTCTCTTGCAGACCCTGTTAACTCATACAATTCCTGAGGAAAAAAAGTATCAACAACAGCCTCAGAACAAACACCAGGCGCGACTCTGTCAAATTTAATTTCTAATGCTCTTTTTCCTATACTACTCTCATACTCAGTATTTTGGACAATAGTTGAAATATTTTTGTTATTTTTAAAACTTGATCTCCAACCTTGAACAGAACCAGGCATTTCAAAATGAAATCTTGAACCATTTTTAGGCTCAACAGTTTCTTCTTTATTCATTTTTTTAGCAGTATTAATCACCTTATAAGCTTCTGTTAAGGCATCAGTTTGCGTTTCACCTCCATTAGCAGTCGGACAATACATTCTATCTTGTATAGGTGTTAAATAATCTGGACCATTCCTTAAGCCTTCAAGACCATTTTTAATGCCCATAATGCAACCAACGTTACCAGAATTACAATCAGTGTCATGACCAGCGGTATTTACTATCATAAGAGTTTTTTGAAGATCATCATCACCAAATAATAGTGACAGTATAATTATTGCATGATTAGGTATCATATGACATCCGCCAAGATATTTGTCATATCCATATGTTTCAGCTTGAAACTCTCTTGCCTGCATCCAATCATTATTACCAGCTCTCATATTTTGAAGTTCACCAATCAGTTTATAAATAAGAGAACTATTTGGGATATATTTTTTTGACTCATCAATAATTTTGTTAATATCAGTCTCAACAAATGCTAGTGACTCCATAGCTGCAACCATCTGAGCACCATAGATTGCTTCCCCGTCATGACTGACACTTCCTGCTCTTCTTGCAAGATCTGCTGCTTTTTCTGGATCACCAGGAGTGACTAAAGCCCAACCGTCAATAAATATTTGCGCACCTATTTGTTCCGCAACTACTTTACCATTTGTTTCTATTGATCCACTCATAGGAGCTTCTATTCCAGCTTTTAAATTTTGATATGCAGTATCTTCAGCTGAATGACCTCTTCCTCCCCACCATAAAACTGTTTTGTTCTCAATTAAATTATTAAGCCAAGACTGACCAATTTGTTTTGGACTTATATTAGGGTCATAATTATTTTCTCTTAGAGCACGGAGAAATGTAAATGTTCCAGTTATATCATCATCTGTTACAACTAATGGGACATTTAATTGCTCATTAACATAGTAATTAATTTCACCTAACTCTTCCATAATCCTTTCATGTGACCACTGCTCAAAAGGACGGCCTAAATACACACCAATTAATTTACCGAGCACTCCAGCGTATACTTTTTCTTCATAAGTCTTATCTAGTTTCATAACGCATCCTTTTTTAAATTAAAATTTATTCTATTGAAATTGATTCACTCTGAATAGCTCCATTTTCAGTTATGAAACCAATCATCCCTTGTTCAAATGAATTTTCATTATCTTCAACCTCAATCATTAAATTATCATCGACAAAACCTTGTAAATGATTGCCTTTAACTTTGAATTTTAAATTGTAATCTTTAAAAAATTCTAAATCAAAATCTATTTCTTTTAGAGTTTTTAATTCATACTCCATTTTATTTATTTTTAACTTTTTGTCAGAAGTGAGCTCAAGAGAATAATATCTTTTTAAGCCTTGAGATCTTAGTATCAGACCAGCAGCAGATGCAAGTGGAATGGATATCTTTGATGAGATTGTATAATCTTTCCATGTCTCACTTCCAGTCATAATGTGGCCCCTTCCAATACCTCTTACAATTTTAAAAGCTTCTTGCCATCTAAATTGCCATTTATCTACATCATTCACCCAAGCCCTTTTCCATAATTGACCGTAAGGCTGTTCTTTATAAAAAATACCTCTTGTATATTCATCAATGTGATCAGGTCTTTTGAATGTCATTTTAGGTGTTCCAGAAATATCTAAATAATTCATTAGAATTTTGCCATTATTATTATTATCTGAGTTAATACTAATACCAATCTGACCAATTGGATTTGATAAAGTATCAGGTACAATCCATTCTATAATTTTACTTTCTTTATTCTTAATATTAAAATCATCAGATGATACTTTAATGAGCTTATCATCAGCACCCCAATATTTGATAAATAAATTAATTTTTAAATCTTTATCAGTATCTGAGATCAATTCTGTCTTAATTTTTTGACCGCTATATACGGTTGGGCAAGCTACATAATCATAATGAAAGTATCTTTGGAATTGATAACCTTCTAACCTTGTAAACCATTCAGGAAAAAAACTTTCTACATAAATTTCACTTGATAAACCAAAAGATAAGTCAGTAAAATTTATCTCTAGAGCTCTCTGTCCAATATTAGATTTATAATCAACATTTGAAATTTTAGTGTTTAAATTATTATCATTTGATTTATCTACCATCCAACCTTGTGTCGATGTTTCCATTTCAAAATTATATCTTGCGTTATTTTTTATAGACTTACTTTCTAATCCATTCATTCTTCTCGTAATATTAATAATATTCTGACTTTCTATTAAGGCATCGGTCATTGTTTCCGAGCCATATGCGGTAGGTAAATATATTATATCGTTAACAGGCGTAATATAGTCTGGACCATCTTTAATACCTTCTAGGCCATTTTTGATTCCTAAAATACATCCAACATTACCCGAGTTACAATCAGTATCCCAACCAGCAGTATTTACAATCATTAAAGATTTTTGAAAATTATCATCACCAAAAAGTAGTGCGAGAATAATTAAAGCATGATTGGGAACGATATGACAATTACCTGGAAATTTTGCATAACCATATTTATCTTCAATTTTAGTTCTTGCTTGCTCCCAATCTAAATTACCTGAACTCCAATCTTGAATATCAGAAATAAGTTTGTAAATTGTCGAGTCAGAAGGAACAAACTTTTTACTTTTTTCAATTATTTTTTTAATATCATTTTCAATAAAAGAATATGCTTCCATTGCAGCTACCACTTGAGCACCGTAAACAGATTCACCATCATGACTTACACTGCCAGCTTTTTTTGCTAATTCAACTGCTTGCTCGGGATCTCCTGGCGAGACCATTCCCCATCCATCAATAAATATTTGAGCACCTATTTGCTCAGCAATTACTTTTCCATTCATTTTAATAGAACCACTTTCAGGAGCATGAATACCTTGTTTCAAATTCATGAAAGCACTTTCTTCAGTTAAGATACCTTTTCCAGCCCATGCAAGTACAGTCTGATTTTCCAAACAATAGTTTAACCAGGTTTGACCAATTTGTTTTGCGGTAATATTTTTATCAAAATTAAAATGCTTCAAAGCATTAATAAATCTAAATGTTCCTGTTAAGTCATCATCTGTTACATGAATGGGAAAATCTAATTTATCATTTACATAATAATTAATAGGACCAAGTTCTTTCATTATTCGGTCGTAATACCAACCTTCAAAAGGACGGCCTAAGTAAACACCAATGATTTTTCCTAATACACCTGCGTATACTTTATCTTCAAAAGTCTTATTTAGGTCCATTTAATTACTCCCGTTTTAAATATTAACCTTTAGTTGCTCCACTCGTTAAACCAGCAATAAACCTTCTTTGGAAAAACATAAATAAAATAGCAATTGGTGCTGCCATTAAAATAGACGCTGCACTCACTAATCCGTAATCATTTGCAAATCTACTTTGGAATGTAAACAAAATTGACGAAATAGGTTTGTACTCATCAGTAATAATAAAAGTAATAGCAAATAAAAACTCATTCCAAACTGTTAATGACACAATAAGTGCTGTTGTTAAAAAAACTGGCCAAGATAAAGGTAGGGCAACCCTTGTAAACAATTGCATTACAGATGCTCCATCTAGTTTAGCAGCTTCAAAAAGTTCTGTAGGTAGTTGCAACATATATGATCGAATTAAGAAAGTTGCGAAAGGGGCATTTAAAGCGCTATAAATAATAACTAAACCAATCCTTGTGTCTAGGAGGTATAAACTTTTCCACATTAAAAATAATGGTAAAATAAATAATTGAGCAGGAATACTTATTCCAACTAAAAGGTATAAGCCAACAACAATTGTTTGAATTCCTCTTGGATTTAAAATTGCCAAACTGAAAGCAGCAAGGCCTGAAACAGTCAAATTTAATATCAATGTCCCGATAACCAAAGTAAGTGAATTCATAAATATTTGAGTGTAATTTCCATTCACCCAAGCATCATAATAATTCATCAATCTTATTTCATTTGGAAAACCTAAAGGATTTGCTCCAAATTCAGAAGATGGTTTTATAGAATTAAAAGCTAAAACTAGTAATGGTAAAATAATTGTTAAAGCCATAAAAATCAAAATGGCATGATTTATATAGCTTGATCTTTGTCTAAATCTTGCAGTTGCCATTTATAATTTTATACCTCCCAACCCATCCGTCTTAAAATTGCAAAGAAACCAACTATAATACCGACATAGAAGAACATCATAACACCTATTGTAGACGCGTAACCAACATTCATTCGTTGAAAGGCTTGAGAGTACAGATGATTTGCTACAACTTCAGAACTATATGCTGGCCCACCCATTGTTAAAATGTATACATAATCAAATGTTGGGACAGACCAGATAATGATAATTATTAAAGATAAAACAAAAATTGGACGTATCATTGGTAAAGTAATGTATCTAAATTTTTGAAATTTTGTTGCTCCTTCAATATCTGCTGCTTCATAAAGAGAGTCATCAACTTGATACATTCCAGTTAAATAAATAATAACTAAGAAGCCCCAGAAGTGCCACATATCTACCCAGGCAACAGCGTATAAAGCAGTCTCTTTCATTGCAAAAGGTGACTTAGCAAGAAAATCAATACCTTGATTCTCAAACCAACCACCTAAACCATGTCTTGGATGGAATATGTATCTCCAAATCAAACAGTTAACGATACTGGCTAGAATATATGGAAAAAAATATACTAGCCTATAAAAAAGTTGTCCTCTTTTTATTCCAGTTAAAAGATAGGCTATAATAAGTGCTACGATTACTGGTATTGTTAAGAACATTACTGTCCAAATTATGTTGTGTTTAACTGCTTTCTTGAAAACACGGTCTCTAAATAATTCTTGAAAGTTTTCTAATCCAACGTAATTTATTCTGCCAAAACCATTCCAGTCCGTTAAACATAACAATAAACTTAGTACCGATGGAAACATCACCACAAAGAAATGAATAAATATTACTGGAAATAAAAAGTACCAGGAAATTGCATTTATACTTGTTAAAAATTTTGGCATAATTTTATTATTTTTAATAAGGGGAAAATATTTCCCCTTATTTAAATTTATAAATTATCTTTTTCCAACTGGAACTAATGCATCGTCTGCACGAGCTTGATCCCAAAGTCTTTGAGATTCTTCCATGAATTCAAGTGGAGTAATATCTCCAGCCCAAACCACTTCCATATCTTTCCAAATATGAACACCTGGATCATTCGGATAGAACGTCCATGTTGTATATCCATAGTTTCCAGAATCAGAAGCTTCTGCGAATTCAGTTAAGAATCTTTTTTGTCTTGGATCAATATTAGGATCAAAGTCAGCATCAGTGTATTTTAGTGGTAACAACCAAGCGCCATAACCTAAACTACCAGTAACTTTAAGAGCTCTTTCTTTATCAGAAAGAATCCAATCAATTACTTTTGCAGCTCCATCAGCATTTTTAGATGCTGCATTAATGGACATTGTTCCACCTGTTGCAAGTTGGTAATTAGGAGCACTTCCTGCCTGTGAATTCAGAATCGGTAAAGGATTCCAATCCCAATCATCAGAAGTTTCTCCAAAATTCGTTGCCGTTACATTGAAACCCCAAGTTCCAATCATGAGCATCGCAGAACCTCTAGTAGCAAACTCGTTATTAAAATCATCCCAATCTAAAGAATAATATGTCTCTAAATCCCCAGACCAATAACCTTCATCTACCATGTGTTTTCTTAAAAGTTCAATTGCTTCTACAAACTCTGGATCAGTCCACTTTTTTTCACCAATTAATGCTTTATAGACATTATCTGGTCCAGCATAAGTGTTGAAATAGTTTCCTACTAAATGTTCGTGAGTTGGCTGCCATCCAGCAGAACCATACGCGTAAACATTCATTCCCTTAGCTTTAATTTTAGCAGCTAAAGATTCAACTTCTTCTAAATTATTTGGCGTACTCCATCCATTTTCTTCAAACAAAGTTTTATTATAAAAATAAATCATTGTTTCATAGTTTTTTGGAATTGAATATAATTCACCATCAAATACTCCTGAGTTGTAAGCCCAACCTAGAAGTTTATCTTGCCAACCATATTGATCAGCATACTCTTGCATAGATTTAACAAGACCTGCATCTTGGTAAATTTTTATATAAGAAGCACCAGGTGTATCAAACATGTCCGGTCCACTTCCAGATAAAAGAGCTGGTCTGATAGTATCATTAATGTCTTCTTTGAATACACATTCTAATTCTACTTCATCTTGTTCAGCATTAAAAGCATCACACATCATTTCTTGAACTGTAGGGTCAGTATCTGCACTACTTTCCATCCACCAAACTACTTTAGTGGCAGCAAATGTTGAAGTTGCGAAAAAAGCTGTAAGAATAAAAGTTAAAAAAATATTTAAAATTTTATTCATCATTTCCTCCATTTATAAGAAATTTATACTACAAATAGAAACCCTGTAAATCTATTTATGTTATATTATGACCCAAAAAAACGAGGATATTTAGGAATTGCGACAAAAAATTAATCTAAAGCATAAAAATCATTTGATCCCTAATTAAACTTAAAAAATAATTAAAAGAAAAATAAAAAATAACTATTAAAAAAATTGCTATCAAAGACCAAATTATAAATTTTATCATTTTATAGTTTTTATAAATTAAATAATGTTTAAGGATAGTAATAATATAATATATATTATTATTATATTCTAATCATAATTATGAAAAACAAATTATTTGATATTTGGAAAAAAGATAAAGCATCTATCAATGCGTGGCTTTCTATACCTAATTCTTTTACGGCAGAAGCCTTTGGTAAAATGGGTTGGGATTCAGTAACCATCGATATGCAGCATGGCCAGAATGATTATTCAAGTTCAATTGCAATGATTCAGGGATTAACAAATAGTGATACTGTACCTATGACAAGAGTTCCATGGAACGAACCTGGTATTATTATGAAAATGTTAGATTTAGGTGTTCAAGGAATTATTGCGCCAATGATTAATACTAAAGAGGACTGTGAAAAATTTGTTTCATATTGTTATTATCCTCCCATAGGTCAAAGAAGTTTTGGTCCAATGAGAGCTCAAGTAGTTTATGGTTCGGATTACTATCAACACGCAAATGATAATATTGTAAGTTTAGCAATGATCGAAACGAAACAAGCAGTGGAGAACCTAGATACCATTCTCTCGGTTCCAAACTTAACTGGCATTTATATTGGGCCTGCGGATATGAGTTCTTCTTATGGTTTGCCACCTAAATTTGATGTTCGTGAAGATCCGGTATTCTCAAACATTAAGATGATTGCAAAAAAAGCAAAAGAAAAAGGAAAGATTGCTGGTATTCATAATGGATCAGTTAAGTATATGAAAGAAATGATGGAATACGGTTTTCAATTTACCACTTTACTTTCTGATTTTAGAATGATGACATCACATGCTGAAAGTTTATTAAAAGAATTGAAAGATGTAGATACTAAATCTGATAATACTAGCGCATATTAATTGTCGCTTAATTACTAACTAGATCCTCTTCCATTTTAATTAATTCAAACCATCTATTCTCTTTTGTATTGAGATCACTATTAAGAACCTCCATCTTAGAAGTTATTTCTTGATAGCGTTCATAATTTTCCAAATATAAATTTGTATCCTTCAATTCATTTTTAATATCTTCTAATTCTTGTTGAATATTTTTTATTTGGTTTGGTAATTGCTCTAATTCATATTGAAACTTATATGATAGTTTAGCTTTAGAATTATTTACTTTGTTATTTTCTGAATGTGATTTTTTTGTTTCTTTTTTGTTAGTAACTTGTTGATTTTCGGATTTCAGAAAATCACTGTATCCACCAAAAAATAATGATACATTTCCATCCTCTTTGAAATGTAGAATTTTATTTACAGTTTGATCTAAAAAATCTCGATCATGTGATACAATTAATAACGTTCCACTATAATTGGATAACATTTCAGTTAATAGATCTAATGTTTCTAAATCTAGGTCATTTGTTGGCTCATCTAAAATAAGTCCAGTCTTTGGATTAGCTAATACTTTTGCCAAAAGTAATCTATTTTGCTCTCCTCCTGATAATGTTTGTATCGTATGGTTAACATTTTTAGGATCAAACTGAAAATCTTTCACATAACTACAAACATGCCTATCTTTTCCTTGAACTTTTAAATAGTCTCCTCCAGAGGGAACTAAGATATCTTTAATAGATTTTCTGCCATTAAGATCATTACGCATTTGATCAAAATAAGAAAATTCTAAATTTTTTTTGAGCTTGATTTTACCTTTAGAAATTTTTATTTCATTAAGGATTGTTCGAAGAAAAGTTGATTTACCACTTCCATTATTTCCTAACAAACCGATACGATCATTTTTTGAAATTTTTATTGAGAGATTTTTAAAAACAAATTCACTTTGATTTGGATATTTAACAAACACTTCTTGAAGTTCAGCAATAAATTTAGATTGATCAGTAGATTTTTTAGATACTTGCGGTCTTAAAGATTTAATTGCACTTCTATAAGAAGCTTCATCTTTATCTAATTGCGCTTTTAATTCTTTCGCTCTTTTTAATCTTTTTTCATTCCTCTTTACACGAGCTTTAACGCCTTTATTTGCCCACTCAAGTTCAATATTAACAAATTGCTTTCTATTTCTTAATTCTCTATATTCTTGATCTAGTAACTCCTCTGACCATTTATCAAAATCTTTAAATCCTCTAGGACTTACTCGTAATTTTCCCCTATCTATCCAAAATACTTTATTGGTAAAATTACTTAAAAAAGTTCGATCATGGCTCACACATATAATTGTCTTATTTAAATTGCGTAAATAACTTTCTAGCCATTCGATGCATTGCAAATCTAGATGATTGGTTGGCTCATCTAATAACAAAACATCGGAGTCTTTTAATAAAGATCGAATTAAATAAACTTTTCTTTTTTGCCCTCCTGAAAGATCTTCAACATTAGCAAATTTATCTAAATTTAGTTTATTGCAAAATATATCAACAAAATGTTTATTTTGTTCGTTAAGTAAATCTGAAAAATTCTCTTCAATGGTTTTGTTATCTAGTTTTTCAAATTTCTGATTAAAATATCCAACTTTTAGATTTGGATAATTCCATAATTCTCCTGCATCTAAATCTTGATCACCATTTATAGTTTTCATAAGTGTTGTTTTGCCAACACCATTTTTACCAACAAGCGCAATCATATCACCCTTGTGTAAATTTAAGTTTAGATCTTGGAAAATAACTTTTTTGCCAAATTTGATTTCTACATCTCTTAGAGAAAATAATAAATCACTAGCCACTAATTTAAGTCTTATATAATTTTGTAATAAACAACAATAAAATCAAGGATCATAAATATTATAAATAGTATTGCCACTCTAGTTAATGACCATTGACCTTTTGGAAAGATAAAATTTAGGAACTTCATATTAATTTACTTACCCTTTAACCTAATCCATTTAATACAATCTTCAAGTCTGTCATCTCCCCAAAATACTTCTTTACCATCATATACAAATGTAGGAC
>CACNCX010000027.1 GCA_902619045.1 uncultured Alphaproteobacteria bacterium | reverse complement strand
TTTTAAAAAAATATTTCAAATGTGCTCTCAACTTATGCTGAAGATTAATAAAAATAATAAACCAGTTATAGCTATGGTTGATGGTATTGCTACTGCAGCAGGCTGTCAGTTAATTTCTAGCTGTGATTTAGCTTACTCAAGTAGTAGAGCAAAATACGCAACTCCTGGTGTTAATATTGGATTATTTTGTTCTACACCAATGGTTCCATTATCAAGAACTGTAGGGAAAAAGCAAGCAATGGAAATGCTTCTCACTGGAGATCTTATAGATGCAAATAAAGCATTGAGGATTGGTTTAATAAATGATGTCTTTGAAGAAGATAGTTTAAAAGAAAATGTATTTCAAATTGCTAAAAAAATATCGTCTAAATCTTCTAATACTATTAAAATTGGTAAAGAAGCTTTTTACAAACAAAAAGATATGAATTTAGAAGATGCATATACTTTTACTTCAAAGGTAATGACAGAAAATATGCTACATGATGATTCCAAGGAAGGTATTGAAGCTTTTTTAGAAAAAAGAGAACCAAACTGGAAAGAATAATTACTTCTTAAAATGGATCTGGTTGAGATGGATTGGTAGCTAGCCAAGTAGATTTAGTCTGCATGTAACTTTGCATTCCCTCCCATCCATTTTCACGACCGTATCCTGATTGCTTGAAGCCTCCAACCGGAGATTGAGTAGATGCATTAAAATAATTATTTATATAAACAGTTCCAGCTTCTATCTTATCCGCTAAACGTATAGCTTTATTAGTATCCTTAGTCCAAATACCTGCTGCAAGACCATAAATAGTATCATTTGCAATTTTAATTACCTCATCTTCATCCTCCCAAGTTTGTATTGAGGCTACAGGTCCAAATACTTCATTTTGAGCTAAATCATCTTCATTTGGAACATTATCAAAAATAGTTGGCCCAATATAGTATCCTTCAGACTTTTGTTCTTTTCTTCCATCAATTAATAATTTTAAACCTCTTTTTTCAGCTGCTTCTATCTTAGATAAAATAAATTCATATTGCTCTTTATTTGCAATAGGTCCTATTTGTGTTGCAACATCATTTGGGTGACCAACTTTAGCCTTTTTAACAACTTCTAATAAATTATGAGTAAATTTACCTTTTATATCTTTATGCACTAGTATCCTTGATCCTGAAATACAGCTATGACCTGAAACTGGAAAGATTCCTGATACAACTCCATTAACTGATAAAGTTAAATCAGCATCTTTAAATATAATTTGTGGTGATTTCCCCCCTAACTCCATGATAATAGGTTTAACATTTTTGGATGCACTTAAACTTGCTGCACTCCCCCCTTTTGTTCCGCCTGTAAAACTTATCATCCTAACATCTTGGTGTTCAATAAGAGGTGCTCCGGTTGTAGGACCAAAACCAGTAACGACATTTATTAAACCTTCTGGAAGATCAGCTTCTTGTAAAATTTTCATTAACTCTAATGTAGAGCATGATGCTCTTTCTGAAGGTTTAATTACAACAGTATTGCCTGCTGCTATTGCCGGTGCTAATTTCCAGATTAATGTTCCAATTGGTGAGTTCCAAGGAAGAATAAGTGCAACAACTCCAAATGGTTCCCATTTTAAATAATTATGCATATTTGGAACCTCTGAAGGTATCAATCTACCTTCATACTTGTCACACATGCCTGCATAATAATAAAAACTCTCAGTCTGCCAGCTGGTCAAAGAAGGAGTGATATTTTTTGGAAGTTTGCCGTTGTCTTTAGTTTCTATTTGCCCAATCCGTTCTGCATTTTTAGCAATAATATCTCCAATTCTAATTAATGTTCTCCCTCTTTCTGCTGGATGCATTTTACCATAAGGACCATCATAATAAGCCTGTTTAGCAGATGATACCGCGAGATTAATATCTTGTTCATTACAATCAGGGATCTTTGCCCATACTTTTCCTATAGACGGATCCTCACTTTCAAAATATTTTTCAGAAGAAGGGTTATGCCATCTATTTCCTGCATAAAATTTGTAGGTTTGAATTTCAGACATAATTTATTTAAACTTAAATATTTTCATTGGTCAACTTATTTGTGATTAATTAATTTTTTAATATCATATCTGATGCTTTTTCTGCTAACATAATTACAGATGCATTTATATTTCCACTTATCATATCTGGGAAAGAAGAAGCATCTACTACTCTTAGATTGTCTATTCCTCTAACTTTAAGCTGATTATCAAGTACAGCCATTTTATTATTATTTGAACCCATTGCACAAGTAGATGCAGGATGATGCCCTGTTTGTACATGATTTCGAACTGACTCTTTTAAGTCCTGATAACTTTTTATTTTTTTTCCTGGAAGTAATTCTTCCGAAACAATTTTTGCTAAACTGGGTTTTGACAATACTTCTCTTGTATGCTTCATCCCTTCTATCATATCTTCCATATCTGATGGATCGATGAACCAATTTGGATTTATATTAAGTTCATCATTAGGATTTGAGCTTTTAAGTTTTACACTTCCTGTGCTCTTTGGTCTTAATAAATTAATTTGAAAGTGTAATCCTGGAAAAGCTTTTTTACCTCTAGAAAAAAATAATGAACCAAAATTTAATAAATTATCTAAACTCATAGACCAGTTATCTTTTTCTTCTTTAAAACACATAGGTGTCATGAACACTTGTATTTCAGGCATTTCTTTTTCTCTTATTGCATGAAATAGATTTGTTGACCAAAAAGGAGCAGCAGCTAATCCTTGTTTAAATAAAATGTATTTTAATCCCACAATAATAGCTCTATCGATCCTTTGATATTTAGAGAAACTTAAATTGATGTTTTGAAAAGCCCAATTCATTGGCATAACAGGATGATCGTGAAGGTTTTCACCTACTCCAGGTAAGTTAATTAATAATTCTATATTTTTTTCTTTTAAATGTTCTTCTGGACCAATTCCTGACAACATTAAACATTTGGGACTACCGAATGCTCCTAAAGATAATATTACCTCTGATGATGCATAAACTTCACCATTTGATAAAAGTAATCCTTTCGCTTTATTTTTCTCAATTAAAATTTTTATTACAGATGTATTTTTATAAATTGTTAAGTTGCTAGGTTTAAATTTCAAATAAGCTTCTGCAGATGATTGTCTTTTTCCATTCCATACTTTAACATCATATCGGCCTACTCCATTTAGATTGCCATTATAAAAATCATTATTAATTTCTGCACCAGCTTCAACACATGCATCAATAAATGCTTTATCGATAGAATTGTAATTACCAGCTGGTGTAAGTTTTAAAGGACCAGAATGTGAGTGATATTCATTTTTTTCTCTATGAAAAGCTGAGGCAGATTTTTTGAAATATGGTAATACATCATTATATGACCAACCCTCTAAGCCCTTTTGTCTCCACCGATTAAAATCACCTGGAGCGCCTCTCATGTAAATCATACCGTTTAAAAGAGAGGATCCTCCTAATCCTTTACCTCTAGGGTATAAAATTTTTCTATTATTTAAAGAAGGTTGGGGTATTGACTCAAAACCCCAATCAAATTTAGGGTTTCCAAAAATGTATCCGTTACCACCGGGCATTTGAGTGAATAAACTTTTTCCTGACCCCCCTGCTTCTATTAGTAATACCTTTATATCTTTATTTTCAGATAATCTTGAGGCTAATGTACAGCCAGCAGACCCTCCTCCTGCTATTATATAGTCAAATGTTTTTTTCATTTTTTAAAAATATAAATTATACTAATTATTAATTTATAAGTAAACTCGAGTAAATTAAATATGAATAATTACAAAGATTGGATTGGAAAGAAAATTTCAAGAAGCGATATTATTACTCCTCGATTAGTTGATAATTTAAAAAAAACAATTGATCAAAACTGTTTAAGTGATCAAACTGTACCTGAGGGAATTTTTTTATGTTTATGCCCAGATGTAGCTTCAATAAATGATTTAGACAAAGATGGAAATACAAAATTAGGAATTTTCTTACCTGAGTTACCTTACAAAATTAGAATGTGGGCTGGAGGCAAAATAAAAATATTTGATGAATTTGAAATTGGATCTGAAATTAAAAAAAATTCAACAATTTCAAGTATTGAATTTAAAGAAGGTAGATCAGGCAATCTATGTTTTGTAAATATTAATCATGAATATTTAAATAAAAATAAATTAATAATATCAGAAGATCAAACTGCTGTTTATAGAGAAAAAATAAATAAAAACTCCATTACCCCTAAAATTAAAGATGAATTAAAATTAATTGATAAAGTAGAAATTTTTAGTTCATCAACTTTGCTATTTAGATATTCTGCTTTAACTTTTAATGGACATAAGATTCATTATGATAATAATTATACAAAAAATTATGAGGGCCATATGGGATTATTAGTCCATGCGCCACTTCAAGCAACTTATCTTTTAAATCTTGCTAGAAAAAATGAGATTGAGTTCAATTCTTTTGAATATAGAGCTACAAAACCTCTTGTATATAAAAATAATTTCTTTGTAGAAATTGGTGAAAATCGAGATGATGAAATTATTGGAAGAATTCTTAATGAAAAACAGGAAATTACAATGATTTCAAAATATAAAAAATGAGTTTTCATAAAAAATTTTGCAATTGGGCATCACAAAAAAAAATTAATATCAATAAGGTAACTTATAAAAGAGCAGAAAATGCATTCATAGATACTCTAGCTTGTATGTTATCAGGTGTTAAAGAAACACAATCAAAGGTTGCATTAAAATACTGTTTAGAAAGTAATAACTTAGGAAAAATTAAGATTTTTGGAGGAGGAAAAAAATTATCTATTTCTGCAGCATCTTTTTTACATGGAGTCAGATCAGCTTCTATAGACTTTGATGATTACGAATACGTTGCAGGATCTCATCCTAGTGCGCCAATTTTTTCAGCTCTTATATCTATTGCTCAAATAAAAAAAATTTCAATTGAGGAAACATATCAGGGGTGGTTAGTAGGATATGAATTAATAATAAAATTAGGACAAGCACTTAGCTATGATCATTATTATAAAGGATGGCATTCAGCAAATACAATAGGTGTGATCGGAACTGCTGCAGCAGTATCTAAAGTGTTAAAATTAAATGCAGATCAAATGGCAAATGCAATTTCTATTGCAACAAGTTTTTCATCTGGTTTAAAACAGCAATTTGGCACAGATATAAAAGCTTTTCATATAGGGTTTGCTGCTCAAGCAGGGGTACAGTCAGCCTTACTTGCAAAAAATGGAGGAACAGCTAATCAAGATATTTGGAATATTGAGAGAGGATTTATTGAATTGTATGGTAGTAAATTTTCTAAAAAATTAAATAATAATTTAAAAAAATCAGATTTAGGAAATGCAATAATTAAATTTCCAAATTTCATTAAGTTTTGGCCAGTTTGTAGTTATTCACAAAGAATAATACAAGGAGGATTAATTTTAAATAAAAAAATTTTTATAAAAAAAAATATTAAATCTATTACAATTGAGTTTCCAGAACCTTGGTTCAGAGTATCAAAATTTCATATACCTAAAAATTCTACTGAAGCTAGATTTTCATTGAGTTATTGTTTAGCAACTGCTCTCATTAATGGTAAATTTGATTTAAGTAGTTTAAATATTTCTAAAAATAAAAAAAGTTTAAACATGACTAAAAAAATTAAACTAGTCACTTACAAAGTGCCGAATAATTTTGAAGATTATGATCCTAAGTATCCTGATATAATTAAAGTAATAATGAATGATGGAAGTATATTGATTGAAAAAATATCACATATTAAAGGTGGAAAAAATAACCATTTAAAAGACGAAGATATTGATAAAAAATTTTTAATGTGTGGAGGTAAAAAAATTATTTTAAATAAAATAAGAAATCAAAAAAATAAGAAGAAAAATCTAAAAGAAATAATATTTTAATTTAACTATTTTTTCTTTCTCTGTAGGCTATAAATATGCCAGTACTTATAATTATTGTTCCTCCTAAATAAATACTTAAAGTTGGAACCTCAGAATAAATTAAGTATCCCATTATTCCTACAAATATGAAAGATGAGTATTCAAATGGTGAAGTAATTGCAACATCTGCGTATTTAGCTGCCTGAGACATAAATAAATGGCCAAGTGATCCCATCACACCTAAACTCATAGCAAAAATTAGTTGAATTCCATTTGGCATAATAAAATTATCTGGAAAAAATATTATTGAAGTAATTAATAATGCGAAAGAGTAATAAAAAACAATAGCAACACTAGAATCAGTACTCATTACTGATCTCGTTGATAAATAAACAGAAGCCATAAAAGCAGCAGATATTAGAGGATAGAGTGTTTCTAATTTAAACAAGTCAGTACCTGGCTTAACAATAATTAACACACCAATAAAACCAATTAAAATTGCAGTTGTTCTAAAAATCCCAATTCTCTCACCAAGTATTGGTACAGCAAGAAATGCAGCAATAATAGGGGCAGAATGTGCAATAGCTATGTTTTCAGATAACATTAAATGATTAATTCCATAAATATAGAATACAACACAAGCAGAAGCAGAAAGAGCTCGAATGGCATGTCCAACTGGTTTTTTAGTTTTTAATTTATCAAACCCAAAATACATTGCTAAGAAAGTTGCAATGATACTTCCGCTTAGTGCTCTGAAGAATATTGACTCCCATACAGGAAAATGAAAACTTAAATATTTATATGTAATATCATTTATACTAAGACAAAACATGGACAATAACATGAAAGAAATTCCCAAGAGATTATTATTTTTCGATTTCATTAATTTGTTAAATATACTAAGATAATTTATTCAGATATAAATATTTCAAAATGAGCAGTAAATATCATGTAAAAAAATTAAAAAAAAAGAACGACCACTTAAGTATTGTATGGAAAGATAATTTTGAAAGTAAATTCCACTTTATGTGGCTGAGAGATAATTGCCCAACCGCAATACATCCTACTGCAAATATGCGAGTATTTAATATTTTAACTGTTAGTAAAAATATATTTCCTAAAAATTATAAAATTAATAAAAATAAACTCAATATTGATTGGAGTGAAGGTGATCATACAAGCAAATTTAACTTAAAATGGTTAAGAGATCATTGTTATACTGAAATAAATAATCGAAAATATAAATCACCTTATGTTTTTTGGGATGGTAAATTAAAAAAAGATTTAAAAAAAATTATTGTTGATCATAATAATGTAATAAAAAATGACAAATACTTAAGTAAATGGTTAAATTTACTTCATACTTATGGTTTTGCATTAATCAAAAATGCACCAACAAACAAAAAATCAGCATTCAAAATATTAAATAGAATAAGCCATCATAGAGAAACATTTTTTGGTACACCATTTGAGGTAATTAACATTCCAAAGCCAAATAACACTGCTTATACCGCAGATGCATTAAGAAATCATACCGACTTACCTTATTTTGAATATGCTCCTGGTTATCAGTTTCTTCATTGTTTAGTAAATGAAGCTAATGGTGGATTATCATCTGTTGTAGATGGTTTTGCAGTTGCAAATTATTTAAAGAAAAATGAAAAAGATGTTTTTAATATTTTAACAAAAACTCACGTTAAATTTAAAGATACTGATTATACTCAAAAAGCTGTCAGAATTCTTCATTCACCAATAATTACACTTACAAAAGATAATGATTTCAATGATATTAGATTTAGTATGGCTGCAATGGGTGCTATTGATGTTGAACCCAAAAATATGAAAAAATTTTACGACGCATATCAATATTTTGCATCACTACTTCAAAACAAGAAATTTAAAATTGATTTTAGATTAGAAGCTGGTGATATTTTTTGTTTTAACAATAGAAGAGTATTACATGGTAGAACTGAATTTGATCCAAACTCTGGGAATAGGCATCTTCAAGGATATTATATTGAAAGAGATGAAATAATAGGAAGATTAAATTATTTTAATAATATTAAAGTTTAGATTATTCCCATCCGCAGATAGTTTTAATTTCTAAATATTCTTCTAAGCCCCAATCTCCTCCCTCTCTTCCATTGCCGGATTGTCTGTAACCACCAAAAGGAGTTCCCGGATCAGCACTATTTCCATTTATATATACACCTCCAGATCTAAACTTTCTTGCTATTCTTTTTGCCTTTTCTTTATCTTGAGTTTGAACATAGTTACCTAGACCGTATGATGTATCATTAACAATTGATACAGCTTCATCTTCATCTTCAAATGGAATTATAGATAATACTGGTCCAAAAATCTCTTCTTTTGCAATTCTCATATCATTTGTTACATCTGTGAAAATTGTTGGCTTTACAAAATAACCCTTTTCTAGACCATTTGGTTTTTCAGGACCTCCTGCTACGAGTGTAGCACCTTCTTTTATTCCACTTTTGATAAGATCAATAATTTTATCATACTGACTTTGTGAAATAACTGGTCCAATATGATTTCCATTCTTAGAAGCTATATCCACTTTCATTTTATTTGCTTCATCAGCCGCCTCTTCTATTGCTCTTTTATAAATGGATTTTTCAACTAGCATTCTTGTTGGTGCATCACAAGATTGACCAGAATTACTCATAATGTTTCTAACACCTTCTCGAACTGCATCTGGATGTGAGTCATTAAAAACAATATTACCCCCTTTTCCTCCCAGTTCTAAGCAAACTCTTTTAATAGTATCAGCTGCATTTTTAGAGATAAGTTTTCCTGCTCTCGTTGAGCCAGTAAATGATATCATATCAATATCTTTATGAGAGGATAGATAAGTTCCTACACCATCTCCATCACCATTTACTAAATTAAAAACACCTGGAGGAAATCCTGCTTCATGAATTATTTCTGCAAAAATTATCCCTGACATGGGTGCAATTTCTGAAGGTTTTAATATCATAGTGCATCCAGTTGCTAAGGCAGGTATTACTTTTAATGTGATTTGATTAATAGGCCAATTCCAAGGTGTAATAAGACCACATACTCCAATCGGCTCATAAACAATATAATTATTAGAATTTTTATTAAATCTTTTTTCAAATTCAAAATTTTTTAATCTTAAAATAAAATCATTAATATGATCTGCTCCTGAAGAAGTTTGTGCTGATGAAGACCAATCTAATGGTGCCCCCATTTCCTCAGACATTATTTGTGTTATTTCATCCCATCTATTTTTATAAATTCTAAGTAAATTTTCTAGTAAACTAATTTTTTCTTTTTTATCTACCTGACTCCATGTAATGAATGCTTTTTTAGCTTCATACACTGCTAGATCAACATCTTCTTTAGAACCTAAAGAAATAAAAGCGTAAGGTTCTTCATTAGAGGGGTTAATAACCTCAAAATTATTCTTTATAATTGGATTAACCCAAGTACCGTTTATATAAAATTTGCTTTTATCAATCATTTTGAAAAAATATTTAAATTAATTATACATTTATTTTTTTCTATATTAGAATAAAAGAATATACAATAAGAGGAAAAATTGACACTAGAAAATATTAAACTCGATGTAGATTATGTAAGATCACAATTTCCGGCATTCAAAGATCCTCTTTCTAAAGATTGGTCTTTTTTTGAAAATGCAGGAGGAAGTTATGTTCCAAAAAATGTGATCGATAAATTAACTGAATTTATGACATCTACTAAAGTTCAACCTTATGCTGAATATCCAATGTCAAAAATTGCAGGTGAAAATATGGATAAGGCAACCCACTTATTTGCAAAAATGATAAATGCGAAAAGTAATGAAATTCTTATTGGAGGATCTACTTCAATAAACTTATATGTTTTATCTAATTCTTTGAAACATATTATTAACCCTGGTGATGAAGTTATCGTTACAAATCAGGATCATGAAGCAAATATAAGTCCTTGGAGAAGATTAAAAGATTACGGAGCAAAAATTGTTGAATGGAAATTTAATTCTAATGATCATGAATTAAAAACCACTGATTTAGAGAAATTAATAAATTCAAAAACTAAAATTTTAGCAGTTACACATTGTTCAAATATTGTTGGATCAGTAAATAATCTAAAAGAAATTTCAGACTTAGCTCACAAAAACAATGTAATTGTAATTGGTGACGGAGTTTCATATGCACCGCACGGCTTTCCAAATGTTAAAGAATTAGACGTAGATTTTTATACATTTAGTTTATATAAAACATATGGTCCTCATTTAGCATTATTATATGGAAAGGAGGAGATTCTAAAGAAACTGCCAAATCAAAATCACGAATTTTTAAAAGGACAATATCCATACACAATTAATCCTGGAGGTCCGAATCATGAGGAATTAGTATCATTAATTGGAATATATGAATATTTTGAAAATTTATATAATCATCATTTTGAAAATAAAAATTTAAGTACTTTAGAGATGATTAATAAAATTAATCATCTTATATCCTTACATGAAAGAGATATTGCTAATCCAATCTTAGAATACTTATATGAAAGAAAGGATTTAAATTTAATCGGCAAAAATAAAATTGAAAATAAAGATCGAGCTCCAACAATATCTTTTTATTCAAATAAAAAAACATCTAAAGAAATATCAGATACATTAAATGAATTTAAAATTGCAACTAGAAACGATAATTTCTATGCATGGAGGTGCTTGCAACATTTGGGAATTGATACTGATGATGGTGTAGTGAGATTGAGTATGACACATTATAATAATTATAATGATACTGAAAACGTACTTAGAGCTTTAGCAAAGATCTAATTTACCCTATAATAATCTTTATACCATTCTATAAATTTTTCTATTCCTATTTTAATATTAGTTTTAGGTTTATAACCTGTAAATTTATTTAATTTATTTATATTAGAATGTGTTTTTACTATATCACCAACTTGCAGGGGTAATTTTTTTATTTTGGTATTTTTATCTAAATTTTTTTCAATATATTTTAAATAATCTAATAATTTTTTTGGACTACCATTTCCAATGTTAAAAATTTCATATGGAATAGATTTTTTAGATGGTTTTTTTATTAAGGAAAAAACACCGTCTACAATATCATCAATATAAGTAAAATCTCTTATATGATTTCCGTTATTAAATAGTTCGATTGATTGATCATTAATAATTTTTTTCGTAAATTTGAATAGAGCCATATCTGGTCTTCCAAATGGTCCATAAACTGTGAAAAATCTTACACCTGTAGTGGGTATTTTATAAATAAAAGAATATGAATGTGCCATTACTTCATTTGATTTTTTAGTAGCTGCATAAAAAGATAAAGGGTAATCAGTTGAATCTTTTTCACTTAGTGGAAATTTTTTTGTATCACCATAAACAGAACTTGTTGAAGCATAAATTAAATGTTTGATATTATTTAGTCTTGATACTTCCAATATATTAAAAAATCCTTGAAGATTACTATCAAAATATGTTCTCGGATTTTTAATAGAATATCTAACTCCAGCTTGAGCTGCAAGATGAATTATAATCTTTATATTTTTTTTTAATATTAAATTATTTAATTTTCTAAATTCACAAATATCAAGATTATAAAAAAAAAAATTTTTATTTTTTTTTAACTCTCTTATTCTATTTTTTTTTAGATTTGTATCATAATAACTGTTTATATTATCTAAACCAATTACTTTTATTTTTTTGTTAAGAATTTTTTTGGTTAAATGATAGCCAATAAAACCAGCTGATCCAGTAATTAAAATATTCATTAATTAATTTGTAGGCATTTTAAATTCAGGGCCCTTTTGAATGCTTTTAGGCCATCTTGATGTTGTTGTTTTAAGTTTTGTATAGAATCTTACACCCTCCATACCATGCATAGCATGATCTCCAAATAAAGATTGTTTCCAACCTCCAAAACTATGGAATGCCATGGGCACAGGAATAGGTACATTAACACCAACCATTCCAATTTTACAATTAGTTGTAAAATGGTTTGCAACTTCCCCATCAGATGTATAAATGCTTGTTCCATTCCCAAATGCATGAGTATTTACAAGGTTTATAGCTTCCTCGTAACTCTTTGCTCTTACTACTGAGAGAACAGGTCCAAATATTTCTTCTTTGTATATAGTCATCTCTTTAGAAACATTATCAAATAAGGTAGGTCCAATAAAATTACCCTTTTCATAACCTTGTATTTTAATTTTTCTTCCATCTAAGATTAAATTAGCACCTTCTTCTTCACCTTTAGATATATATTTTTCAATTTTTTGCTTATGCTCTTTTGAAATTACAGGACCCATCTCGGATTCAGAATTTGTCCATGGAGCAACTTTAATACTTTGTGCTTTATTATTAATCTGGTCCACTAATTTATCTCCAATATCCCCAACTGCAACTGCTACCGACACGGCCATACATCTTTCGCCAGCCGAACCATATGCTGCACCCATTATCCCATCAACAGCTTGATCCAGATTTGCATCTGGCATTACAATTAGATGATTTTTAGCGCCCCCCAAGGCCTGAACTCTTTTTCCATTTTTCGCTGATGTTTCATATACATATTTTGCAATAGGTGTTGATCCTACAAAACTAACAGATGAGATTATTTTAGAATTCAAAATTAAATTAACAATTTCTTTATCACCATTTAAAACATTTAATACACCATCTGGTAGTCCGGCTTCGGAAAAAAGTTCAGCTAGCTTTATACTGCAGGTTGGATTTTTTTCAGATGGTTTTAGAATAAATGAGTTTCCACAAGCAATTGCGATTGGATACATCCACATTGGAACCATCGCAGGGAAATTAAAGGGCGTTATGCCAGCTGATATACCTAAGGGTTGCCTGACTGACCATGAATCTATTCCAGTTCCTACATTTTGAGAAAATTCACCCTTTAATAAATGAGGTATTCCACAAGCAAATTCAACTACTTCTAAACCTCTAATTACTGAACCTTTTGCATCATCTAATGTTTTACCATGTTCTAAGGAAATTATTTTTGCAAGATTTTCTAAATTTTTTTCAATTAATATTTTATAATTTGATAAAATTCTTGATCTTTTAAGGGGTGTTACATTTGACCACTCTTTGAATGCGTTATTTGAACTCTCTATTGCCTTATTAAAATCAAAAGAATTAGATAAAACAACTTCTGATATTTTTTCACCAGTAGATGGATCATATATGTTTTGATATCTATTTGAAGAGTTTGAAATATCACCATCTATAAAATTTAAAACTTTATTCATGTATGTTTAAATTCTAATGAAATTTAAAATCTTTGCAATACTTTTCAATTATTTTTATTGAAGAATTTAAATCACCTTTGTTAAGAGATGGAATCAAATAATTTTCAATGTCATCTGAAAAGTTACTTTCTGGATAAGATATTTCAATTTCATAAATTCTGTCGTTAAAATTTTTTATTATTTTTGTATCTATTAATTCTTCACTTAATTTTTCTCCTTTATTTAAACCAGTATATTGGATTTTAATTTTATTTGTATCTGTAGAGTTGTTATTAAAATCAATTTCAACATTATATTTATCTGCAATATTTTTTACTAGATTAATAATTTTAATTTGTTCTCCCATATTAAGAGTGAATAGATTTAAATTTTTTGCATAATTAACACTTTCTAGTACTAAATTTGTAGCTTCATATATCGACATAAAATATCTTTCAACTTTTGGGTGTGTTATAGTAACGGGTCCTCCAGATAAAATCTGAGATTTAAATAATGGTATAACAGAGCCATCAGAACTAAAAACATTTCCAAAACGCACAATTGAAAATATTGTTGAATTATCTTTAGAAATTGAGTTGTGATAAATTGAAGATATTGCTTTTTCCGCTAGATTTTTACTTAATCCTAACATACTTTTTGGATTGACAGCTTTATCGGTGGATATGAATATAAAGTTTTTAACTTTATGCTGAATTGATAATTTTGTTAAATTATAAGTACTTATCAAATTGTTATTTATTACTTCATAAAAATTATTTTCCATTAAATTAAGATGTTTGTAAGCAGCAGAATGGTAAATAATATCTGGTTTCAATTCTGATAAA
>CACNCX010000026.1 GCA_902619045.1 uncultured Alphaproteobacteria bacterium | reverse complement strand
TTAGATAAAAAGTTTTTAGGTACAAAGAGATACGGTATCGAAGGTGGTGAAGCGATGATACCTGGGATAGAGCAAATTGTTAAACAGGCATGTTTGTCTGGAATTGAAGATATTATTATTGGCACAGCTCATCGAGGGAGACTAACACTTCTATCAAGTGTTTTGGAAATGCCTTACAAAAAAATATTATCAAAATTCCAAGGATCTTTAAACGATCCAAATGAGGTACTAGGTTCGGGTGATGTAAAATATCATTTAGGAGTTTCTGCTGATCGCGAATTTGAAAAAAAGAAAATTCATTTATCGCTCACTTCTAACCCATCACATTTAGAAGCAGTTAACCCAGTTGTGGCAGGAAAAGTAAGAGCTAAACAAACTTTAGCTAGAGATAAAACAACAGATAAAGTTATCGGTTTATTAATTCATGGAGATGCAGCAATAGCTGGACAAGGAGTTGTGGCCGAAACATTTGCTATGTCACAATTAAGAGGGTTTAAAACAGGTGGCACCATTCACTTTGTAATTAACAATCAGATAGGTTTTACAACTATGCCACAATATGGACGATCAGCACCTTATTGTACTGAAATTGCAAAAATGGTTCAGGCACCAATATTTCATGTTAATGGCGATGACCCAGAAGCAGTAGTTCATGTTTGTAGACTTGCAACGGAATTTAGAAATAAATTTAAAGTCGATGTTGTTGTAGATATGTTTTGCTACAGAAGATCAGGACATAACGAAGCTGATGAACCTTCTTTTACTCAACCACTAATGTATAAGGCTATCAAAAAACAAATTACTACAAGAAAAAAATATGAAAAAAAATTAATTGAGAATAATACTCTTTCAGAAGAAGAATCTAGAGACATTGTAGATTCTTTTAAAAATTTTTTAGATAAAGAATTTGAATCAACTAAAAATTATAAACCAAATAAAGTAGATTGGTTAGAGGGAACTTGGACAGGTTTATCTACTGCAACATTTGATGCAAGAAGAGGAAAAACATCTGTAAAAGAAAAAACATTAATTAACATTGCTAAAAAAATTCATGAAATACCTGCAGATTTTAATGCTCATAGAAGAATAAAAAAAATTTATGGGGATCGATTAACAAGTGTTATCAACGGAAAAGGTATTGATTGGGCAACCTCTGAAAGTTTAGCTTTAGCAACACTTCTTGATGAGGGATACGGCGTTCGAATATCTGGACAAGATGTTGGAAGAGGAACATTTAGTCATAGACATGGTGTTCTATACGATCAAGAAAACGAAAATCGTTTTGTTCCATTAAGACACTTTCAAAACAAGCAAGGTTACTTTGAAATTATAGATAGTTTTTTATCTGAGTTTGGTGTTCTTGGTTTTGAATATGGATATTCACAAGTTGATCCTAAGACACTTGTTATATGGGAAGCGCAGTTTGGTGATTTTGCAAATGGCGCACAAATTATGATTGATCAATTCATTAGTTCTGGAGAAAGAAAATGGTTGAGAATGTCTGGTTTAACGATGCTTCTTCCCCACGGACATGAGGGCCAAGGTCCTGAGCATACCAGTGGAAGATTAGAAAGATTTTTACAGATGTGTGCGGAAGATAATATGCAAATTGTTAATTGCACAAGTCCTGCTAATTATTTTCATGTTTTAAGAAGGCAACTACATAGAAACTTTAGGAAACCTCTAATTATATTTACACCAAAATCTACACTTAGACATAAATCTAATGTTTCTAATATTGAGGATTATATTAATGGATCAACTTTCCATAGAATTCTTACTGATAAATTATCTGTTAAAGAAAAAAGGAAAAATAAAAGATTAATCATTTGCTCTGGTAAAATATATTTTGAACTTGCAGATCACATAGCAAAAAATAAAATTAAAAATCTCTCCATAATAAGATTGGAGCAGATTTATCCATTTCCTTATGAAAACTTTAGAGATGAATTAAAACATTATACTGATGCTGAAATTATCTGGGCACAAGAAGAGCCAAAAAATATGGGTGCCTGGGGTTTTGTGAAAGGTAGATTGGAAAGTGTTATGCAGGAAGCCAAAGTTAAACAAGAAAAAATATTCTATGTTGGTAGAAGTCCAGCTGCTTCTCCTGCCGCTGGTTCTTTAGAAAGACACTTAAGTAACCAAGAAACTATTATAAAAATGGCAACTGAAGATTCGATTAGCAAAATTATCAAATCTTGGGCAGGTATTTCAACAAAATTAAAGACTAATCTGCCAATTGAATAAATTGATTTAAATGTTATTAAGCATTTAATTAATGAGCACTGAATTAATAGTTCCAACACTTGGAGAGTCAATTACGGAAGCAACTGTTTCAAAATGGCTTAAGAATATAGGCGATAATTTTGAAGCTGATGAACCTTTAGTTGAAATTGAAACTGACAAAATTACAGTTGAAGTACCAGCTCCTCATGCAGGCTCTCTAAAAGAAATAAAAGTTTCTGAAGGAACTGATGTTGAAATTGGAGGTATTTTAGGAATCTTAGATGAATCAAAAGGTAAAAAACCAAATCCTAAAAAAACTGAAAATAAAGAAGAAAAAATAAAAGAAGAAGTAAAAGCAGTTAAGGTTGAAACAAAATCTTCGCCTGCCAAATCTTCACCGTCTGCAAGAAAAATTGCTGAAGAAAATAATATTAAACTTGAAGATGTCACCTCATCCCGTTCTGATGGAAGAATTAATAAAGAAGATGTAGTTTCTCATCTTTCTTCTTCAAATAAAACAACCACTAACAAAGGTGAAAGAGAAGAAGTTGTTAAAATGTCTAAAATCAGACAGACAATATCTAAACGTTTAAAGGAGGCTCAAAATACAGCGGCCATACTTACGACTTTCAATGAAATTGACATGTCCAAAGTTATGGAAATTAGAAAATCAAAAAACCAAGAATTTCAAAGTCGGTATGAGGTCAAATTAGGTTTCATGTCATTTTTTGTAAAAGCGGTAGTAAAAAGTTTGCAAGAGTATCCAGCTGTGAATGCTGAAATTAAAGATGAAAATATAATTTATAAAAATCATTTTGATATAGGTATAGCTGTTGGAACTGAAAAAGGATTAGTCGTACCAATACTTAAAGACGCCGATCAATTGAGTTTTGGAGAAATAGAAACTAAAATTATTGATCTTAGTACAAAAGCCAAAGATGGAACGCTGACCATGGACGATTTGACTGGTGGAACTTTTACAATTTCAAATGGTGGCGTTTACGGATCAATGCTCAGCACCCCAATAATCAATAGACCTCAATCTGGTATTTTAGGGATGCATAATATCCAAAAAAGGGCAGTAGTTGTAAATGATGAAATAGTAATTAGGCCAATGATGTATGTTGCATTAAGTTATGATCATAGAATTATTGATGGAAAAGAAAGTGTTGGATTTTTAGTGAAAGTGAAAGAACTTCTAGAAGATCCATCCGAATTGGTATTAGGAATATAAAATGGAAGATTTTGACTTAATAGTAATTGGTGCGGGACCTGGCGGATATGTAGCTGCAATCAGAGCAGCTCAACTTGGAATGAGGGTTGCTTGTATAGAAAAAGAGCCATCACTTGGTGGAACTTGTTTGAACATTGGATGCATACCTTCTAAAGCATTATTAAATTCATCTGAAAAATTTGTTGAAATTTCAAATCATGCTGCAGAGCATGGCATAAAAACATCAAAGATAGATTTAGACCTAAATGTTTTGATGGATCGCAAAACTAAGATTGTAAAAAAACTTACAACAGGGATCGGTTTTTTATTTAAGAAAAATAAAATCACACATATTCCTGGTATGGCTTCATTTGTAGATAAAAATACTATTTCTATTACAAATGGAAAAAATGAAATTACTGCTAGTGCTAAAAATTTTATTATCGCAACAGGATCATCTTCGATTGAGATACCAAATATTCCTGTTGATGAAAAACAAATAGTATCTTCAACAGGTGCTCTTTCTCTATCTAAAATACCAAAATCACTCCTTGTTATTGGTGGTGGATATATTGGACTAGAGATGGGATCAGTATGGAGTAGATTAGGTTCAAAGGTAACAGTTGTTGAAGCTCTTGACAGAATTGTTCCAACTATGGATGGTGAAATTGCTAAAGAGTTTATGAAAATGTTAACTAAACAAGGGTTAGAATTTAAATTATCGCATAAAGTGAGTTCTGCAAAATCTGGTAAGTCTGGTGTAGATGTTGAAATGGAAACATCAGATAAAAAGAAAATAAAAGAAAACTACGAAATAGTTTTAATGTCAGTAGGAAGAAAACCAAACACAGATGGACTGGGTCTCGAAAAAATTGGTATTAAATTAACGGAAAAAAAATCCATTGAAATTAAAGACAACTTTCAAACTTCTGTTGAAGGAATCTACGCCATTGGTGATGTAGCACCGGGACCAATGCTAGCACACAAAGCTGAAGAAGAAGGAGTTGCTTGTGTTGAATTTATAAATGGTCAAAAACCTCATATAAACTATGACGCTATACCAGCGATTGTTTATACCAATCCAGAGATTGCATCTGTAGGTAAAACAGAAGAACAACTCAAGCAAGAAAAGAAAGACTTCAAGGTTGGAAAATTTCCTTTTATGGCAAATGGTCGTGCCCTAACCACTTCTACATCAGAGGGATTTGTTAAAATTTTGGTTGATAAAAAAACAGATGAAATTTTAGGAGCTCATATAATCGGTCATGATGCTGGACAACTTATTGCAGAAATTGTTACAACAATCGAATTTGGCGGTAGTGCAGAAGATATTGCTAGAGTATGTCATGCCCATCCAACAACTAGTGAGGCAGTAAAAGAGGCAGCTCTAAGTGTTGATGGTAGAGCAATTCATATTTAATATTATTTAATTCAAATAGTTTAAAAATACTTAAAAGCATTAATATAAATATTTTATGCCAGTAGAAAAATCATATTTTAAAGCACTTTTTTCTTGTTTTCAAAATGCATATGTTTTCTTTTTCACACTTGGTATAGCTTTTGTTTATGTGCCATGGAATTTAGATCGCTTAAATCTAAAAGAAACTGATCTAGGATTATGGTTGTTTATTTTTGGGGTAACTAATCTGATAAGTAATCAAGTTACAGGTAGAGTTATTGTACCTAAAATTGGCACTAAAAATATAATAATGATAGGCACTGCAGTTCTTGCTTTCTGTCCATATTTTCTACTTACTGTAAATTCATATCTTAATTTTATGCTTGTAGCTTTACCATTTGGTGCAGGAATTGGATTTATGATTCCAAGTAATCAAACCCAAATTTCAAATATAGAGAGTAAAACAAATAAGATTTATACACCAATGTACCAAGCATTCTTTAGTGCAGGCTCTCTTTCAGGTGCATTAGCTGCAGCATATTTGATACGTAATGAAATACAACCTGAAGATACTTTCCTTGTAATGGGTATTGTTATTATTCTATCAATAACTTTGATATTTTTTTTTAGCTTACCAAGAAGTGAGGATATTAATGATCCAATAGATAAATTCAAATTTCCAAAAAAAAGAATTTTAATTTTTGGAATTTTACTAATGTTTAATTTTGCAACAATAGGAATTATTATAGATTGGTCTTCTTTATGGTTAACAAAAGATTTAATGGCCCCACTTTTTTTAGGCGGTCTAGTTATTGTTTTTTTTAATACTGGAGAAATCATTGCTCGGCTTACAGCTAGTTTTTTCATTAATAAACTAGGAGAAAAAATAGTTGGTGGTTATTTATCAATTTTAGGTGCTACAATTCTGTTTGTTAGTATTCTAACTGGTAATTTATATTTTATAATTCCTTCCCTAGTAATTTTTGGTTTGTTTACCGCAAATTTTATAGCTATTGTAATTAGACAGGCAATAATTGTTTCTTCAGATCCCATTTCCCTAACAGTTTCAAATCTTACAACTTTGGGTTTTTCTGGGTTTATTTTTGGCCCTGCAATAGTAGGTTATACCGCTCAATATATTGGTCTAACATTTAACATGTATCTACTTTGTGTCATTTGGGGATTTAATGGTTTATGTCTTATTTATCTTATGAATAAGAAATAATTATAACTACTTGTTTAAATTTTGAAATTAAAAAATTATACTTTTCCTAAATCCATACCTTTTTTATATTTTTTTGATGACTGTTTTACAACTGCTTGACCGCACCTCATAACTTTTCTTTTATGATCAAATGTCATTTTTGGCTCTCCATGTAATTTCCATCCATTAGAGAGTGCTTCTGTTACTCTTTGACAAAAATCAACAGTGTCATCATCTGTGATAAATCTATAACCTTTCATTTTACCTCCTTTTCATTTGATACTTAACAAATTTACTTCTATAATTTTAATTAAGTACTCAACAAGATCAGTCTGCATATCAACTGTGAATTTATTTTTATCATTTGATCCCATAGCCAATATTAGACTATCTTCACGAAATTTAACTTTTAATAAAATATATGATTTTATCGTTGCTGATTTATTAGGAAAAAATAAAAGTAAACCTTTAGGATTTTGATTTAAATTTGTAACCATTTTGTTTTTAAAATAACTATTTGCAATTTTAATATCCAGTTGTGATAAGTTTTCTGCTCTAATATTTTCATTTGTAACAAAACAATTCATTTCATCACAACCTAAAATTGTTTTAAGATCATTTTTAATTAAATTTATTAATTTTGGTAAACTTTTTATATTTAAAATTCTAATTGTAGACTTAAGAATTCTTTTCTGTGCGTTTAAATGACTTTTACCTGCAAGTAGTACTTTAGTCATTTGATTTTGTAGATCTATATTTTGTTGAGATATTTTTTTATATCTATATGCCTCTAAATCCACGACCTTACCCGAGCTATTATCTACAGTTGGAAAATTTAGTTCATTAACTAATTCTGAATTTTTAATAAAAAAATTTTTATTTTTTTTTAAAAAATTTATTATTTGTTTTTCACTAATTTCATCTTCATGCACCATGACGATTATTTTGGCAAGATTTGCTGTCCTGTTTTTGCCCAATCATCAAGAAATGCCTTTAGTCCTTTATCTGTGAGAGGATGTTTATATAATTCGTGAATAACTTTAGGTGGAAGAGTTGAAACATGGGCACCAATCACAGCTGCATCAATAAGATGTTGAGTGTTTCTTACCGAAGCAACTAATACTTCAGTATCAAATCCATAATTTTCATACATTATTACTATGTCTGAAATCAGATCCATTCCTTTTTCACCAATGTCATCTAATCTTCCCACAAAAGGAGAAATAAATGTTGCTCCAACCTTAGCGGCTAGCAATGCTTGAGCAGCACTAAAACACAATGTTACATTTACCATGATATCTTTTTCTCTAAGAGCTTTGCAAGTTTGAAGACCAGCAGGTGTGAGAGGAACTTTTACAGCAACATTCTTAGCTAATGATGCTAAGTATTCACCTTCTTCAAGCATCTTGTTATATTCCGTTGCTGTCACTTCTGCACTTACTGGACCAGATACTATAGAACAAATTGTTTTAATTGTTTCACCCATATCTTTACCACTTTTTGCAATTAGAGATGGGTTTGTCGTAACACCGTCTATTAATCCACTAGGCATTAACTCTTCGATCTGAGGTATATCGGCAGTGTCTATAAAAAATTTCATTGTTTGTTGTATACCATATACAAGTTATTTAGAAAGTTAACATATAAAAAATACATAAATATAATGTTGTACGATGTAGTAGTAACAAGACCTTTCGACAAAGTTTTCACTTATACGTCAACAAATGAGCAACTTGAAATTGGTCAAGTAGTCTTAGTTCCATTTGGAAAAAAAATAGAAGCTGGAATTATTTGGAAGAAGAATGTTAAAAATCCTGGATACGAAATTAAAGAGGTTACAAAAATTTGTAATGATCTTATCCTTCAGAATTCTTCAATCGATTTTATAAATTGGATCGCAAGTTATACTTTAGCTCCACTAGGAGCAGTTTTAAAATTATTTCTTATTAATAATGATATAGTTGAATTTGATAAAGAAAAATTAGATAGTTTCAATAACACCAAACCTTCTTTAGTGACCTTGAGTGAAGAGCAAGCAAATTCATTCAAAGAAATTAACCAATCATTTAATAAATCAAATAAACCTGTTTTATTAGAAGGTGTAACAGGCTCTGGTAAAACTGAAGTATATTTTGAAATAATAGATAAATTTTTAAAAGAAAAAAAACAAATATTAATAATGGTTCCAGAAATTAGCCTAACACCGCAATTAGAGACAAGAGTAAAGAAGCGTTTTGGAATGGAAGTGTGTTTGTGGCATTCTAAAATTACAAAAAAAAATAGGCAAAAAATTTGGCATAAATGTTTTGCTGGAGATCCAGTAATTGTTATTGGAGCTCGTTCAAGTTTGTTTCTTCCTTTTACAAACTTAGGATTAATTGTTGTCGATGAAGAACATGATTCTAGTTATAAACAAGAGGACAATATACGTTACCAAGCAAGAGATCTTGCAGTTGTAAGAGCAAAAATTGAAAAAAATTTTATATTATTAGCTTCAGCTACGCCGTCTTTAGAAACAATAAATAATGTTAAAATTAAAAAATATGATCAAGTCTATTTATCAAAACAATTTTCTGGAACTCCATTACCTGAAATTTCTATAATTGATTTAAATAAAAATAAACTTGATAAAGATAAATGGATATCACAATCAATTATAGATTCTATTTCTCAGTGCTTAGAAAATAAGGAACAAACTCTTATTTTTTTAAATCGTAGAGGATATTCTCCATTAACCTTATGTAACAGTTGTGGATTTAGATATGAATGTGATCAATGTTCATCATGGATGGTTATGCATCAACACAAAAAAGTTTTCTTATGCCATCAATGTGGAACTATAAAAAAATTAAATTTAGATTGTCCTCAATGTAATGAAAAAGATAGTATAAAATTTGTTGGTCCTGGAGTTGAGAGAGTTGCAGAGGAGCTAAAAGAATTCTTTCCTGAGAAAAATATTTCCATAATGTCTAGCGACAACGTTAACACACCAAACAAAATTAAAAAATTTATTACTGATATAAACAACAAAGATATAGATATAATTGTAGCCACACAAATTATGGCAAAAGGATATGATTTTCCAAATTTGTCATTAGTAGGAATCGTTGATGCGGACGCAGGTTTATTTGGTGGTGATCCTAGAGCTATAGAAAAAACTTTTAACCTACTTCAGCAAGTTGGAGGAAGAGCTGGTAGAGGAAAAAAAATTGGTAAAGTTTTTCTTCAAACATATTTTCCAGATCAAGAAATAATTAAGTCGATTCAACTTCGAGAAAGAGAAGCTTTTATTGAAAGAGCTTTAGAAGAAAGAAAAAATTTTAATATTCCTCCTTTTGGTTTTATGACTTCAATAATTCTTTCTAGTCATTCAAAAGCTTTAGTTCTTAAACATGCTTCAAGACTGGCTCAACAAGATCAAAATATTAAAAATATTAAAATTCTTGGTCCAGTTGAAGCTCCAATTTTTCTGCTTAGAGGACAATATCGATACAGAATATTATTGAAGAGTAATAGTAGAAAAAATCTGAATAAATTCACAAAAAAAATTGTCGAAAAGACTAAATTACCTTCTTCTGTAAAGTTAATTATTGATGTCGATCCCTATTCATTTATGTAATTTACCCACAATTTTAAAAATATCTTCAATTTAACTCATTTGACGCACAAACTGACAGTTTACCTACTTTTTCTGATGTGTTAATAGCCTATCTCTAAACTTCTTATGAACTTAATTTATGGCATCTAATACATTGTCTGGAGACCTAATATCTGAAAGGTACGGAGCAGCTCTCTATGATCTTGCTTCTGAAAAAAAATGTATTGATGATATTCTAAATGACTTTGAATTAGTGCAAACAGCATTGAAAGAAAGTTCAGAATTGAGACAAGTAATTAAAAGTCCATTAGTAAATTCAGATGAGAAGCTTAATATTTTGTTAAAATTATTTTCTAAAGCAAATCTACATAATCTTACGACAACTTTTTTAAAAGTTCTTGATAACAATAAAAGAATTTCAAATATCGGTTCTATTATTTTACAATTTAAAAAAATAAATTCTGAAAAAAGAGGTGATATTACTGCTGACATAACATCAGCAAACATATTATCTGATGATGAAAAAAATAATATTACCAATCAACTTAAAAAATCTTTAGGTGAAAAATTATCTTTAAATTTTGATGTTGATGAAGACATTATTGGTGGTTTAATTGTTAAGGTTGGTTCCAAAATGATTGATACATCTATAGCTAATAAAATTAATAAACTTAAAATTGCAATGAAGGGGGCATAATGGAAATTAAAGCTGCAGAAATATCTTCTGTAATTAAAGACCAAATAGCTAATTTTGAAACTAAAGCGGATGTTGCTGAGGTTGGAACAGTACTAAGTGTTGGAGACGGAATTGCACGTGTGTATGGTCTTGATCAAGTACAAGCTGGAGAGATGGTAGAATTCCCAGGTGGCATTAAAGGTATGGCCCTCAACCTTGAAATGGATAACGTTGGTGTTTCAATCTTCGGTGATGATACTGGAATTAAAGAAGGTGATACAGTTAAACGTACAGGAGAAATTGTTGACGTTCCTGTTGGAAAAGAATTGTTAGGACGTGTTGTTGATGGTTTAGGAAATCCTATTGATGGTAAAGGTCCTATCCAATCTTCTGAAAAGAGAAGAATTGAATTAAAAGCCCCAGGTATTATTCCTCGTCAAAGTGTATCCGAACCTATGCAGACAGGTATTAAAGCACTTGATGCTCTTGTTCCAGTTGGAAGAGGACAGCGTGAATTAATAATTGGTGACAGACAAACAGGTAAAACTGCTGTTGCTATTGATACAATCTTAAATCAAAAATCTGTAAATCAATCAGATAATGAAAAAGAAAAGTTATATTGTATCTATGTTGCAATTGGCCAGAAAAGATCAACAGTTGCTCAAATTGTAAAAACGCTAGAAGATAATGGTGCAATGGAATATACAATTGTTGTATCTGCAACTGCATCAGAGCCTGCACCCTTGCAATTTTTATCTGCTTATACTGGCTGTACAATGGGTGAGTATTTTAGAGATAATGGAATGCATGCATTAATTGTTTATGATGATTTATCAAAGCAAGCTGTTGCTTACAGACAGATGTCTCTTTTATTAAGAAGGCCTCCTGGACGTGAAGCATATCCTGGAGATGTATTTTATATTCATAGTCGTCTTTTAGAAAGAGCTGCCAAAATGAGTGATGAACATGGCGGTGGAAGTTTGACCGCTCTTCCAATTATTGAAACTCAAGCAGGGGATTTATCTGCTTATATTCCAACGAATGTTATATCCATTACTGATGGACAAATATTCTTGGAAACCAACCTATTCTTTGCTGGTATTCGACCTGCGATTAACGTTGGTCTTTCAGTAAGTCGTGTTGGTTCTGCTGCGCAAACAAAAGCAATGAAAAAAATTGCTGGTCCTGTAAAACTAGAATTAGCTCAATATCGTGAAATGGCTGCTTTTGCACAGTTTGCATCAGACTTAGATGCTTCAACAAAACAATTACTTGATCGTGGTGCAAGACTAGTTGAAATTTTAAAACAAGGTCAATATTCACCACTAACGGTTTCAGAGCAAGTTGTATCTATTTATGCAGGTGTACGCGGATATCTTGATAAAGTTGCAGTAGGCGATGTAGTCAAGTTTGAAACAGAAGTTTTAAATGAGATTAGAACTAAGCATAGCGATTTATTAGATGCAATTGCCAATGAAAAAGAATTATCTAAAGATAATGATGATAAATTAAAATCAATCTTAGATGATTTAGTTGGAAAGTTTGCAAGTAACTAATCTATGCCAAGTTTAAAAGATATCAAAACTCAGATCAATTCAGTTGGATCTACAAAAAAAATTACATCAGCAATGAAAATGGTTGCTGCAAGTAAGTTACGTAGATCACAAGAAAAAGCTGAAGCGGCAAGACCATATTCATCAAGACTAGAGGAGATGCTTTCCTCTCTTGCATCATCTGCCGCATCTGGGGAAGGTATAATTAAACTCTTAACAGGCACTGGCAATGATCAGAATTATGTCGTAGTTCCAGTAAGTGCTGATAGAGGTTTATGTGGTGGATTTAACAGCAGCATAAATAGAGAAACTTTTAGGTTAGTTAAGTCACTTGAGGGTAATGGAAAAAAAGTACAACTAATGCCAGTTGGGAAAAAAAGTAGAGACTTTTTTAATAGGGTAATGAAGGATCAAATTATAGAGAGTTTTGTCGACTTAAATGTTTCAAGTACTGGTTACGAGTCTGCATTAAATATTTCTAATAAGCTTCAAGAATTATACTTTGATGGTAAGTTTGATAAATGCATATTAGTTTTTAACAAATTTAAATCAGCTATTTCGCAAGAAGTAACACAACAACAATTAATACCATTAGACGTTTCAAATTCTGAAAGGGAAGAAGAAAAAGAAAATTCTTCAAATGCAATTTATGATTATGAGCCTGATGAAGAGACAATTTTAAAGGATTTACTTCCAAAAAATGTTTCTATTCAAATATTTAAAGTACTTTTAGAAAGTGATGCAGGGGAACAGGGGGCAAGAATGGCCGCAATGGACAACGCAACCCGAAACGCAGGTGAAATGATAGATAGTTTAACGTTAAAGTATAATAGAACGCGACAAGCGTTCATTACAAAAGAATTAATAGAGATTATTTCTGGAGCTGAATCAATATAAAGGGGGATATATGGCTAACAATTTAACTGGAAAAATATCACAAGTTCTCGGAGCTGTTGTTGATGTAGAGTTCGATGGTGAACTTCCTGCAATCATGAACGCTCTAGAAGTTGACAACAACGGAACAAGATTAATGCTAGAGGTTGCTCAGCATTTAGGAGAAAATGCTGTTCGTACAATTGCTATGGATACAACAGATGGACTAGTTAGAGGTCAAACAGCTACTGATACAGGTGCCCCTATTTCAATGCCTGTAGGCCCGGAAACTTTAGGTAGAATTATGAATGTTGTAGGAGAGCCAGTTGACGAAAGAGGCGATATTGGAACAAGTAAATCTTACCCTATTCATAGACCAGCGCCAGAGTTTGTTGATCAATCAACAGAAACTGAAGTTCTAGTAACAGGAATTAAAGTAGTTGATCTACTAGCACCTTATGCAAGAGGTGGTAAAATTGGGTTATTTGGTGGAGCTGGGGTTGGTAAGACAGTTTTAATTATGGAATTAATTAACAACATTGCAAAAGCTCATGGAGGGTATTCTGTATTTGCTGGTGTAGGTGAAAGAACTCGTGAGGGTAATGACTTGTACCACGAAATGATTGAGTCAGGAATTATTGACCTAAAAGGTAAGGACTCAAAAGTTGCACTTGTTTATGGTCAGATGAACGAACCACCAGGAGCAAGAGCTAGAGTTGCTCTATCAGGATTAACTCAAGCAGAATATTTTAGAGATGAAGAAGGACAAGATGTGTTATTCTTCGTTGATAACATCTTTAGATTTACGCAAGCTGGATCTGAAGTTTCGGCCCTACTAGGACGTATTCCATCTGCAGTTGGATATCAACCAACACTTGCAACTGATATGGGCGCCCTGCAAGAGCGAATTACAACTACGAAAAAAGGATCAATCACATCAGTTCAGGCAATTTATGTTCCTGCGGATGACTTAACGGATCCTGCACCTGCTACATCTTTTTCACACTTGGATGCAACAACAGTTCTAAATAGAGCCATTTCTGAAAAAGGAATATATCCAGCAGTTGATCCACTAGATTCTACTTCAAGAATTTTAGATCCACAAGTTGTTGGTGATGACCACTACAGAGTAGCTAGAGAAGTACAGAGAGTTTTACAAACATATAAAAGTCTTCAAGATATTATTGCTATTTTAGGAATGGATGAACTCTCAGAAGAAGATAAACTAACAGTTGCGAGAGCAAGAAAAATAGAAAAGTTTTTGAGCCAACCATTTTTTGTTGCAGAAGTTTTCACTGGATCACCAGGTAAATATGTTGATCTTGAAGATACCATTAAGAGTTTTGATGGACTGGTAAAAGGAGAATATGATCATATGCCAGAAGCTGCATTTTATATGGTAGGTGGCATAGATGAAGCAATTGAAAAAGCTAAAAAATTAGAAGCTGAAGCCGCATAATGGCAACAATTTCTTTTGATTTAGTTTCTCCAGAAAACCTTGTCTTCAATGATGAAGTTGGTACCATAATTGTCCCTG
>CACNCX010000025.1 GCA_902619045.1 uncultured Alphaproteobacteria bacterium | reverse complement strand
TATTTTCAGTAGCATTTAATCGTAATTCAGCTTCGTGTCGTCTTGAATGAAGACCAGTAATTCCTGCAGCTTCTTCCAGTAATGTCCTTCTTTGTTCAGGTTTAGCTGCGATAATAGCTCCAACTCTACCTTGACTAACCATCGATGTTGAACGAGCACCTGTTGCTGCATCAGCAAATAGCAATTGTACATCCTTTAATCGCACCTCCTTACCATTAACTCTATATTCTGAGCCTTCACCTCGCCAAATTCTTCTAGTTACTTCAATGGTATCATTTTCATTGAAAATACTTGGTGCTTTTCTTGCTTTATTATCTAAATCTATAGTAACCTCGGCAATATCCCATGCTGGTCTATCATCTGTTCCATTAAAGATTACATCGTCTAATTCACTTCCTCTCATTTGTTTAGGAGAAAGTTCACCCATAACAAACCTAAAAGCCTCTACAAGATTCGATTTACCACATCCGTTTGGACCAACAATACCTGTTAAGCCATTTTCAATCAAAATTTCTGTGGGTTCAACAAAAGACTTAAAGCCTTTGACCTTAAGGGTCCTAAAATTAATCATCAACTATTGTGATAATATTTTATCGATGATTTGTCTAAACTCTTTTATGTTTTTATTCCCGGAATATAAAACTCCATTAACTATGAATGACGGAGTGGAGCCTATTTTATATTCTCTTTGCGCTTCCATTACACCTTCAAGTAATTGATTCTCTAAATCAACATTACTTAAACATGCATCAAAATCTTCTTGTTGCATACCGCCACTTTGCATAATTTTATATAATTCAGATCTTGTTTTGGAATGATCTCTATTAACCCAACTATTTTGAAGCTTATAAAGGCCATTCATATAATCGTATCTTACCTCATCTGGCACACATCTTAAAATCATACTTCCAGCAAGAGCCGGATAATTAAAGGGAAAATCACGAAAAATAAACTTAACTTTACCAGTATCAATAAACTCTTTTTTTAATTCTGCCAGAGTATCATTATGAAAATCTGCACAGTGACTACAGGACATTGAAGCATATTCTATAATTGTGATCGGAGCATTGTCTTCTCCAATATAAAAATCATTATCTTTAACATCTAGTATTGAATCTTCAGCTGCTTTGGCATTAATAAAAAGTAGTGATAGTACAATAGAAATAAATAAAATTTTAATTTTCATTATTTGTCCTCAGTTGTAATTTTATTACCTAAATTTAATAGCGAATTTTTTAAATTGGAATTTTGAAATTCTTTAACGTTTTGCTTAACAAATTCTATGTCGTCTTTATCAATTTGTTTATTTTTATTTTGTTGCATATGAGTATGTTTAGTTATGTAATTTTGATGAATTCTCAAGTCTATTATAGCTTTATAGCCAAAATAAGTATTAATTTTTTCAATTATAGTGTCTTTAAAGTGTTGAAATTCAATGGCTGCGGCTGGAGCGACACTCACATTTAGATAATTTTTATATACTGTCTCACCTACATCATTTTCAAAATCACGCACCCTTGAAACATTTAATGGCTCTGAATATTCTTTAAAATAACTACCAACAATTTCAGGCCATTTGGAGTTAATTACAAATTCTGTACGATTATATTTAGAGGAAAATTTTCTATTAACCTTCCTCAGAGTATCACCAATAGATTGTGGAACAAATGTTCTTTTTTGCTTTATATTTTTTTTGTCCATATGCATAAATAATTTATAGTACCTAAATATGAAAGCAATATGTTTAAACACGAAACACAAGTAATAAAGTTTTTGCTTCAATGGTACTCCGTGAATGCCAGAAATTTACCGTGGCGGAAGAAAAATACTCTAAATTTACCTGATCCATACTTTGTGTTTGTAAGTGAGTTTATGCTCCAACAAACAACAGTAAATACCGTTAAAAATAAATTTAATGATTTTATTTTAAAATGGCCTTCACTAAATAAATTAGCGCAAACTTCAGAGCCAAATATTTTAAAGTTCTGGTCAGGCCTTGGTTATTACTCAAGAGCTAGAAATTTATTAAAGTCTGCAAAAATAATTCATAAAAATTTTAAAAATAATATACCAAAAACTTATGATGAACTCATCCAACTTCCTGGCATTGGAGATTACACAGCAAAAGCAATTCTTGGAATAGGATATAATCAATCAGTTATGCCACTTGATGCTAATATTGAGAGAATTTTGGTTAGGTTATATGCTATCGATAAACCAATTAATAAAGTCAAAAATAAACTTAAAGATTTAGGAAAAAAATTCATCTCAGATAAATACTCTTCAAATTTAATTCAGTCTTTTATGGATTATGGATCAGAGATTTGTCTTCCGAGAAATCCTAAATGTAATATTTGTGGAATTAATAAGTTTTGCCAATCATATAAAAAAAATTTACAGCAAAAAATTCCTTTAAAACTAAAAAAGAAAACTATTAAGCCCATAAAGTATACAAGAGCTTATGTTATTGTGAATGAAAAAAATGAAATCCTTGTGCGAAGTAGACCAAATAAAGGAATGTTGGCCTCTATGCTTGAAGTACCAAATGATGTCTGGGTTAAAAATAAGAAATTATTAACTACTGATCAAGACATACAAAAAATAAAAACAAAATTACAATCTAAAGGTTCATTTGAATATTCATTTAGTCATTTTGATTTAGAAACAGAAATTTTTTATGGCAATGTTAAAAAAGCAAAATTATCAAAAAGTAATTGGATAAAGAAATCATCTTATTCTAGTTCTAGAATGCCAACTGTGATGAAAAAAATAGTAGATATAGCAGTATAATTTATGCAAAGAATTTTTTTGCGTTCATAAAAATTTTATATCCATCCCCAAATTTTTTTAAAGTTTTACTTTGCCAATTGGGAATATGATAATGATAAAATGCTCTTTCTGGGTGAGGCATCATTGCAAGAACTTTCCCATTTTGATTTGTTAGCGCAGCGATATCATCTTTAGATCCATTCGGATTAAAAGGAAATTGACCTTTTGCTAATTTTTTTTGATGATCAATGTATTGCAAACCAATAAGGTTATTAGCTTTGATACTTTTTAGTAGATTAATAGGTATCATAAATTGCCCTTCTTGATGGGCAACAGGCAAGTTCAGCGTACTAATATTTTCTAGCCATGGTGATTTATTATTATTTACTTTTACATCAACCCATCGACACTCATAGCTCCCAGATTTATTTTCAATCAATGCTACTTCTGGATCTTTTTTATTTAAGCTTGGTACTAATCCAAGATTAATTAATATTTGGCATCCATTACAAATACCTATGATTAATTTATCTTTTAATGAAAAATCTATTAGTTGATCATATAAATTGGTCATAATTTTTTTCGCCATTGCATTTCCTGAACCTGTATCATCGCCATACGAAAAACCACCAGGTATAGCGAATACTTGATAGTTATTAAGTTGTTTAGGATTTTGAATTAGATCATTAATATGAATAATTTTTCCTTTAAATCCTACTACTTCAAATGCATGTAGTGTTTCATTTTCACAATTAATACCATAACCTGATAAGACTAATACGTTCATAACCCTTTAATATTTTGTTTGTATGACTTAGCAAAATCTGAAATTTTACCTCTCATAATTTTTTTGTTATCTTTAAACTCAACTACATCTGAGGCCGTACATCTGCCAATAATTGTATAATCAGAACCTTTAAATATTTTTCTAAAATTAGCTAACTTATTTTTTTTCATGGAAACAAGAATTCTACTTTGTGATTCAGAAAATAAAAATTGGTCAACTGAGATTTTATTTTTTAGTTTTAAATCAATGGTTAAACCTTTCTTTGCAGCAATTGCCATCTTTGTAACTGCAATTCCAAGTCCACCCAAATCTATTCCAATTGCAGAATTTATAATTCCGAGTTTATTAGCTTTTTCAAACTTTCTATATGTGCGAAGTGCATCCTTGCTATTTACTACTGGATTTTTTGATTTTTCATAACCTATAATTTTGGAATAAACGCTATCTTGTAATTCATTACGGGTATTTCCTAAAACTAAAAGTATATCACCATCATCTGGTGTTATTTTTGTTAAGTGTGAAATTTTATCTACCACTCCAATAGAAGAAATCAGCAATGTTGGAGGTATTGAAATTTTTACTGATTTTCCTGTTTTATCAAAACCTTTAAAATCGTTAAACATACTATCTTTTCCTGAAATAAAAGGTGTTTGGTAAGCAACTGCATAATCATAACAAGCTTTTGCTGCTTCTTTCAATTGATATAAGCGATCAGGTTCATCTGAGCTGCACCAACAAAAGTTATCAAGAATTGCAATTTTTTTTGAGTTGGCACCACTTACAATTAAATTTTTATATGCTGTATCAATAGAGCACCCAGCCATATCATAAGGATTTGTTTCGGCGTACTGAGGATATGCAGCTTGAGAAAGAGCTATTGATTTTTCATCATCAAATAGAGGTTTAATAGCAGTAGCATTTCCAAAAACTCTGCCTTCGCCTTGTAATGGTTTTATAATAGAGGTAGCTTGTACTTCGTGATCATATTGCGTGGCTATAAATTCTTTTGATACAATATTTGGACTAGAGAGAAGTTTATGTAGTTTAACTATCAAAGAATTTTTCTTAATTATTTTTTTCTTTTCTTTTTTAATTTTTGGCAAAGATGTTTTTAAATTTAATTTTGGATAACCTTCATGAAGAAATTCCATATCTAAATTGAGAATTTCAGTTTTATTGTATTTTACTATGGCTTTTTCTTTTTTAATAAACTTACCAATTATTGTTGCTTCTACACCTCTTGCATTAAATCTCTTTATAACTTTTTTTACGTTCGCTGGAGGTACTGCTAGTGTCATTCTTTCTTGCGATTCAGAAACCCAAATTTCCCAAGGATATAATCCATTATATTTAAGAGGAACTTTTTCAAGATTAACTATAAAACCGCCACTTTCTTTTGCCATTTCTCCAATTGATGATGATAATCCTCCAGCTCCATTATCTGTTATGCTCGAGTAAAGATTTTCATCACGCAATTCTCTAATGATGACATCAGACATTTTCTTTTGTGTTATTGGATCACCAATTTGTACTGCAGAAACTGGACTATTAGGATCTAATTCCTCTGAAGAAAATGTTGCACCGTGAATGCCATCTTTTCCTACTCTGCCTCCAGCCATTAGTATAATATCTCCTGGATTAGCTTTCTTCTTATGCGATAATTTTCCTTTAATTTTTTTCGGAATAATCCCAACTGTTCCACAAAATACAAGGGGCTTTCCTGCAAACCGGTCATCAAAATATACATTACCTTGAGGAGTAGGAATACCCGAACAATTCCCCCCAACTCTAACACCACTGATAATACCCTTCGCAATAAAATTTGCTGGAAGCATTGGATCCTTATTTTTTTGACGATACAATTGATATTTCTTATTCGGGTCTGCTAAATAATATGCATACGTATTCGCTATAGGTTTTGCTCCTTTCCCAAACCCAAGACAATCCCTATTAACACCAACAATTCCAGTGATTGCCCCACCAAATGGATCTAAGGCTGAAGGTGTATTATGTGTTTCAACTTTATGACAAATAATCCAATCTTTATTAAATTCTATTCCACCGGCATTATCCGTAAACAGAGAAACACAAAAATTATCTTTTCTTAATTGAATAATTTTTTCAGTAGCGCCTTTAATATATTTTTTAAATATACCTTCTTGAATATCATCAATTTTAGCTGAAAATATTTTGTGTTTACAGTGCTCGGACCATGTCTGTGCTAATGTTTCAATTTCTACATCTGTTGGTTTACGTTTTATAGTGGAAAAATAATTTCTTATGGTTTTTAAAGATTCTAGATCTAAGCCAAGTGTTCCTCTTCTAGATTTATCATTTTCTTCAATACCAAGTTTACCAATGAGGCTGAGATTATAATCAGAAATATCTAAATTAATTTCTTTTTTACTATATTTTTTTTTCGGTAATTTTACCTTTTCTATTTTGAACTGATTTTTTTTAAAATTATTTAAATATTGTTTAAATGGATAAATCTTAATTGTTTGAATTAAGGGATTTGCTTCATTTTTAGATATTTTGGTAATATCTTCTTTTCTTCCTTTTATTAAAATAATTTTTGTTGAACCAAGTTCAAAGCTTTTAAAACTACTTTTTAGATTATCTTTGATTATTTCTTTTACAGTTGTCGCTATATTATCAGTTACACCTGGTAAAAATTTTATTTCTACAACCCAGTTGAAATTACAATAACTAGATAAAACCTTATTTACATTTTTTTTTGTTAATATTGTTTGAGAAACGTCATTAGAAATAAGTTTACTTATTTTAGTAAACTTTTGATCATCAAGATTTCTCGAAAAGAAATATCCATCTATAATTTTGATGGATTTATTATTGTGTTCTTTTTGTAGTGAACTTTCTTTCCCTGTCTTCTCAATGGAGAGAATTTGAATTGTATTTGTCATTATGAGTACGAATCAACTTAATTTACTATATTAATAGTTTACTCGTTAACGATTCGTTTAAAACTAATTAAATATGACAACATATAAAGAAGCAGGTGTTGATATAGAAAATACAGATGCCCTTGTTGAAGATATTTCTAAACTAAGCAAATCAACTAATAGAAACGGAAATTTTGATAAAATTGGCGGATTTGGTGGTATTTTTGATCTTAAAAATTGTGGATATGAAGATCCTTTATTGGTCTCTGGTACAGATGGCATAGGGACAAAAATATTACTAGGGATTGAAACTGACATTTTAGATGGCCTGGGTCATGATCTCGTTGGTATGTGCCTTAATGATATTCTTTGCCATGGGGCAGAGCCATTATTTTTTTTAGATTACTATGCTTCTTCCAAGATTGATAAAAATTCTTTTTTAAAAATTATGAAAAGCATCACTGAAGCTTGCAAGATAAATAATTGCTCTCTTATTGGCGGTGAAACAGCAGAGATGCCTGGGCTCTATAAAAAAGATGATTTTGATTTTGCTGGATTTTGTGTTGGTGCAGTAGAGAGAAAAAAAATTCTACCTAAAAGAGATGTCATGAAAGAAGATGATCTTCTATATGGGATTAAATCTTCGGGCTTTCATTCAAATGGATATTCTCTCATTCGAAAAATTTTAAAAGATAAAAATATAGATCTAAATAAAGAAACAGAATTTAAATCATCTTATGAAACAAATGCAGCAGCCTTAATGGCTCCAACAAAATTATATTTTCCTTTTTTAAAAAAAATTTTAACAACAAATCTTATCAACGGTATTTCGCATATAACAGGTGGAGGCATTATTGGTAATGCACCAAGAATGCTCTCTGAAAATTTATCAGCAAGGATTGATAAAAAATTTATTTGTGATGAAGAAATTTTCCAATGGTTTCAAAGCTTAGCTAACATTTCAGATGAAGAAATGTTGAAGACTTTTAATTGTGGATTGGGTTTGATTTTGACTATTTCAAAAAATAATTACAAAGAATTTGAACAATTAATAAAAGATGAAAATTTAGATATTTTTGAAATTGGCAAAATAGAAGTTAACAAATCATCAAGGTGCACAATTAGTTGAAAAAATTACAAGTTGCTATTTTCATATCGGGAAGAGGTTCAAATTTAGAATCATTAATACAATCATCATTGAAAAAACAAAGTTTAGTAGAGGTTCAATTAGTCATCTCTAATAACTCCAAAGCAAAAGGTTTAACTATTGCCAAAAAAAATAAAATTCCATTCATACATTTTATTCCAAGAAAAAATTTCGAAAACAAAGTCATAAAGTATCTAAAAAATATAGACATCATTTGTTTAGCTGGTTTTATGCAAGTTTTAGACACAAAATTTGTAAGACAGTGGCAATCGCGATTAATCAATATTCATCCATCTTATCTTCCTGCTTTCAAAGGCTTAAATGCTCAGGATCAGGCCATAAAGGCGAAAGCGAGCTATTCTGGTTGTAGTGTTCATTACGTAACCGCTAAAATTGACTCTGGAAAGATTATATTGCAAAAAAAAGTAAAGATTTTGAAGAAAGATAATACCGAATCACTCTCAAAGAAAATATTGATAGAAGAGCATAAGGTTTATCCTCGAGCATTACAAATGGTTGCAAAAACACTTTTAACAAGAAAACAGTAAGATGAAAAATCGACTAAAATTCTTAAAAAAATTCGAGGTAAGGCAATCTCATGTTCCCAGATTTAATGAGGAGTGTGGTGTTTTTGGAATAAGTGGAACCAAAGATGCTGCTGCTTTAACAGCTCTTGGTTTGCATGCGTTGCAACATCGTGGTCAAGAAGGTTGTGGAATTGTAAGCTATGATGGCAACTCCTATCACTCAGAAAGAAAATTTGGATTGGTTGGTGATAATTTTACAAAGAAACACTCATTAGAAAAGTTAAAGGGAAAAATTGCAATTGGACATAATCGTTATTCAACCACGGGTGGTGAAACAATAAGGAATATACAACCTTTTTATGCTGACCTTCATGGTGGTGCTATTAGTATTGCTCATAATGGAAATCTAACCAATGCACTCCTTCTAAGAGAGCAAATGGTACGTGAAGGTGCAATATTTCAAACAACATCAGATACCGAAACAATTGTTCAACTTGTAGCTCGTTCAAAAAAGAAAGATATTTTAAATAAAATTATTGATGCTTTAATGCAAATTCAAGGTGGTTACGCTTTATCAATTATTGCTAACGGTACATTGATTGGCGCAAGAGATCCATTAGGTATTCGACCACTTGTTTTAGGTAAATTTAAAAATGCATTTATCCTTGCCTCTGAAACTTGCGCTTTAGATATTATAGGTGCAAAATTTATCCGCGAAATTGAAAATGGTGAAGTTGTAGTTATTAAAGATAATAAAGTTGAAAGTCGAAGACCATTTCCAAAAAAACAAATTAAACCATGTGTTTTTGAATATATTTATTTTTCACGACCAGATAGTATTTTAAAAAACAAAACTGCCTATGAATATAGAAAAAATTTAGGCACATACTTAGCAAAAGAAACTGATATAAAACCCGATGTAGTCGTACCAGTTCCAGACTCTGGTGTTCCTGCTGCGCTTGGTTTTAGTCAAGAGTCTGGTATTCCTTTTGAGTTAGGATTAATACGAAATCATTATGTGGGCAGGACATTTATTGAACCAACTCAGCAAATTAGAAGTTTAGGCGTAAAGTTAAAACTAAATCCTAACCAAAGTTCTATTAAAAAAAAGAAAGTTGTTTTAATTGACGATTCATTAGTTCGAGGAACAACATCCACTAAGATAATAAAAATGCTTTATGATTTTGGAGCAAAAGAAGTCCATATGCGTATTGCTTCACCTGCAATTAAATATCCAGATTTTTACGGAGTCGATACTCCAACCCAAGAAGAATTATTGGCTGCAAATAAAAATTTAGAGGAAATGCGCAAATATATTGGAGCTAAATCGTTAAAATTTTTATCATTAGATGGCCTGTATCAAGCTCTTGGTTATGAACATAGAGATAATGATAACCCTCAATTTACTGATCATTATTTTACAGGAGAGTACCCAGTCAGACCTTTAGATTACTTGAATGACGAAAGCTTAAAAAAACTATCATTTTTAAGTCTTGCTTCAAATAACTAATTAATGAGTTATTTTTTTTCATGAACGTTCTTGTCATTGGTAATGGTGGAAGAGAGCACGCATTATGTTATGGTATAAAACAATCTCCTAATTGTTCTAATTTATATTGTATTCCTGGAAGTGATAGTATCAGTGAAATTGCTTCTTCTATTGTCACAGATGTTAATGATCATGATGCTATTCTTCAATTTTGTCTTGAAAGTAAAATTGATCTCGTGGTGATAGGTCCAGAATTGCCTTTAACTAAAGGATTATCAAACCTTTTAATGAACAATTCTATATTAGTTTTTGGTCCTGATCAAATGGGAGCAGAGCTAGAAAAATCAAAAAAGTTCACAAAAGATATTTGTAAAAAATTAAATATTGCAACAGCTGCTTATGACGTATTTGACAACTATGAAGAGGCTTTAAATTTTTGTCAAAACCAAACCTATCCTCTTGTTATTAAAGCTGATGGTTTAGCGGCAGGAAAAGGAGTTATTATTTGTCAAACAAAGGAGGACGCAAAAGATGCGCTGATTAAATGTTTTAAAGATAATTCTTTTGGTGATGCCGGTTCAGTCGTTGTTATTGAAGAGTTTTTAGTTGGTGAAGAGGTAAGTTTATTTTCACTTGTCGATAAAAATGGATTTGTATTGCCACTCACAACAGCACAAGATCATAAAAAAATCTTAGAAGGAGAAAAAGGGTTAAACACTGGTGGTATGGGAGCCTACACACCTGTTCCTTCTATTTCATCAAATAAAATGAATGAATTATCCAAATCATTTGTTGATCCTATTGTTCAACATCTTGCTGAACAAGGCATCAACTATCAAGGAATGTTTTATGCAGGATTAATTCTAACAGATAAGGGTCCAAATTTACTCGAAATTAATGTTCGTTTTGGTGATCCTGAAACACAAGCAATTATCCCACTATTAGAAACAGATTTATTAAAACTACTTCATGCATCAGCGATAGGTACCTTAAATGAAATAAAAAAAATTAAGTGGAAAAATGATTATGCCATGACAGTAGTAATGGCTGCTCATGGTTATCCTGAGGATTATAAAAAATTGACACCAATTAACAATTTGGAAAATCTTACTTTAACAACGGATGACTATATATTTCATGCAGGAACAATGCTTAAAGAAAACAAATGGCTCTCTAATGGTGGGCGTGTTTTAAATATCTCTAGTACGGGTAAGGATTTAAAAACTATTAGAGAAACTATTCACAATATAATCAGTCAAATTAATTGGGATGAGGGATATTATCGAAAAGATATTGGTTGGAGATATATTGATGAGTAATTCTTTTTTAGTTGAAGGAAAAACAAAAATTATTGAGAAAACAAATGATCAAAATATCATTCGAATTGTAACAAAAGATTTTTTAACAGGTGGGGATGCAGCGAAGAAAGAGGAAATTAAAGATATTGGAATACAAAAGACAAAACAAACAAGTAATGTGTTTAGTATGCTAAGCAAGTCAGGTATTGCAACATCATTTATTGAACAAGATTCACCAAATAGTCTTTTAAGTTACAACTGCAATATGCTTCCTTTAGAATTTGTAGTTAGACGCTATGCATGGGGAAGTTATTTAAGCAGAAACACTCAATTTGAAAAAGATAAAAGTAATCCTCATCAATTTGAAAACTTAGTTTGGGAAATATTTCATAAACAAGCCGTTGTTATCCCTCCGCATGTTTCAGAACCTATTCAAATGGATGAGAGTGAAGCGAGAAGACAATTTTTGAAAGATGGAAAATGGGAAGAGGGTGTATTTACGGATCCATTTGTAAAAACTGGAGAAGAATGGGAGTTATTTTCAGCCAAACAACCTGTTACAAGCAAAAGCTTAATGAAAACAAAAAAATTACTGTCTGATCAAGAATTAGAAATAGCTATTAATAGAATTATTCTTCCAAGTTTCGAGCTTATAGAAGACAAATGGAAAACTATTGAGACAATTGATGGTCCTATACATTTGGTTGATATTAAATTTGAGCTTGGTTTTAAAGTATCGGATAATTCGTTAGTTTTATCTGATGTCGTTGATAATGATAGTTGGCGAATATGGCCTGGAGGAGATCCCACTAAACAATTAGATAAACAATCTTTTCGTGAAGGAGAAGATTTAGTAAATGTTGCCAATAAATATCAACTGGTAACAAAGTTAACTGATCAATTTAATTAAAGTTAATAATTTATTTATCAATAATCGTTATATGACCCATTTTTCTTTTATGTTTAATTTCTGTTTTTAAATAGTCATAAAAAAATTCATTATCCTTAAAAGTTTTATTTCGATACGGTGTAATATCATCACCAATTAAATTAATCATTTTGGCATTATACAATTTATTTGTCTCAATTTTTTCTAAGCCACATACTGCTCGTACATGATTTTCAAATTGACTAATATTATGAGAGTTCATTGTTAGATGTCCAGAATTATGAACACGAGGAGCAATTTCGTTAGCATATAAATTATCATCAGTATCAATAAAAAATTCTACACATAACGTTCCAATATAATCTAGTTTTTCTACAACTTGTTTTGCCCACTCAATTGATTTTATTCGTATGTCATCAGAGATATCACTTGGTATTGTTGAATATTTTAAAATTTGTTCTTCATGAACATTCTCAATAGGATCATAGATCTCATAACTATTTTGATCAAAACGAGTAATGACGACTGAAATTTCTTTTTTAAGATGAATGAGTTTTTCTAAAATATATTCTTTTGTAAAATCAATCTCTTTCGTAATATCATCTACAGTGTTTAATTTATACTGACCTTTACCATCGTATCCTAACGTTGTGGTTTTTAACAAACCAGGCAGCAAGTCTACATTTTCACTCACATCCTTTTCATTTTTGACAGTTACATATTTTGTTGTAGTTATATTATTATCATTGAGAAATTTTTTTTCTGTTTCTCGGTGTTGAATGAGTTGATTAATTTCAGGTTTTGGTAAAACTTTTTTCCTTTCATTAATTTTTTTTAATATTGTGACGGGAATATTTTCAAATTCATATGTAACAAGATCAACTGCATTAATAAAATTATTTATCGTTGTATCATCATCATACTGACCAAAAATAAATTTAGTTGCAAAGTGTTTCCCAGGTGCATCAGGATCATCACTTAATATGACGGTTTGTATATCTATTTTTTTTGCAGCATCTGCTAAAAGACTTCCTAATTGTCCACCACCGATAATGCCAAGTGTGGATGTATTCATGACTTATGGTTTTTGTTTAACAGCTTTTGATTGTTTACTTCGATAATTTTTTAGATTTTTCTTAATTTCTTTATTCGTAAGAGCAATAATGGAAGCTGCATATAAACCGGCATTCATAGCGCCGTCCTCACCTATTGCTACACTACCAACAGGAATACCTTTTGGCATTTGTACTATTGATAATAAACTATCCAATCCCTTTAATTTACGACTTTCTACAGGTACACCGATTACAGGTATAGTTGTCAACGATGCAATCATTCCTGGTAAATGCGCAGAACCTCCAGCACCGGCAATAATGACAGAAATATTATTATCTTCCGCCGCTTTGGCAAATTTAAACATTCTCTCTGGTGTGCGGTGTGCAGAAACAATTTTAGTTTCAAACTTAACTTTTAGTAATTTTAAAATTTTTTCACAATTTTTCATTGTAGCATAATCAGATTTGCTACCCATCACAATTGATACTTTATGTTTTGTAGATGCTGAAACCATTCTTATTTTATTGTATCAATTCAATGATGATTCGATACATTATTACATAATGACATCGTGGACATTACTTTCACGGGCTCCTGCTTTTGAAATAAAGACAAATTTACAGTTACCCTGCATTTTCTTAATCGTTTTATGACCAGTGTACCCCATAGAAGATTTTAAACCACCAACAAGTTGATAGGCTACATCTTCTATTTTACCTTTATATGGAACCATCCCTTCCACACCTTCTGCCACTAATTTTTTTGCATTCTTTGTTTCTTCTTGGGAGTATCGATCAAAAGACCCTTTTTGCATTGCCCCTACCGAACCCATACCTCTATAGGATTTAAATTTTTTACCTTTAATCGTTAATAATTTTCCTGGTGACTCTTCAGTGCCGGCAAATAAAGAGCCTATCATACAAGCACTTGCACCACCTGCTATAGCTTTTGCAATATCACCGGATGTTTTTATTCCTCCATCTGCAATCACAGGAATTTTAAATTTTTTGGCAACTTGAAATGTATCCATGACAGCTGAGAGTTGAGGAATACCTACACCAGTCACAACCCTTGTTGTACAAATTGATCCTGGTCCAATACCTACTTTAATAGCATCTACACCAGCACTAATTAAATCTGATGCAGCTTTTTTTGTAGCAATGTTTCCAACCATGAGAGGGGTTTTCTTTAAAACTTTTTTTGCTTTTTCAATAAACTGTAAAGTTGTTTTTGTATGTGCATGAGCAACATCAATAAAGACTATATCAACGCCGACTTTTAATAATTCTAATAGTCGTAAGTAAGCATTGTTTTCAACACCGATTGCAGCACCTACTGCAATTTGTTTGTTAGAATTAATTACAGCATTTTGAAATTTTTTAACATTAACTTTAAAACTATGAACTTTTTTGACTTCACTTGCTTGTTTATCAATTGGCATATTACGGTGAATAACACCAAGACCACCATTAAGTGCTAAATTGATCGCCATTTTATTCTCTGTCACGGTATCCATAGCAGCAGAAAGTATAGGAATATGTAATTTGACTTTTCCAATGGTAATCGATGTATCTACATCTTTTGGTTTTATCTCCGAATACGCTGGTGAGAGCAGAACATCATCAAAAGTAACGGAATAATTAGTATTTATCTGGTAGGCCATTTCCAACAATATTTATTTTGTTTCGATTTGTAAAATAAATAGTTCAAATAATAATTTTTGAACCCCTACGTCTCAAATTTTATATTCGAAGTT
>CACNCX010000024.1 GCA_902619045.1 uncultured Alphaproteobacteria bacterium | reverse complement strand
ATATACTAACAGAGGTTTACAATTTTTAGACTTAATTCAAGAAGGTAACATCGGTCTTATGAAAGCTGTAGATAAATTTGAATATCGAAGAGGTTACAAATTTTCTACCTATGCAACATGGTGGATTAGACAAGCAATTACAAGATCAATTGCAGATCAAGCAAGAACAATAAGAATACCGGTTCATATGATAGAAACAATCAACAAAATTGTTAGAACCACAAGGCAAATAATGTCTGAAATTGGAAGAGAGCCTACTCCGAATGAGTTAGCAGATAGGCTTCATATGCCACTAGATAAAGTTAAAAAAGTTTTAAAAATTGCAAAAGAACCAATCAGTTTAGAAACTCCTGTTGGAGATGAAGAAGATAGTTCTTTGGGAGACTTTATTGAAGATAAAAATGCTCTTATACCAATAGATGCGGCTGTAAAAAGCTCATTACGTGATACTACAACAAGAATACTATCTTCATTAACTCCAAGAGAAGAGAGAGTTTTAAGAATGCGTTTTGGTATTGGTATGAATAGTGATCATACTCTAGAAGAAGTTGGTCAGCAATTTAGTGTTACTAGAGAAAGAATAAGACAAATTGAAGCTAAAGCATTAAGAAAATTAAAACATCCGACTAGGGCAAGGAAATTAAAAACATTTTTAGATGAATGATGAAGCTAACGCTTCTAGGAACAGGATGCCCCTCAATTGATTATAAAAGGTGTGGTGCATCAAACCTTGTATCAACAAAAAAAACTAAAATTTTAATTGATTGTGGTTCTGGAGTAACGCAAAGATTAAATCAAAGTAAAAACTCTTCGGCTGATATTGACGCTTTACTACTTACCCATTTACACACTGATCATGTTATAGATTTGTATCAACTAATCATTTCTTCTTGGCACTCCGATAGAGATTCAATATGGAAAATATATGGACCAAAAGGAACAAAGAAATTTGTTGATAAAATATTTTCAGCTTGGAAAATTGAACGTCAATTAAGAATTTCTTATGAAAAAAGAAAATCAACAAATGCTCTTAAATATAAAGTTTATGAATTAAAAAAAAATGGCTCAATAAAAATAAACGATATAAAAATTAAATATTTTGAAGTTGATCACAAACCAGTGCCATATGCATATGGTTTTTCATTTTATAATAATAAGAAAAAATTAACAATTAGTGGAGATACACGACCGTGTGAGAGTTTAATGCAAAATGCTCAGAACTCAGATGTTTTACTTCATGAGGTTTTTATAGAATATGAAATGAATAAAACGTCTAAACTTAGAACTAAAAAAACATTACATAATGTCAAAGAATATCACACATCAAGTAATCTTGTGGGCAAAGTTGCTAAATTATCAAATTGTAAAGAACTTGTATTAACACATTTTGTTCCAACAAGATTTAATGCTTCAAAATTAAAGAAAATTGTAAAAAAAGATTTTGGTAAAGATCCTATTATTGGAGAAGATTTATTAACTATAAGTATCTAGCCAACTTTAGTCAAAAATTTTTCGAACTCTTCATCTTTTATTTCAACAACATTTGATGGAGTTGGAAATTTTTTAGTGTTTACGTCTTCAATAAAATTTTTAAGACCTTCTATAGTATCATCAACAAGTTTTTCGTAAGATTTATTTGTATCCTTAAAAACTTTAGCATGACGAGGTACTCTATCTGTATTTGTTCCAATAACATCTTGAATAAATAAAAACTCAACATCACATTTAGGACCACTGCCCATGGATAACGTTAATAAATTAACTTTATTTGTAATTATTTCTGCAACTCTATCAGGAACACATTCTACCTCTAGACCTATAGCCCCAGCTTGGTCATATGCTAAAGCATCTTGATAAACCCTATAAGCAGACTGTGCATCTTTTCCAACTGCTTTGAACCCACCTGTCCATGTACTTTTATATGGAATTAAGCCAATATGACTGACTGCTGGTAAACCTTCATTGCGAAGAGCTTCTATATATTTTGGACTATTACCGCAATAAACTGCATCAGCACCATTTTCCCTTGCTATAAGTGCAGCATCAATTGCTTTTTCTGGTGAAGATAGTTGACCAAGGCCATAAATCATAAATGTGTTTGGTGCTGCATCACGAATATCTTTAATATGAGCGTCTCTAAACCATTTATTTGTTGGTACACCTGTTCTTAATGTCTCTTTTTTGAATGAAACAATTTGAATATCTATTCCAGCCTGTTCAGCTGCATATGCCTCTAAAGCATTTGTCACATATAGTTCTGTTAATTTAACCTTTCCTTTTTTGTCAAATAAATCTTTAACTGTAAGTTTTGACATTAATGATATTTGGGTAAGTAATTACCGTGTGCTTCAATTAATTTATCAACCATTGCATATATTTCATCAATGGATAAATTAGCTCCAGTTAGTGGATCCAGCATTGCAGCGTGATAAATATGCTCTTTTTTATTTGTTAATGCCGCTTCTGCAGTCAATATTTGAACATTTATATTTGTTCTCATTAAAGCTGCTAAATGTTCAGGTAAACGACCAGTTTTTTGCGGCTGATTGCCTTTTGAATTAATTAAACAGGGAACTTCAACACAACAATTTGATGGTAAATTATCTATATATCCATCATTCATTACATTACCGTTAATCGTTACTTCATTATTATTTGTTACAGCATCCATAATGTATGATGCATATTCTTTTCCTCTTTTTAGAGGTTGATTATGAATAGGTGTCATATCTTTTTCTAAATCGTCCCATAACTTGACGTTATTTTCACATCTATCGATATACTCTTCAATTGGAATTTTATATTGATCTATCAAATCTTGTCTGTTTTGTTTAATAAACCAAGGCACATATTCAGCGAAATGTTCACTAGACTCAGTAACGAAATAACCAAATCGTCTTAAAATTTCATATCTAACTTTTTCATGAAGTACCTTGTCAGATTCACTGTCTTTACCTATACTCCTCGTTGAAGTTACTTTATCACTTACTATGTCATCAGCTAATTGTTTTAATTTTGGATAAAGATCTTCTCCACCATTACCATTTTTTTTTGCAAATTTTTTATAAAAAGCCATATGATTAATCCCAGCACATAGATAATCAATATCTTCAATTTTTTCATTTAAATCTCTAGCAAGCATTTCTGCAGTTCCTTGTACTGAATGACATAGTCCTATAGAATTAATTCCAGGACACGCGTTATTTATCGCTATCATATTTGGGCACATTGGATTTACATATTGTAACCACAAAGAATTTGGACAAAGATCCATTATATCTTTACCAATATCTACTAAGACAGGAATTGTTCTAAGCCCCCGCATAATTCCTCCAATGCCAAGAGTATCAGCGATTGTTTGTTTTAGGCCAAATTGATTTGGGATATCAAAATCTATAACTGTAGAGGGTTTGTAACCGCCTACTTGAATAGTTGATTGTACAAAATCAGAACCCGCTAAAGCTTCTTTTCTATTAGTATATGATTTTATATTTGGAGATGCGTCTAATTTTTTTGCAATTACATCTAGTAATTCATGAGAGATTTTTAATCTTTTCTCATCAATGTCTACCAGCGCAATGTCCATTTTTTTAAAATCATCAATAAACATTAAATCTGTAAAAATATTCTTTGTAAAAACTGCACTTCCTGCACCAATTATTGTCAATTTAGTCATTTTGTATCTCTGTTTTTTTTATATAATTATTGTTAATTCTGATCATAAGGTAATTTGACTTTATAATATCCATTTAAATCAAATGCTAGTTTAATTAAAGATGGCAATACTTTTTTATAAAAATCAAAAAGACCATAAAATGGAATCGGCAAAGAGTCCTTTATTTCATTACTTAATTTTTTCAGATTATAAGAAGGCACCATTGGAAACATATGATGTTCTGTATGATATTCCATATGCCAATAATAAAAACTTAATATTGGATTTAAGATAATTGTATGTGTACTTAATCTATGATCTTTGGTATCGATTTTTGCTGCTAAGTGTTGCGTTACATTAACAGCAAAATGTACAGGTCTTCCAATAAAAGTTGGTAAAAAATAAAATATTATTGGCCACAAGTTATTAAAATAAATAGAAATTGAAATAATTATAGCCCAAATAAATATTATTATTCTTGCATTACTTATTATTTTTTTTTGTTGATCTTTAGGGGCGCTAATTTTTATAGCAGGACTCATAATTCCTAAAGATGATTTAATTGTTCCAACAAAAGAAGATTGGTGAATAAAAAATATATCTGAAAGAGGAACAAATTTTAAAAAAAATTTTAATAGGTCTGTAGGTCTTGAAACTTCAATTTCATGATCATATTCACCTTCTGTCTGTAATGTATTTGAGTGATGAAATGTATGACTCCATCTATGACCAACTGGTTCAGTATGCAGCTGAAAAGATGAAATGTATAAAAAAACTTCATTAATCCAGCGAGTTTTAAAAGCTGTACGATGAATTGTTTCATGAAGATTAGAAATAGCAAATGTATAGATTGTAGAATAAATAAAAAAGAAAAAGTAAAACAAAATACTGCCCCAATAAAAATACGAAAGATAACCAAAGAATATAAGTGATGAAAAATATATTAAAAAATGAATCAAACCTGGTCTATCACTTCTTTTTGAAAGTTCCTTGAGTTTTTTCTTTTCAATCTTAGGAATATACCATGTGGAGGAATTTATATGCATAATTCTAATTCAATAAGTATATATTTTTTTTTAAAATATTTTAAGTTTCATTTTATTAATATTCCATAATCGAATTATATGAAGAAATTTTTAATGGCGTGTAACTTGCATGTCCCTTTTCTTTATATGGATTATTAGACTTAGTATTAAAACAAACAATTAATGTTCTTCTTGATTCTTTTGATTTATTTGCATCAGAGGAATGTAAAAGATTTGCATGAAAAAAAAGTGCATCACCTGGATTAGCTTCAATATGAACACACTCATGTCTCTTTTCTAATTCATGTATCCTATCTAAGTCAGCTGTTTGTTCAGGAGTATCAGAAACACCATGTCCAATTCTGCCAACTTTTTGAGATCCTTTTAAAACTTTAAGACACCCATTTTCTTTTGTAGCCTTATCTAGCATTATAAAGCAAGACCCCATGTCTGGGTAAAGACAGGCATTATGATACCAGTATCCATAATCTTGATGCCAATCAAAACCTCCATCACCAGGTTTTTTCCAAATTACTTTTGAGTGATAATGATAGACCTCATCTCCAAGAAATTCCTCCATTGGTTTAACAATTCTCTCATTAGTAGAAAATTTACCAAATAAATCATCAGAGGGTTGATTCCATAAAGTAATATTTAATTTACCTGTAGAACTAAAAGTTTCTCTAGCTTGATCTTCTTTTTCAGAATTATCTTCAATATACCTTATTAGCTTTGATACTTCATCTTTAGAAAAAAGATTTCTTTTAAGAATATATCCATTATTTCTGAAATCTGAAAAATCTGTCATTGTTAGTTTATGTTAAAAATAAATAATAATATTGTCAAATAATTTAAGGAGTTTAAGAATAATCATATGAAAATATCATTTCTCGGAGCAGGTAGTGTTGGCTTTACCCAAACTCTTGTTCGAGATATTTTAAAAGTTAAAAAACTTCAAAATATAGAAATTTCTCTTCACGACATATCTAGAAGTAATTTGTTAATGGTAGCTGAATTAATTCAAAAAGATATAACAGCTAATAACCTTCCAACTAAACTTAGCATTGATCCAATTAGAAAAGAATCAATAAAAAATGCAAAATATATAATTAGTTGTGTTAGAGTTGGAGGCTTAGAAGCATTTGAAACTGATATATCTATTCCTTTAAAATATGGGATCGATCAATGTGTTGGAGATACAATTTGTGCTGGTGGTATAATGTATGGACAACGAAACATTCCAGTTATTTTAGATTTTTGTAAAGATATAAAAAAATATGCAAAAAAAAATGCTCTTTTCTTAAATTATGCAAATCCTATGGCTATGAATACCTGGGCGGCAAATGAAATTGGTAAAGTCAATACAATTGGTTTGTGTCATGGAGTACAAGGTGGTGCAAAATTAATTGAAGATTCATTAAACATTCCATTTGGAAAAATGAAATATTCTTGCAGCGGTATAAATCACATGACTTGGTATTTGGATTTAAATTATAAGGGTAAAAAAATTACAAAAGACCAGCTTTCTAAATCGTTAAAGAAACATAAAAAATTTTCAAGAGATGAAAAAGTTAGAATAGATGTTTTAGATAAATTTGGATATTTTTCTACAGAAAGTAACGGTCATTTAAGCGAATATTTACCATGGTATAGACGTACACAAAAAGATGTGAAGAAATGGAGTAGTCTTTCAAACTGGATACATGGCGAAACAGGTGGTTACTTAAGAGTATGTAATGAAAAAAGAAATTGGTTTGTTGAGGATTATCCAAAATATTTAAAAAATTCTGGAATTAAGCTTAAAGATTACAAAAGATCAACTGAACACGGAAGTTATATAATTGAAGCAATTGAAACTGGAAAAAAATATAGAGGGCATTTTAATGTTATTAATAAAAAAACAATTTCTAATTTAGATGATGATTGCGTAATTGAAAGTACTGGATACGTAGATTCAAAGGGTATTAAAATGATTAAAGGAATAAACTTACCCCTACAATGCGCTTCTCTATGCAGTACTTCAATAGATGTCCAAAGAATGGCTGTAAAGGCAGCAATAAAAGGAGATATTGAATTATTAAAACTTGCTGTACTGCAAGATCCACTAGTAAGCTCAGTATGTTCATCTGAGGAAGTTTGGCAAATGGTAGATGAAATGCTTGTTGCACAAGCACAATGGCTGCCACAATATCAATCAAAAATTAATAGTATTAAAAAGAATCTAAAAAAAATAAAAAATTATAAATATAATAAATCAATTAAAGGGCTGACCAAAAAAACAAAGCGTAATCAACAAAAAAGGTCAATTTTAGTTGAAAAGGAAGCATTTAATTTATAAATTACTTAATCTAATCTTAAATAGTTCTTCTCAATAATCCAATTTTATTATAGGTTTTTTAAAATTTTAAGTGGAGGACAGATGAAAAAAAATAAATTTAGATCCACATTACTTGCTAGCGTAGCATCAGCTACTTTTGCATTAACTAGTACAAATGCGTCTGCTAGACCGGAAGGTGCAATAGCACTTCCATCAGCACCTGCAATTGAAAATATGCAAGAAGTTCAGTTCATTGGAAGAGATGAATTGATGAGCTATCAAGATATTGGAGACTTTGAATTTTTATATGAGCCAGAATACATTAGTGCTCTAGTTCAAGAAGGTAAACTACCACCAATTTGGGAACGTTTACCAAAAAGACCTTTAGTTTTTAATGGAGATGCAATGCCTGATGGTATTGGTCGTTACGGAGGAACTTTTAGACATACAATTGGTGGAAGACCTGAAGGATGGAACTGGACTGCTTCACAACATCAAGGATGGGGTGGAATTAATTACACAGTTCAAGAATGTCTAACAAGAAATGGTCCAATGGTAAGATTAAAAGCTGAAGATTCTTATCCTTTACCAAACTTAGCTACTGACTGGGAATGGGATGGAAACAAACTTACTATGAACCTTATTGATGGAGCAAAGTGGTCAGATGGTGATCCATTTGATGCAGAAGATGTTCGTTTTTGGTGGGAAGATAACGTTCTAGATGAGAATGTTCCAACAAGAATGAATGCAACCACAATGGGAGAAGGGACTTCTTTAGAAGTACTCAGCCCAACTCAGATTAGATGGACATTCCCACAAGAGGAACCTAAATTAGTTCTTCACTCCATGGCATACATAAATGGATGCCCTGGACCATCACATTTACTTAAAGAACATCACCCTAAATATGGTGGTACGTCTTATGATGATTATGTTCAAGCATTCCCTGCTGGACGTTTACCATGGGTTAGCATGGGTGCATGGACTGCAGTTGAATATAAACAAGACGAGGTAGTAATACTTCGTAGAAATCCATACTATTGGAAAGTTGATAGTAAAGGACAACAACTTCCTTACATGAACGAGATGGTGTTCCAGTTAAAAACTTGGGGCCAAAGAACGGTTGATACCTTAGCTGGTAACGCTGACTTCTCGAATATGGAGAACGTACCTTTATACTTAGAAGCTGTTAAAGAGTCTAAGAGTGATGATGCACAAGCTCAACTATCTTTTAGTGGAAGAACCATGGGATATCAACTCGCCATGAACCAAGCAATTGGGTTAGGTGTGTTGGATGATCAAATGGCAGCTATTCGAGATCTAAATAGAAATTTAGAATTCAGAAAAGCTGTTAAGCATGCAATTGATGGTAAAGCATTTGCAAAAGCAATGTCCAAAGGACCATTTGTGACAGTTTATGCAGGCGGTCTTGCTAGAGATAGTGCTTTCTTTGATGCAGATGCTACTTCATTTTTCCCTTATAATCCAGCAGGTGCAAATTCTATACTTGATGGATTAGGCCTTATAGATACTGATGGTAACGGAATTCGAAATCTTCCAAATGGAGGTGGAGATCTAGTTATTAATTTAGTTCAAAATAAAGGTAGTGATAATGAAATGTTGATTGGCGATGGAATGGCAACTATGATGGCTGAAGTTGGTATTAAAATTAATATTAAACCAATGGAAGATACTGAGCCAACAAGACAAGCAGGTGAATGGGATTGGTTACTTGTAAGATCTCAACAAGAAATGGCCTTCCCTAATTCGGGTTATTGGTCAGATATGGGTCCTGTAACTACGTCTTCATTTGATCCTCACTTAGGAACTGATGAACACCCTCAACAACTTCAACCATTTGAAAAAGAAATCGTAAGTATTCTTGAAGAGTGGAGAGATGGGGTTGAAGGAGCAGAGGCTCAAGCATTAATGTCTCGCTATCAGAAACTATTTACAGAAAATGTTTATATGCCTGGTATAGTTCAATATCCAACAGCACTTTTGATAAATAAAAGAATTCAAAACTTAGCTGATGGAATGCCTGTTTTAGCTTATCAATGGGCTGAAGATACAGTTATCCGTGAACAATTCTGGGTTTATCAATATGATCAATTAGATGAACTTTTCCCCGGAAGAGTTCCTGGTATTGATTAATAAACTTCTTAGTAAGGGGGCTATTTAAGCCCCTTACTTTATTTAAAAAAAATGCTTTCATTTATATTTAGAAGAATTCTTTATTCACTTCCGCTACTGTTCGTAATCAGTATTATAATTTTTTTTATTATTGAATTACCACCTGGTGATTATGCAACATGGTACGTTAGTCAAACTAAAGCTTTAGCAAATATTACACAAGAACAAGCTTTAGAACTGACAATAATGTTGAGAGAAAAATACGGCCTTAATGAACCATTAGTAATAAGATATCTCAATTGGATTAAAAATATTGTTTTTAATTTCGATTTTGGTTTTTCCATGCACTACAACAAGCCTGTTAGTGAAATGTTAGGCGATAGATTGCCTCGAACTTTAGCAATAGCATTAATTTGTCATTTTTTTGCTACAACAATTGGTGTTTTTATCGGAATTTATGCTGCAAAAAATCAAAATAAGTTAGGTGATAATGTAGCCACTATCTTCGCTTTTTTAGGAATGACCATTCCACGTTTCTTTCTAGCATTACTAATTATGTATTGGTTAGCAATTGTTCTAAATTCGGATAACACTGGATCAATGTACTCTCCGTACTACGCTGTTCAACCAATGTCATTTGCAAAACTATGGAATGGCATACTTCATATTTGGCCAATATTTGTCATCGCAATTATCGGAGGTCTTGCATACAATATGAGAGTAATGCGAGGAAATTTATTAGATGTAATGCGTATGCAATATATTGAAACAGCAAGAGCAAAAGGTTTGTCTGAAAATCAAACATTATACCGTCATGCTGTACCAAATGCTTTGCATCCCCTTGTAATGTTCCAGGGTATTGCTTTACCATATATGCTAATGGGTGAACTAGAAGCTGCGATCGTTTTATCTATTCCAACTGCGGGACCACTTTTAGTAGAATCTATTCAAAGACAAGACACTTATACTACTGCAGCAATTTTATTTTGCTTAACAGTAATATTAATTATTGGAAATATCATTGCTGATATTTTGCTAGCAATTTTAGATCCTCGTGTAAGACAGAATTAAATATTATGGAAACAACTTCAAACTTACAAAATTCATATTTTTCACTAGTAAGAAAAAGATTTTTAAAAAACAGAGTTGGAATATTAGGCTTAATTTTTGTAGGCTTTTTAATTTTCTCTGCTGTTTTTGCAGATTTTTTATCTCCATATGATCCAGCAGCAAGAGACAGTGATAGAGTTTTTTATCCACCTCAGGGAATACATTTCTTTGATGAAGATAATAATTTTTCGTTAAGACCTTTCGCTTATGGCTTTACTGAAGGATTTGATCCTGACACATATCTTCCAATAATGGAGATTGATTATACTCAAAAAAACTATCTTTATTTTTTTACTAGAGGATGGGAATATAAGTTTCTAGGCTTAAATTTGGATCTACATTTATTTACCACTAAAGATGGGTCTAAAGTATTTTTTATTGGATCAGATGCCTATGGAAGAGATATGTTATCAAGAATTTTTAAGGGAAGTAGAGTAACGTTATTATTTGCTCTCATAGTTGTAAGTATTACAACTTTTATTGGTATTTTAGTTGGAATTAGTTCAGGTTACTTTTCAGGAAAATTTGATATGGCTTCGCAAAGAGTTACGGAACTTGCTTTAGCGTTTCCTGATTTACCTTTGTATTTATCCTTAGTAGCAATTCTGCCAAGACAAATGGATCCATTTCTCATTTTTATTTTTATGGCATTTATTTTATCCTCTTTACGGTGGGCTCAACTATCAAGAGAGGTCCGAGGAAAAACCCTTTCTTTAAGAAGATTAGACTATATTAAAGCAGCTGAAGCTTTAGGCTCCAATGATCTAAGAATTATTTATAGACATCTACTTCCTAATGTAACAAGTCACGTTATAGTAAGTGTTTCTTTATTGATACCTTCTGTAATTTTGACAGAAAGTTTTTTTAGCTTTTTAGGTTTAGGCATTCAATCTCCATTTGTTAGTTGGGGTCTTCAATTAAATTCTGCTCAAGATATGCGAACAATTGGAAGTTATCCTTGGGTTTTAAGTCCTGTCTTTGCAATCTTAATTTCAGTTTTAGGATTTAATGCTTTGGGTGATGCTTTACGCGATGCAATTGATCCATATGCAACAACAACAAAAAAATAATGACTAATCTTGTTGAAATTGAAAATCTTCAAGTAAAGTTTAATACAGATAGTGGTGAAGTAAATGCAGTGAATGGCATATCCTTTAATATTAAAAAGGGCGAAACATTAGCACTAGTAGGAGAGAGTGGGTCAGGTAAATCTGTTACTGCTAGGGCAATTATTCGATTACTCGCAGAAAATGCAATCATATCCGATCAAACTTCAATAAAGTTTAATGGGACAAATATAAATTCTTATTCTGAAAAAGAGTATCAAAATATCAGAGGAAAAAATATTTCAATGATTTTTCAAGAACCAATGAGTTCGTTAAATCCAATATATACAATTGAAAACCAAATTAGTGAGGTTTTAAGAATTCATGGAAAATTTTCAGATAAAGAACTCAAAGAAAAATGTCTTGAATTACTAAAACAAGTTCAAATTCCAGAACCAGAGTCTAGATTGTCACAATACCCACATCAATTGTCAGGAGGACAAAGACAAAGAATTATGATTGCTATCGCAATTGCTAACAATCCAGATTTACTTATTGCAGATGAGCCAACTACTGCTCTTGATGTTACCGTTCAAACAGAAATACTTAAATTGCTTCAAAGCCTTCAACAAAAATATCAAATGTCCATTTTATTTATTACTCACGATCTGACTATTGTTAGACAAATAAGTGACAGAGTTTGTGTAATGTATAATGGAAAAATAAAAGAAACAGGCTTTACAAAAGAAATTTTTGAAAATCCAAAAGATGATTATACCAAACACTTATTGTCTTCCGAGCCAAAAGAAAGAGATCTATATTATGATAAGAATGGAAGAAGTATCCTTTCAGGAGATAATCTTAATGTTACATTTAATACTAAAGTAAAAGTATCAGGAAGAAATAAAGTTTTATCAATTAATGCGGTAAATAATATTAGCCTTGATATTAAAGAAGGTGAGACTCTTGGAATTGTTGGTGAAAGTGGATCTGGTAAAACTACTTTAGGTCAAACATTATTAAGATTAGTTGATAGAGAATCAAACACAGATGTAGAAGGTGAAATTAAGTTTTTTGATGATCGAATTGATCATTTATCTAGAAAGCAGTTTAAACCATTTAGAAATCAAATGCAGATAGTTTTTCAAGATCCCTATGCATCTTTAAATCCACGATTGTCTGTTAAACAAATTATTGAAGAAGGATTAATTGTAGCACTTAATATGAAAGATAAAAAGGAACGACTCAATAAAATTGAAAACATAATGAATGAAGTTGGTTTAGAACCTAGTTCCATGCTTAGATTTCCTCATGAGTTTTCTGGTGGTCAGAGACAAAGAATAGCTATAGCAAGATCATTTGTCTTAAATCCAAAATTTGTCTTGTTGGATGAGCCAACATCTGCACTTGATTTATCTATTCAAAAACAAATTCTAGAACTATTACTCCAACTCCAAAAAAATCACAAAACTACTTATATTTTTATAAGTCATGATTTAAGAGTTATTAGATCAATAAGCCACAATTTAATCGTCATGAAAGATGGTTCCATTCTAGAACAAGGTGTGGCAAAAAATATATTAACCAACCCTCAGAATGATTATACAAAGAATTTAATAAAATCCGCTTTTGATATTATTTATTAATGAGGAAATTAAAAAACGTAACTATCCTAGGTGCAGGCACCGCCGGTTGGATTTCTGCATATATTCTAAGTGATTTTTTTTACACAAATAAACAAGATGTAAAAGTAACAATTGTTGATCCTTCAAGCATCCCTATAATCGGTGTTGGAGAAGGAACAACTGGGATATTTTATGATTTTTTAAAAAGATATAACTTAGATGAACTAGACTTTTTAAGAGAGACAAAAGCTACTCTAAAGTTTGGGATTGTTCATAAAGACTGGAAAGAATTAAATCATCAATATTATGGACCAATTGATGACCCACATTTGTTAGCATCTAAAAAAATTCCTGAAGATTTTGAATATCTAAATGTTTATGCAGTTGCTGCAGGTCGTTCAGTTGCTGATGTGCATTTACACACAAAGCTAATGGAAACAAATAAAGTTCCATTCAATTTTGAAAATAACAGACCAGATTTAAAAAGTCCTTTTTTCTATGCTTATCATTTTGATAACCATCTTGTTGGAAATTATTTAAGAAAAAGATCAAAAAATATAGAGATTCTTGATGAAGTTTACACGCATGCTTCATTAAATGAAAATGGAGAAATTGAAAAACTTCATTTTGAAAGTGGTAAAGAAATTGAAACTGATTTGGTTCTAGATTGTACAGGCTTTAGAAAACTCCTCATAAATAAATTATACAATGTTGGATGGAAATCTTATCAAAAAAATTTACCAGTAAATAGAGCTATGCCTTTCTTTTTAAAATTAGATGAAAAAAATATTAGTAATTATACTTTAGCTTGGGCTCAAAAAAATGGTTGGATGTGGCAAATACCGACACAAGAAAGAATTGGTGCTGGTTATGTATATTGTGATGATTTTACAAGTCCAGAAGAAGCTAAAATAGAAATAGAGAAAGTCTTAGGTCATGAAATAGAACCAAGAAACGATATTAAATTTACTTCGGGTAGAATAGAAAAATCATGGGTAAAAAATTGTATTGCTATAGGATTAGCCTCTGGCTTTCTAGAACCATTAGAAGCTACTTCAATTCATAGCACTTTGATACAAATGATTTTGTTTGCAACTGATTACCTTAAAGAAGAAATGGATTTTAATAATGAAAAAATAATTGATGAGTTTAATGATAGAGTGGGACGTCAGTTTGATGATTTTATGATCTTTCTTAATACTCATTATGTGTCCAATAGAGATGATAGTGATTTTTGGAAATATGTCAAAAATGAATGTATTCACGAAGACACTTTGAACCTTATTAATAAATGGAAAAATCAATTACCTAGAATGAGTGATTTTGAATTGTATCTTTCAGGTCTTCCTCATGTTCAGTCACAACTTTATTATCCTGTTTTAGATGGCCTAGGCTTACTTCAAAAAGATGTTGCAAGGGAAGAAATGAATAATTTTAACTTAAAGCCCTTTGCAAGAGATGAATATAAAAGATTTAATGATCAGTATGATGATCAAATGAAAAGATTTATAAAGCACAATGATTATTTAGAATATGCATCACTTTAATAAATTAAAGCTTAATATTCATTTGTTTTACATGTATACGCAATATTTAGGGCTCTTAGCTCAGTTGGTTAGAGCGCCCCGCTCATAACGGGGTGGTCCGGGGTTCAAGTCCCTGAGGGCCCACCATTTAATTTTGTTGAAAAGTTAAAAATAGTAAATATTAAAAAGAAAATTATACCAAATATAATTAAAAAATAATTGATATTAAAGCTTATTAAAGCACCAATGATAGTTGGACCAATAAAGGAACCAATATTTTCACATATGCTATAACTTGCTACTCCAAAAACAATTAAATGGCTTTTTAAATTAGTGTTAATTAAATTGAAATTAATAAGGAATAAACTTCCTATAGATAAATAAAAAATAAAAGTAAAGAAAATGATACTAAAATAATTTTCTGTAAAAAAGAAAATAATTAATCCAGCAATGGAAATTAAGCAG